>CAZJPL010000001.1:0-71150 GCA_964547945.1 uncultured Anaeroplasmataceae bacterium
TCTTCATGTTAGTATTAATTCCCTTAACTAAGCCAGATTTAATATCTACTAAATCTAGACATTCATAAGTAGATATAGTTATTATATAATCATCAAATATTAAAATACCTAAAGGTATTGTTTGATATTGTTTAGATGTATATTCTTCACTAGTTTCTTGAAAAAACATTGGATAATCGACCATAATTAATCTTTGATTAGTATCATCATCATAATCGATATGTGGACTTTCTTCTTCATCTAGAGCTTGTTTTAAGAAGTCTTGATTTATTTTAATATCTTCTATTAAAAACTTCTTTTCTTCTTCAGTTGGATTAATAACATTTATCCAACATCCTTTTTCTACACTATCAATTTTTCTTAACTTATCATCTTCAGTTTTAAAAATCTCAATCATAGTTAACTCCTTTCCATTTTTTATAATCTTCTTTAGTTAGATAATATTCAAGAGATTTAACATTCTTTTTATCTACAGTTTTATCATTACTCATCTTATAATAAATAAATCCTTGTTTAAGTATTACATTTTTAGATGGTATATTAAAATCAAAATGTCTAACACGTAACAAATCTAATTTAATATCAGTAAATATAAAAGGTATGTAAGTATTTAAAGCTTCTGTCATAATACCTTTTTTATGATAATCTTTACTTAAAACATAGCCTATTTCTCTATATTTTAAACCTTGAAATTCATGTATATATTTTTTATGTAAACCAATAGAACCTATTACTTTGTTATTTTCTTTATAAACTATAGCTAAAACATCTTTTTCTTTAATAAAATTAGCTAATATCATTTTAGTTGTTTCAATAGTAGTGTGATGAGACCAACCTGCCATCTCACCTACTCCTTCTACTCTAGCATATTCATAAAAATCATCTAGATCATCTTCTTTAAAAGGTCTTAATATTAATCTATCAGTTTCTAAATAAATATTTTCTAAATTAATATCATATCTTAAATCTCTAAAGAAATTAGTAATAATAGAACTACATTCATCTTCTTTTAAATATTCATAATCTAACTTATGAGTAAATAAACTAAAGCTATTTACCTTAGATACTACAGCTCCATTTTTTTCATCTATAGCCCCAAAATAAACTTTTTTAATTCTACTATTAATAATAGCTCCAGCACACATTAAACAAGGCTCTAAAGTAACATATAATTCACAATCTTCAAGTCTCCAAGTATTAAGCTTTTTACTAGCTTTAGATATAGCTAATATTTCAGCATGACCTAGGGGGTCTTGTTTCTTTTCTCTTAAATTATACGCTCTAGCTATAATTTTATTATTTTGAACTATTACAGCCCCTATAGGACATTCTCCTAAATCATAAGCTTTATAAGCCTCTTTTAAAGCAGCTTTAAGAAACTTATTCATGAACTCTAACCTCATGACACCGTCTACATCTAGCCTCATATGATTCAGTTGCTCCTATTAAGACAGTAGGATCATCAATATAAGCAGGTTCATTATTTACCATTCTTTGAGTTTCAGTAGCTTCTTCCCCACATTTTACACAAATAGCAGTAAGTTTAGTTATTTCATCAGCAACTGCTAATAACTCTGGCATTATACCAAAAGGTTTACCTGTAAAATCTTTATCTAAACCAGCACATATTATTCTTAATCCTATTTTAGAATATTCATTAACTAAATCTATAAAACTAGGATCATAAAATTGTACTTCATCAAATACTAAAGCATTAATATCATCTTTAATATATTTTTTTATCTCATTAGGATTATTAATATCTATATTAATAGCTTTAGTACTTTTTTTATTATGAGATACTACTTCATCATTTGCATATCTATTATCTATATTAGGTTTAAATACTAAGTAATTCTTATGAGCATAATCCATTCTTTTTACTCTTCTTATCAACTCTTCAGTTTTTCCAGCAAACATAGGTCCGCATATTACTTCTATTTTACCTATTTTATTCTCACTATAATACATAATTTCAACCTTCTAAATACCAAAAATATCAATTTAATAATAAAACAAATATCTTCTAAATACAAGAAAAAAGAGTTTTAACTTTTAAATAATTTTTTTATTTAAAAATACAACAATTTTAATTAAATAAAAAAATCTAATTATGGCTTAACTGCCTAATAATTTTAATTTAAAGATAAATTAACTGTCGAACTTTTTCAAATAATATAAAATATAGAATTTTACTAATAACATATATAAACTGATATCTCTCATATCAACATAATGTAGTGCTTAAAATCAAAAGCTTACTTATAGAAAAATATAACTATAATCACAAAAAATCATATTTTTGTATGTATTTTCAAGACAAACTTTTGTTACATAATACCTATAAAAATAAATAATATTAATATAATTCACATTATTTTTGTATCATATAGCTGATTAAGATAAATTTAAAATAAAAATTTATATACTACTTTTTTTTATAGAAAATAAAACTCTATTTTTGGCTTAACTACCTTATTAATTAGAATTTATAAGCCAAACAAGTGTCTAAGAACTAGTAAAATAGATACTACATTTTTTAGATACTAATTTTCATCTAATTTTGGCTTAGTTACGTAATAATTAAAATTTATTAATCAATTGACTGTCGAACTTTTATAAGCAATATAAAACCCCTAAATTCACTTAAGAATCTAGGGGTATATAAACGACTATTTCTTATCTAAGCCATAACGTTTATTGAAACGATCTACTCTACCATCAGCTTGAGTAAATGCTTGTTTACCAGTATAGAATGGATGACAATTAGAACAAGTATCAACACGAATTTCGTTTAATACTGATCCTGTTTCAAAAACGCTACCGCAAGTTGTACAAGTTACCTTAACTTTTTTATAGTCTGGATGTATTCCTGTTTTCACTTACTTCACTCCTTCCGCCATGGATTTAATCACCATAGTAAGACTTTGGTATTCTACCATATTAATTAAAAATTAACAAGTATAAAATTATTCTTCATCTTCAACAATGTTAGCATTATGATAAATTTCTTGAACATCATCTAATTCTCTTAACATATCTAACATTCTTCTAAACTTTTCTTCATGTTCTTCATCTAAATCTACTTTATTACTTGGAATTAAAGTAATTTCATTAGAACTGAAGTCTAATTCAGTACCACAATTATCTAAAGCTTGTTTAATAGAATTAAAATCTTTAGGATCAGCTAATATTACTGTTTCTCCATCTTCAGTTTTAATTTCTTCACAATCACAATCATTATTCATTAATAATTCCATTGTTTCATCTTCAGATAAACCAGTAAATCTAAATATAGCTTTACGATTAAATAAGTATGTTACTGAAGTACCTATTTGACCACCAGTTTTATTAAAACAATTTCTTACTTCCGCAAATGTTCTATTATCATTATCTGTTAAACATTCTACTATAACAGCTACATTACCACTGCCATAACCTTCGTATGTTTTTTCTTTAGTAGCACCACTAATAGCACCTTTAGCTTTTTCGATAGCTCTTTTGATAACATCAGCTGTACATTGATCTTTTTTAGCTCTTTCAATAACTCTTTTTAGAGTTTGATTCATATCAGGATCAGGTACACCAGCTTTAGCAGCTTGAAATATTTCCTTTCCCCATTTTGCATATTTTGCTGACTTCATCGCAGCTGTTTTAGCCATTGAAGCAGCTCTAACTTCATGTGCTCTTCCCATTACGATCTTCCTTTCTTCACATAGACAAATTATTATAAAAGTTTTTAGTTAAAATTTCAATATCCTTTAAAACTTAATCTAAGATAAAACGTATATTTTTTAATAAAAAATACAAAAAAAATAATTTAATTTGTCTAATATATAATGACACCAGATAAGGTGTTATTTCGGTTGGAGGTATTATATGAAACCAATACTAATTGGTAAAATTGGTGGAGGTTTTTGATCTGAATTAGGAGGCGTACTCTTTATGGAGTATCTTGTTATCCTAGCTTTGATAATGTTTATCATCATTATAGCAGGTAATAACAATGGTGATAAGTAAGATTATTACCGCTAACTAAATAATTAAAAACATTCTCCACCGAAATTGAAAAGGCTAGGACTCACGATCCTAGCCTTTTCCGTTTCCTAAATAAAATTCCAAACATTCTCCGAGAATTCCTTCTCTACAAGTATTTTAACATTTTTAAATCTGAATTGGAAGTATTCCTAGATTAATTAATAATATAATTATAACAAATAAAGATACTATCGATGCTAAGGAAGTCCAAACTACTAACTGTCCTGCGAGTTCACCATCTTGACCCATTTCTATACTCATCGGTACACTTGATACAGCTATTGGAGTTGCAAACAGGGCTATTAATGAAGGGAAGTATATATAAACATCAGTAACTTGATATTTTAATATATAATAAAATGCAATTAAACATACCGTAGGTACAAACACTATTCTTATTAAAACACCTAAAATAATTTGTTTTTTTAACTTTTTAACAGCTTCAAAAGTAAATCCGGCTCCTAGCATTATTAAGGCAAAAGGAGTTGCCATGTCACCAATTTGAGTAAGTGGTTTATAAAGTATTACAAAATCACTTAATCTCCAAGATATATTAGTTAAAACAAATATCTCTCTTATACATAAAGCAAGTATTCCGGCAAATACTCCTATAATAAGGGGATTTTTTATTATATCAAGTAATATCTTTTTTATACTCACTTTATTATTTTCTTCCTTGTTATACATGCTTAAAGCTATTACCGCAAAAGAATTAAATAAAGGTATACTTATAGCTGAAACTAAACTAGCTATCCCAACTATATCTGAATCACTAGAATAACCCAAAGATGTAGCAATAAAAGTAGATAAAGGTATACCTACAATAGCGTAATTAGATCTAAAAAAACATTGGTGTATTACACCTTTTTGTCTATCATCTTTAACAAATAGCTTAACTACTATAATACCTATTAAAAATAATATTACTATGGCTATAGCTACTTCTAAAATAAACAAACCATAATCACCTATTTTTTTAATATCTTCTATAGCATATATATTACAAAATAATAAGACAGATATTAATATCTTAAAACAAAACTTGTTCCCTTGTTTTTGAAAAGATTCAGTAATTAATCCTACTTTCTTTAATATATAACCCACTAATACTAAAACAACTATTGGTAAAATTGCTTCGCAAGCGACAACAAATGACTGCCAAACCATGTTTACTCCTTTCTCATTTCCCTAAACAAAACTTAGTGAATAAAGCAGTTAATAATTCATCAGGATATGCCTCTCCTACAATTTCTCCTAATTTATCAAACGCAGTTTTAATATCTATTTCTACTAAAGATATATCTGTATTATCTTTAGTACTGTTTAATGCATTTTTTAAAGCTTCTAAACTCTCTTCCATTAATCTTATTTGTCTAACATTATTTAAACTAGGATTACCTACATTAAACTCGTTTATCTTAAGTAATTGATATATCTTATCTTTTAATTCTAATAATCCTTCACTATTCTTAGCTGATATTATTACTATATCATCTATATTCCACATTTGAGGTAAGTCACTCTTATTAGCTATTATTACATGTTTCTTATCTTTAACTAAATCTATTAATTTATAATCATCTTCTATTAAAGGTTTAGATATATCAAGTACTAATAATACTAAATCAGCTTCTTCTATACACTCTTTAGCTTTTTTTATACCTATACTCTCTATTATATCGCTATTTTCTCTAATACCAGCTGTATCTAATAAATTAAGTGTTATATCACCAAGTCTTACTACACCTTCAACCACATCTCTAGTAGTTCCAGCTATATCAGATACTATAGCTTTATTTTCTCCTAATAAAGTATTTAAAATAGTACTCTTGCCTACATTAGGTCTACCAACTATAGCTGTTTTAACCCCAGATATAATAACCTTAGATATCTTAGAATTAGCTATAATTTCTTCCATTTTATTTATTAAGATATTTAGATGTTCTTCTAAATAAGGATGAGTAACATCAATCATATCATCATATTCAGGATAATCTATATTCACCTCTATTTGAGCTAAAATATTTAAAATATCTTCTCTTAAATTATTAATTAAATCTTTTAATTTATTATTTAAAGAATTAAGTGAACTAACTAAAGCTAATTTAGATTCAGCATTAACAACATCCATAACAGATTCAGCAGCTGTTAAATCCATTTTATGGTTTAAGAAAGCCCTTTTTGTGAATTCGCCTGGTTCAGCCAATCTAAATCCTATCTTAAGCAAAGTTTCAAGTACTAGATTAGTAACAAATACTCCACCATGACAGTTAATCTCACAACAATTTTCCCCGTCATAAGAATGAGGACTTCTAAATATACTAACCATTACTTCATCTATTACTTCATTATTATATATAATATGCCCATAAATAATTCTATTACCTTTTACTTTAGTTAAATCTTTATCAAAAACCTTATTAACTAAGTTAATTGAATTATCCCCACTACATCTTATTATCGATATAGCTCCCTTGCCATAAGGGGTAGCGATAGCACATATTTCATCCATCTAGCTCACTTCCTCAAAAATCAATTTACTTTTATATTCTACCCACCATAAATGACAAAGTCAATAATAGTATTTTTACTAAAATCAATAAAAAAACGAAAAAGCTAGGGATATAATAGTCCCTAACATTTTCGCTATTAATTCAAACTT
This sequence comes from uncultured Anaeroplasmataceae bacterium, assembly GCA_964547945.1. Taxonomy (GTDB): domain Bacteria; phylum Bacillota_I; class Bacilli_A; order Acholeplasmatales; family Anaeroplasmataceae; genus CALUXS01. The sequence goes on from CAZJPL010000001.1 coordinate 6,701, forward strand.
AATCTCTAAAGAATTCCTTCTCTAGCTATATTTAAACATTTTTAAACTTATTAGTCCAAATAACCTCGTATTTCATCGTTTTAATTCACTCAGTGCTTCTTCAACATCTGAATAATGTTTTACACTAGGGTCATGCGCAATCTTTTTAGCCTCTAACATCGCTGCAATAGTTTCTTGATTAGGTTTTTCTAATCTAACATCAAAAGGAAATCCACCAGCACGTAAAGACTGACGTAAGAAAACATTTATAGCAGTCGTTAAATTTATTCCTAATTCTCCATAAAGCAACTCACATTGTTTTTTAATCTCATTATCTATACGGACACTAAAAGTTGTAGTAGCTGCCATTATTTCATCTCCTTTCTTATCTATTACACCTAGATTATATATTATATGTGTTGCAAAATCAATGCAATAGATATACATCAATAACAATTTTAACCCTAGTATAAATTATATTTAATTACTATTTTTCTTTCTATAATATAAATAATATCCTAAACCTCCACCAACAAGTAAGAATACACATATAGCTATAGTTATATATATTCCTATATTAGTATTAGTAGTATCTACTGTATCTATGTTTTCTAATACATTTATTGTAAATCTATAGGTTTTAGTAGTTCCATCTTCATAATCCAAACTTAAAGTAGCTACATGGCTACCTACTACATCTTGATATTCAAAATAATTAGTAGTTAATTTATAAGATACATAATTAGAATCTATTCTATTAGTACTTACTAATAATTTTAATATTTCTTCTTCACTTAATGGATTAGTAGTAGATATTTCTATAGGCATAACACTTATTACTGGAGCTTCATTATCTACTATTTTAATATTTACTAAACAGCTACCTGTATTACCACTTGAATCAGTATATGATATAGTTATAGATTGAGTACCTAATAATTCTAAATTAATACTATTAGATACATTCCATAAACTGTTACTAATACTTCCTTCATAATTATCAGTACAAGTTAACTCTTTATAAATATCATCTAAAGTAAAACTAGTACCATAATCTAATTCATAACTTAATACTTCTTTACTAAATTTAGGGGCTGTAATATCTTTAACAATTATCTTATTAATAACAGTAGTTGTGTTATTAGATGAATCTGTTACACTAGCTGAAATATAATATTCAGTATCTATTTTAGCATCTTTAGGATCACTAGGATAATTAGATACAAATTCTATTTTACTAGTTATATCTCTATCGTAATTATCATAGGCACTATATGTAGACTTAATTTGATCTAAAGTAATAAATTCATCATAATTTAAAACATGAACTTCATCTGAAGTTGCGATTACAGGGACTTTTTCATAACTCAATCTATAAAAATCACTTTTGTCAGTAGATGTTTCAAGATCATCATATTCTACTCCCTCTTCAAGTAATAAAATTAAAGATGCAGCCCACCTTCTTGTTGATACTTGAGTTACTGTAGGTAAAAACTCTAATAATTCAGTACTAGCTGTGGCATTAAAATAAGTTAATAGTAATTCTTCTACATTATCTTCTGTAAAATAATTTTCATTAACCTTCCCATAACTCCTATAATAATTCATAGGTTGATCAAAGTTATATTCATCTATTGCCGGGTCTTGAAGAAGAAACCTGACAATATAATAACCTGGTTCTAAATAAGACCCTGATTCTACCTTTTCATACTCAGTAAACTTAATTTCAGGAAAACTAGCTTTTACTGAGCCAAAACTTAAACTTAGGAATATTATAACCCCTAACAAAATAAAACTAATTTTTTTCATTTTTTTCCTCCTCATTATATATATAGACTAAAATAATTATTTTTTTATATCACTTTCTAATTATTTGTAAAAATTATTAAAAAAGGATATAATACTATTGTTTTGAAAGAAGGTTTTTATATGAAAAAACTAATAAATAAAATATTATTGGGATTATTTGCAATATTTACTGTATTAATTATTTCTGCTTGTTCAAAAAGTGTAGATACTACTGAAGGTACTATATCTATACTAGCTCCTAGTGGGGCTCCTGCTTTATCACAAGTGATAATAGCTCATAACGCAAGTGTTGATGATAATTATGAAATAAGTGGTTATAATATTGATTTTACTGTAGCAAGTGATAGTGCTGCTGTCACAGCCGCCCTAACGAGTCAAACTTACGATATAATAATAGCTCCTGTTACTTCAGGAGCTACAGTATATAAATCAAATGGGGCCTATAAATACGCAGCTAACATAACAGATGGTAACCTATATTTCGCAGCTACTTTTGATTTTACTATAGAAGATTTAAAAACAGCTAATTTAGTATTTTTTGGAGAAAGTACTATTAATCAAGTTGTCGTAGATAAAGTATTAGAATATTATGATGCTGTTAGAGATGATATAACTTATTTAGGTAGTACTTCTTTAACAATGCAAAATCTAGTTGCTGATGCAGAAGAAAATACTATATATCTAGTAGCTGAACCTGTATTATCTAGTGCAAGAGTTAATCTAGCTAGTCAAAATAAAGAAGTATATACACTAGATGTTCAAGAAATGTTTAGTGAAGCTACTGATGGTATGACCTTCCTACAAGCCGGCGTATTTGTTAAAGCTGATTTAGATGAAGATTTTGTCAAAACTTATTTAGAAATATTAGAAGATAATATAGATTATATTAATAAGAACCCTGATATAGCTAGTACTTACGCTGAAGAACTAGATTTAGGACTACCTTCAGCTTCTATTCTAACTAACGCCATTCCAGGATGTAACTTAAACTTTAGATCAGCTTCTTCAGCTAAAGAAAGTCTAGAAGCTCTAGTTAACTTAAATCCTGATTTATTTGGTGGCGAAATAACAGATGACTTCTATTTCTAAGAAATTAGCAATCTATATTATTTCTATAATATCTATCTTTTTAATCTTATATTTATTATGTTATATAATTAATAATACTTTAATATTCCCTACTCCTTTATCTATCTTAATTAAACTAAAAGACTTACTATTAACATCTAATACCTATATTACTATAGGATATACTTTATTAAGATTAATAATCGCGATACTAATAAGTTTTATTATAGGAGCTACTCTTGGTATATTAGCTGGCAAAATAGAATTTATTCGTTTATTTTTAAAACCTTGGATAACTATATTTAGAAGTATACCTTTAGCTTCTATTATCATAATTATTATGGTAATTTCAGGCCTATCTAAATCACCATATATTATATCTATGTTAGTATTAATACCTATAATATATGAATCCTTCTTATCAGGAGTATTAAATATAGATAAAGAATTAATGGAAGTATGGAAATTAGAATCTAACTTTAATACTAAAGTACTAACTAAAATAATATTTCCTTTAGCTAGTCCTTTTATTAAAACTTCATTTATTCAAAGTGTAGGTTTAGGTATCAAAGTATTAATAATGGCTGAGTTTGTGTGTGGTACTAAAAACTCTATAGGTAAAGCCTTAACAAATTCAGCTAATTATTTTGAATATGATAGTGTATACGCTTGGAGTATAATAGCTATAATACTTGTTATAATAGTTGAAAATATTCCTAAACTAATATCTTTTATATATAACTATATTAAAGATAAAAGAGAATTAAAAAACTTAATAAAATAAGGTAGTAAGAGTCTTATTCGTTTGTTTTCTTACTACCTTTTTATATTATTAAAGATGAATAGTGATTAATTTTTCTTCACCGTTTCTTCACCATTTCTTCACCGTTTCTTCACCACGTGTATAAAATGCCTTTAATTTGATATTTTTAATCTTCTTCTATTTCCCAATACCCACCCCTATCAGGACCAACACGTTTTATTTTAGCACTATTTCTAATAATTCTTTCTATAACTCTAGTTGATATATTAAGATTATTGGCAATCATAGGTAAGGTGATTTTAGGATTATTTTTAATTAATAAAATTATTGCTTCCTCATAATCTACTTCATCATGATTCTCATCATTTAAACTAGTATGTGCTAACATCACCTCAGGATCAAAAGGAATTGTTACATTAATATAATTATCTTCAATTTCAAATATATCTTGATTATAATGTTGTAATATTTTTGGTACACCATATCCTGTTTGTTCAACATAATCAAGATCAGATAAAATACGCATAAGTTCTTTATTTCTAGGAGTACTTATACCTTTAAAAAACATTTCTTTTGTTTCTCCTTTAGGAAGACCGCCTCGCGAAAGAATTTCTATTCTATCAGAAAAAATATACACAGTAGGTTCTATAATAAACCAATCATTATGAGCCATTGCGTTTATAAGTGCTTCTCTTAGACTGCCCATATCCATGAGTCTTTTATCAATTCTTCTAGCACCAACAATTGTAGATTTAGCATAATTTTCAGCTTCTAATCTATTAATAACTCTATCAATAGCTACTAATAAACATTGATATCCGTATTCAGTTTTCTCTATTAAAAAAGATTTATCTTTCCCTTTAAATTTAGCTATTTTTATTGAAACGCGATTCGTATCTGACATAAGTTCAGCAAGATAATTGTATTCTCCATCAGAAGTTTTTAAACATAAATTAGATTCAAAAGTTTCATCATTTATATGAAACCCTTTAGCAGAATAATATTGTTTCATTATTGCAAAAGAAAATGTTTTTTGTTTACTAACTATTTCTACCATACTTTCTTTCTTAGAATAGGTATTCTCAATTCTTCTTTCAATTTCAGCTTCACTCATAGGAGTAGAAGATATTCCATCTCTATAAAAACAACCGGTCGCACTTCTACCTTCTTTTCTAATATAATAAAGTTTATCTCCCTTTTTAACATTAACACAAACAACAATCTTGTCATCATAAGTTAAAGAATTAATTTCGCATAAACCTTCAGTAGAAGGAAGAATTTGTTCACTAATAATATCTCTTATATCTCTCATTGTTTTATCAACATCAGAAATGCCAACAACTTTTCCATCATCTTCTGATAACTCCATCCCTAGTATTTAAAAATGCCACTATCTCTTTGGTAAAATCTTTATTTAATATACGTTTAAGTTCTATTGTTTCAGTCTCTTTAAAAATCACTATCAAAACCAACTTTCCTAATCAATTAAATCATAACCCAAAATGGCTATTTTTACAACTATATAGTAATGTGAAATAACCACAAAGGTAAACAACTAATTTAATAAAAAAGGCATATCGTAATGATACACCTTGAATATACTAGGATGGCAGGACTAACTGGATTCGAACCAGTGAATGAGGGAGTCAAAGTCCCTTGCCTTACCGCTTGGCTATAGTCCTATATTGCCCCTTACGGGGCTTTGGGATGTTAATTTGAAAAAGATATTTAGACACTTTTGTGTCCGCGTATTATTCTACTAAAAAACAAAATTGATTTCAAGTATTTTATTTAGTTTTTTTCTTGTAAAACTTATAAAAAAAGAACCTTGAATCTTTTATTTAGAAATCAAGGTATTATATCTTTTTACTACTTTATTTGCATCTTTAATAAATTGTTTTAAATTGTCCCAACTTTCTAACTTACAACCACTAGCTTTAGCATGTCCTCCGCCTTGATATAAGTTAGCTAATTTATCTACATCAGGTCCTCTAGATCTTAATCTTACTCTTATTTCATTAGGATATTCAATTATTAAAGCCCACATAGGATATCCTGGTATTGAAGATATTAAATTAACCTGATTAGCAGCATCTTCATATTTTATATTATATTTTTCTACTATATCTTTAGTTATAGTAATATATGCAAAACCTGGTTTAGTTAATTTAAAATGAGATAATACATAACCTTTAAATTTCAAAATATCTAAGGTTTCTACACTTAATTTATTATCTATTTCGGCTACACTTATACCATATTCTAATAATTTAGCGGCTACTATAAATGTTTCACTATTAACATTATCAAATCTAAATCTACCCGTATCTGTAACTATACCAGTATATAAGGCAAAAGCAGCTTCTTTATTTAATTTCAAGCCTAGATTATCAGCTAATTCAAAAATCATTTGAGCACAAGCAGGTTTTTCTTCTACTACCCATTCTAAATTTCCATATGAATCAACAGGTATATGATGATCTATTTTAATAATTTCTTTAGCTAATTTATATCTTTGATCAGATAATCTTTCACTATTACCACAATCTACACAAATAGCTAAGGCATTTTCATATTTATCGTCAGTTATATTATCAACTTCACCTAAAAAATTAATATAATCTGACATTTGACCAACTGCGTATATTTCTTTTTCCGGAAAGTTTAATTTTAGTATAGCTCTTAAGCCAAATTGTGAGCCTATACAATCGCCATCAGGGCGAACATGACCATGAATTATTATTGTATTGTATTCTTCTATTTTATTTAAAATATCTCTAAATATAGCCATTATTTACTCCTTTATAATTTCTAGCTAAATTATTAAAATCCTCTATTACCTTATCAGCAACTTCATAATTATCTAAGGTAGCACCACAGGCAAATGCGTGACCTCCGCCACCATATTTTTTAGCTATTTCTACTATTTCTACGCCTCTACTTCTAAATTCTCCTACTACCTTATCATTTTCTTTATCATAGGTAAAATTACACCAAATAATGACTTCTTCCACCCCAGCCATTAAATTAACCATACCTCTTGATATATCAAAGAAAGAAACATCAGGAAATTTAGCTAATACTTCTTCTGTACATTTAAGATAAGCTACTCCGTCTTCTGTTATTTTAAATAAAGAAGAAAAATAGTTTTTCATAAGTCTTTGTTCTAACGTTTCTACATATAAATGATCATAAATAAACTGAATATCAGCACCTTGATTAAGTAAGAAACTAGCTACTAAAAAAGTAGTTTTAGTTGTCCCAGAATATTGAAATCTACCACTATCAGTAACTATACCACCATATAAACAGGTAGCACCATAAGCTGTAGTTTCTTTATTTAGGCTTAATAACATGTCTCCTATAATCTCAGCACAAGCTACTTTAGTTGTATCAGTATATACTAAAGCTCTATCCATATCACAACTATTTTTATGGTGATCAATGACTACTATTTCTTTAGCCTTATTATATCTGTCATCACTAACCATAGCTTTTACAGCTACATCACAAATTATAGCTAAACTATTTTCTATAATATCATCACTTATTTCATCCATTTTACCTATAAATTCATAACGTTTAGACATATCTCCTACAACATATATTTCTTTATCAGGAAAGTTTTTATTAATAGCTTGAGCTAAACCTAATTGGCTACCTAAAGCATCTAAATCAGGTCTAGAATGTCTAAATATTACTATAGAATCATATTTAGAAAATAGATTCCATAATTCTTCATAATTCATAAAAAGTCCTCCTTCGGTAAGAAGTATTTTATCATATTTTTATATATCTTGAAAGTAAAAACACTCTAACTAGGCCAAGTTCTTCTTGGGACAGCTATTACGCCATCACTATCAGCTGTAAAGTAATCTGATTTACCTTTTCTACTACAAATATAATTGCTAGAATCAACATATACTGTTTCATTAAACCATTCAGTATCCTTTAATTTAGTAACATTATTACTAGCACTAACAGCTACATTCTTGCCATCACTAGAAACTATTATATTACCATTTAAAGACTTTCTAGTTAATTCTACTTCATCATAATAACTAGTTACATATATTTGATCAGTATATTTAGCTACTCTATCTATAAAGTCTTGAGTAGGGAAAGTATTTAGGTAATTAGCTGTATATTCACTACCACCCGCACAACAAGTTACACATACTATATCTGGTTTAATTATCTCAAGTAAACATTCATTAGTAGAAGTTTTAGAACCATGATGACCTGCCTTAAATAAATCAACTTCAGGCAAAGTCTTTTCTTCACTAGAACCATCATAATACTCTGCCATAGCTTCTTCACCTTCAAGCTCTAAATCCCCTGTAAACATGTAATAATGTTCATTATAACTAAACATAGTACATACTGAATAATTATTCTCATCACTTGAAGTATTAAAATAATAGTAATTATACAATATATCCATAGTAATATTTAATTCTTCATCTAATACATATGTTCTACTAGCTCCACTCGCATTATTATAACAATCAGCTGCGTAATATACTGTAGTACCATTATCCTCACAATAAGATACAGCATCTAAGAAATTAGAATAAATAGTTGTTGTCTTAGTAGTTAACTCATTTAAAATAATAGTTCCTACTTCATATTGATATAAAATACCAGATTTATTACTTCCTACAAACCCAGCTATATGATCTTGATCACCATGAGTAGCTATAACATATTCTAATACACCATCAGTAACATAATTATCTAAATATGATTTAATAGTACTAGCACTACCAGTTCTACTACCAGCATCTATTAAGATATCTACATCACCAGCTTTAATATAAATAGAATCCCCACTATAATCATTACCAAGTTCTAAAAAATGTATTTGAAAGTCATCATAAGTAATACCTACTAAAGTATCATTATTATAGGTATAATCTCCATCACTACCATTATTTTCATTACTATTATTATCATCTTCATTTTCTTTACCAATATTTACAATAATATAATTTTCTATAAAATTAACTATACCTATATTTACTACCTTAAAATAATCTAAACATATAATAACTATTAATAAAACTACTATAATAGATAAAAGTATTGCGATTACTTTAGGTAATTTATTTGATTTAGAACTCTTTACTACACTAGTTATACTAGATTCAGTTTTATATTCATATCCTTTATCTTTACAATAAGATATTGCTTCTTCTTTAGTATCAAATATTTTACTAGCTCTTTTGCTATTTTCTTTCTTAATTTGATATCTTCCATCAGTTCTTTTACTTATTATATACATAAGTTATAAACCTCCTATAGTGCACATTATACCATTTTTAAACCTATTAAAAAAGCCTAGCCTATTTCTTTAAATAAGCTAGGTTTTACTTTATTAATATACCTTAATTATCATATTTATAAATTAAAGTAAAGGTATTTATAGTTACTCTTGGTTGAGTACCATAAACTACTATAGCAACATAACCCGTTTTAGTTTCATCAAAGGTATAACTAATAGTTCCGTAAGTATCAACAGTACTATCTATACCTAATTCCGTTACTTTTTCATAGGTTATATCATCACTTGAATATAAAATAGCTGCCCCAGATATGTTAGCATAAACTCTACCTATATCTAGCTCTATGCTATATAAATCTTCAACCTTAAATACTAATACCGAGTACTTAGTCCAACTATCTACATTATACTTAATATCTACATCAGCATTATAATTGTTATTATTAGCTCCTATTATAAAACCACTCATAGTACTATAGTTAGAAGCATAGAATTCAACTCCATCAATTGTTACAGTAGCCCCAGTACTTGAATAACTTGTTCCTGTAGATGGGAAGTTACTATATAAATCATAAGTAACACTTTCATAACCTAATAATTTATTATATTCAGCTATCTTACTAGTTAATAAATCATAGTTAGTAATCTTAGTCTTATCAGCAGCTGATAAAGCTTCATATCTAGCTGATAATTCATCTAATAAATCTTTATCATCTAAAGTAATAGTTTTATCTCTTAATGTTTCAATATCAGTAATTAAATCACTTACTGTAGTATCTACTTCAGTATCAACAGATTCAACTATAGATAATACATTTTCTTCAGTTACTCCTAGTTCTTCACTTTCTTCTGTATATAAATAATATACAAATTCAGGATGATCTATATAAGGATTTCTATTACCTTGATATGAATAAACTACTTCATTACGATATATTTCTTCTTCAGATACAGGATCTTCATAATGCCATTTTACTAAAGTATCTAACATACCTAGTACTGGACTTCCACTACTATAATTACCTGAATTATCTAGAGTTAAAGTTAATTCACTATCACTATATCTAGTAACCATGTAAAATAACATTCTAGCTACATCACCTTTAACTTCATCTCTAGGTTCAAATACAATACTAGTCCATGAATTACCATATGAATCAGTATTAGTAGGGTTATCTATTTCATCAAAATAACTATTACTTCTACTACTATTAATATTCTTTTCACTAGCTCTTAAATGATGAGCATCTGAATAAGCTGTATATGATTCACTATCAAATCCATATGATTTAGCCCATACATGTTCTCTATTCCATACTACACTGCTACTTGAACTACCATCTCTAGCATCCTTATCAATGGCAATACCTGTATAAAGACAAGTTATATGATCTTCATCATATGCATCAGATTCTTGTAGTACTGTCCATACTTCAGAATATGATAATTCATAAGTATGAGTAGATACTATAATCTCGTTTAATACTTCGAAGAAATTATCAAAATTACCAGTTAAATCACTGTAATATCCAGTATATGTTACTTCACTTGGAATAGTTGTATCTCCACTAGTAGTTGTCCCACCTTCATTACCTGAACTAGATGAAGATAAAGCTAATACAACAACATCAAAATCAGTATATCTATTATTGTTGTTATAAGTAATACTAGCTTCTAAAGATACACTTACAGCAGATTCAGTTTGTGTTACTTTAGCTGTACTACCACTAATAACAATAGCACTATTATCACTTTCCCAAGTAACATCTACTGTATATGTTTCATAAGTAACTGATATTGTCAAAGTAAAGTCTTCACTAACCTCACTAGGTATATCAAATTCCTCTACTAATTTAATTAATTCATCAGCTATTTCACTAGATGATATAACTTCAGTATTATTACATCCAGTTAAGCCAATAAATACTAATATAAATAAAATAAATGTATAAATCTTTTTCATTTATAGCTCCTTATTATAAAAACAAGGAAAGAGAGTTGTTTTTCTCCCTTTCCTTTATTGTTTTTCTCAAATATTATTCAGCAAAATAAACATTAATGCTTGTAATATAACAACGAGCATTTTCTGTACTTGCACATTGAATAGTAAATGAAGTAATTCCTTCAGCATATTCTATAGTGTATGTAGTAGGAGTATCAGAAGATGTTAGAAGTTCATCAGAACCAGTTACTGATAATGACGCTTCATAAGAAGTACTATGAGAATAGAAGGTAATTTCTATACTAGCAATTGTTGCCCCCCCAGATACTGTAAAAGTCATTGAGGTACCATTACCATCAGAAACGTTTAAATTTGGATATAACCTTAATACTCCTTCTGTTGTAGCAAATACAGTTGAAGATCCAGAGTTTTGAGCTGTCGTAACAGTCCAAACTTCAGAGTCTAAATTAACTGAGCTAGCATAATTAACGCTTGCATCACTTAAATTTCCGTTAGATGCAACGGTGGCTTTTATAACAGCATCTGCATCTGATACGTTTTCGTCTTCAGAACCTTCTTCGCTATCTCCAGGTTCAGCTTCAGCCACTAACACGATATCACTTTCTGAAAGTGGACAAATTTCATATATTTTGCTTGAATTATACCAAGTATAATAACCAGAAACAGTATAAGTATTTCCTACAACAAATAATTGACTAGGTGTGAAACTGCTATAAATTGTAGAATCTTTATATATAGTTATTTCATTATCGCCAACTGTAAGAACTACTGAAGAGCTAGAAACTGATTTTACAACACCAGTAACAGAAACATATCCACCTTGATATGTGTCAGTATCTACACCACTAGAAACTGCTTCTGTAATATCAGTAGCTGTTGGAAAATTATTTCCTACACTTACTACTGTAACAGTATCAATACTTGTAGGGACAATTTCATGTACATTATTATAAATAGCTTTTGTTCCGCTTATAGTTAATTCGTTACCAACTACGAATTTACTTTCAAATTCTGTTTGATCAACTCCATACCAATATACATAGTAACCACCAACAGAATCGCTTGTTAAATAAGCATAACAATATGAACTTCTACATCCTACTGCGTATACTATACCAGTAACAGTAATTGAATCGCCATCTTCAGCATTATAATATGTATCATATTCAGATGAATATTCTTTAAGAGAGAATGTAAATTCAATAGTGTCTGTAGCTGTTCCTAAATCATCATCACTTACAGTAATAGTTGCTTTTAAAGTAACAACTACTTCATCTGATGGATAATCTACTATAGTTAATACATTGCCTTCTGTGCTTACATATTCACTATCAGCTGACCATTCTACAGTTACTCTTGAATCATCAGATTGATATAATGAAACTGCTTCATATTCACTAGTTTTTGTAATAACTGAAGGAATTGAAGTTGCAGAATTTAACTTCATTGTTTCAGTATAAAGAACAGATTCTGCTGTTTCTTCTACTTTAGTAATAGTAAGATCATCAGTATCTACTAATACAACTTGCCATGTACCATTATAGTTAGTTAAGTAACCTTTAACATCAATTATATCATTGATTGTTAATTCATTAGATGTAAGATAATCACTTACTTCTTGGAAGTATGCTAATTTAGTTGCTGATGAAGTACTTTCAAATAAATATGAATTTAAAGCAACAGTAAATGTCTTACCACCTAATTCAGCAGTAATAATAGTTTGAGTTGAACCAGATACACTAACTCCTGATACACTTGTAACAGTCGCTCCTGTTAATTCAACATACATACCTGTTTTATATAATAATATGTCGCCATAATCATCAGTATTATCATTTATAAAATCTTCATTTAAATTATAAGCACCTTGATCTACATATGCTGTTAAATCAGATTCTATAGTGATTGAAGCACCTGAACCAATTTGATGACCTTGATTATAAACATCTTTTGAACCAGAAATAGTAATAGCTGTACCAACTGATAATGAATCATATACATCTTGAGAAGCTGATGCTCTAAATGCATAGAAACCACCTAAATAATTTGAATCAGTCATATATAAACAGAAATTACTATAGCTTGCACTATATTCACCTAAATAAGTAATATAACCAGTGATACTTACTGATGAACCTGATGCAGCATCATAGAAGTTAGTAACTACTTCTTGAGGATCTACTGCAGCTGTTATTTTTACTCTAAATTGTTTAGTAGCTGTTTCTTTATTGTATGTCAATGTAGCTGTAAAATAAGCTCTTACATCATCTTCTTGACGATTAACAACAGCTGTATAAGTTCCATCACTATTAGCAGTGAAAGATATATAATCTTCAGATCCTTCATCAGCTGCCCAAGTAACAGTAGCAGTAGCACTACCTGCTGTTATAGAACCAGGAACAGTAAAGTTCGCTGCTACTTCTTGACCATCTTCAGTTAGTATTAATCTACTAATAAGATCTTCTGCTGTATAGTCATCACTACATGATGCTAAAGTGAAAACCCCAAGTAATACCAAAGCTAAAGCTGTGAATAACTTTGTAATTTTTTTCATTTTATTCTCCTTGTTTTTTGTATTTATGATTAAGAAACTATCTTTAATTCACTAAAATTATTAACTACGAAACTAATCTCCATATCGCTAGAACTTGTTCCGTTTACATTAAATCCAAACACAGAAATTTCATGACCAATATAATCTTGGATATTAATTTCTTCTGTTATTTCAACAGTAAATGTAACATATACTATGCCAGCACTTTCTTGATTTATTCTATAAGTAGTACCAGTGAATGTATAAGTTGTTCCATCATTTGTAACATCTGTTACAGTAATATTTTCAAAAGCAAAACTAGGTTTAGAAACATTTGAACCCATACCAAAGGTTAAATAATAACCTGCTGTTACTATTGATGATGAGTAGGTTACAGTTGAACCATATTGAACACCTGAAATTTGCCAATTACCATAATATTGCTGAACAGTTCCTACAACAATAACTCTATTACCTTGATTTTTCAAGATAGCTGCTGAGGTATTGTGTAAGTAAACAGTAATACTATAATATTCACCATCAATATAATCAGTTAAAGTTATATAGGAATTATCATAGTAATCAGAAATATAACCTTCTACAGAAACCATCATGTTAACTAGGTCTTCTATATTTTCAAGTAAAGATTTTACATCATAACTAGTTGGAGTGTCTGAGAATAATGGATCATCTTCATCAGACCAAATATGTAATGAATTATTTTTAGCATATGTTTGAGCTTCTGCAAAATAATCAGCATATTTTCCTTGACCAACTGCTGTACTTTCTGAATAACCATTTTGAACTAATTCAAGGTTAAGATTACGATATTCAGCATCTTCACTTGATTTATACCATACATAGCCTAAATAACGACCATAAGAATCTGTACGAGAACCACTTGCAGGTTCATATTCTAATACTATGCTAACAGCACTTTCTAATTTTTCTTTAGTAAAATTAGAAGCTGCTAAACCCCATTTTTCAACATCGCCAGTAGATTCTGGGGTGTCAATACCATAGAATCTAAGTGTGACAGTCCCCGCAGAATCTGAAAATCTAGCTGTATCGCCATCAGTTACTGACAATAAAGTCACTTCACCGATGCCGTCATTTATAAAAGATAAACCTTCAAAATCACTTTCTAATTTTAAAGTACCTGTAACATCATCTGTTGTAGATGAACAACTTGTTAAACCTAATGCACCACTAAATAAAATGACAAGACAAACTAACCATTTTATTGTTTTTCTCATAATTACCTAGAATGTACATTCATCGTATGCATCTTGTAATGCATCTTTTGGATCAGTTCCATTTAATACATACACTAAAGCATAACCGATTTGTGTACGTGCAGTATTTGAACCACTGAATGCAGGAGATACGAAGTACATATCATAATTTTCTAATGCGAAATTAATTGTTTGAGCAATTAAATCATCTGATGATGATAACCATTCACTATAAGGAACTGCTACACCTTCAGAATCTTCTATAGTAACTGAAGTAACATCTTGAGCACTTAATCTAACAGGAATATAACCAGATTGTGCTGAGAATTCAGCTTGGAATTCTGGTTCTAATAACATTTTTACAAATTCCCAAGTTGCTCTTTCTTTATCATCATCACCTTGGTCTAACATAACAAGAGAAGGACCTTGGTTAATTGATTTAGGATTAGTAGGATCTACTTGTGGAATTGATGTAACTCCAACTTCAAAATCATCAGAATCTTGATAGCTTGCACCAGCTGAAGAACCAATTGAGAATACACATGATTCTATAGTATATACATAATCACTCGCTGATGAATTTGTAGTTTGTCTAGATACTGTAAATAAGTTAGATGTATAAGAACCATAAATATCTTGAACAGTATATAAACCTTGATCAAAATATTCTTTTAATGTAGTAAGTAAACCTGCAACATCATCATTATTGAATAAATAATATGGTGATTCAGATGAAGTATAATCATAACCATATTGTTCACATAAAGTTATCATCCAGTTATCAACACTATCATAACCCATTGGAACCCATTCTGAATAAACACTATTTTTAATTTTAGAGCATACATCCCAGAATGTTTCCCAAGTCCAGTTATCTATATCATCAACTGTTTCTTGATCTAAAACGCCTCTTTCTACTAAATCTTCTAATGCATCAATATTGTAATACATAACTTCTGTTGATTTAGAGAAAGGAACTGTATACATACCATCTTCAATTGAAGAACCACCAAAAGCTTCATAACCTTCAGCCCAATAACCTTCAATAAAATCAGCTATTTCTTCATCAGTATAACCAATTTCATCATCAAGAATGAACTCACTTAAATCAACAACTACATTTGCTTCTAAATATTCAGCAACGTGATCTGGATAGCAATATGCTAAATCAGGTAAATTACCTGTAGCTAAATCAGCAATAACTGCTTCTTTAACGCCATCATAACCACCACTTATTACAGTTACATCAACTTGATAATCATCATGAGTTGAATTAAACTCTTCTGCTACTGCTTCAAGCAATGGTGATAAACTTGTACCTGCTGAAGTATAGAAGGTAATCGTATTATCTGATGAAGATCCACATGAAGCAAGTGAAAAAACTCCCAAACCAGCTAATACCAAAGAAGTAAACAATTTTGAATGTTTCATATTTTCTCCTTTTATTTTTTGTTTAAATATATGTAATAAACTAGCTTATGCTAGATATTACCCCTTAATACCACTTCTAGATACGCCACGCATAATATATTTTCTAAAACAGAAGAATAATATTAATAGTGGAATAGTTGTAATAACTGAAGCCGCCATTCTAATAGGGACAACAATATTACTACTATCACCAGAAGCAGGATAACCACTTGAACTCATCCAGTTAGAAATAAGCTGATATGCTTTATTCTTATTAACTAATTGAGGCCAAATGTATGAGTTCCATACACCTATAATCTTTAATAATAAGATTGATATTAAAGTAGGTGAAGCTAAAGGAACCATAACTTTAAATAAATATTTAAAATCAGACACACCATCTATTTTAGCTGCTTTATATAATTCATCAGGAACTTGTTTAAAAGTATTCCTTAATAAATAGATATAATAAACACTAATCATAAATGGTAAGATTAAAGCTGTTAAAGTATTTCTTAAATTCATATCTGATATAGTAACAAAGTTAGTGATTGTATATAATTCACCAGGAATCATCATTGTTGCTAATAACAAAGTGAATAGTAAATTTTTTCCTTTAAACTCTAATCTAGCAAATGCATAAGCTGTAAATATTGTAACTAATAATCCAAGGCCTGTAGAAGTTATAGCAACTAATATTGTATTAACAATAGCTGTTGAAAATGAACCTCCACCAGAGCTTGTATAAGTAAACGCATCAACATAATTTGACCACTGCAATGTTTCAGGAATCATATCTGTTATTTCAGTAAATGTACGATATTCTAAATCAGTCATAAGCGATGATAAAATCATGAATATGAATGGGAATACTGAACAAATTGCACATATAGTCAAAATTATATATAAAACTGTTTGAGCTGTAATATGTGCAGCTAAACTTTTACGTTTTGTTCTTTTGACTTGAGTTTGATAAGATGTTTGATTAACTGTCGCTTGCATCATATCACCTCTTAATAATGAACTGTCTTCTTACTAATCCATTGATTAATAAGAGTAAAGACTAAAATAATTCCAAATAGTATTAAAGCACCAGCAGATGCTAGACCTAATCTACTATCTTCTAACATATCGTAGATGAAACCAACTATAGTATTCATCTCACCATTTATTTGACCCATATTAGTACCAAAGATACCTACGATTGATGTATATTCTTTAAATCCACCAATGAAACCTGTTACTACTAAATAAGATAAAATTGGTGAAATTAAAGGAACAGTAACATGCATCATAGTTCTAAATTGACTAGCTCCATCTATCTTAGCTGCTTCATAATATTGTTTATTAACACTTTGAAGAGCTGAGAAGATAATCAATATCTTAAATGGTAATGCTGCCCAAATAGAATATAAGATAACTACAGTACGAGCAGCCCAATCAGAAGCTGAAGTATTAACCCATACTATAGGGTCTATTCCAAAGAAACTTAATAATGTATTAACAAAACCAATAGATGTAGCACCTTCAATAGTTCCACTCGAACTAACTACATTAAACATGGCCGAGAAAACAGCACCGATAGCTAAAGCGTTTGTTAAATATGGTAAGAAAAATACTGTTTGATATACTTTTTGTAACCATTTAATTGAATTTAGCCACACAGAAATTAACAAGGCTAAAATTGTTGAAATAGGTACTGATATAAAAGCAAATAACAGTGTATTTATTAAGCATGTTTGAAAATTGCCATAAGAAATAACTTTAGTAAAGTTAGCAATTCCCCAACCATCAAATGCTTTAGTTGTAGATTTATAATCTTCCATAAATGCTGTAATACATGTTTTGATGATAGGATATACAGTAAATAATCCTATAAACACTAAAGCAGGAATTAAATATAAATAACCTTTATTATGTTCAAAAGCTTTTCTAATTCTAACTTTTAAAGGTTTTTTATCAAATGGACTTTTTTCAACCACTAAGGCTTCATCTTGAACAACAATGTTTTCTTGTTCCATTATCTAAGCCTCTCTTCCGTTTCGGCATCAAATAGCAAGACTTTTTGAGGCCTTAAGTTGAATTTAATCTCTCCTTCTGATGGCATATTTGTTAAAGAATCAACTATAGATCTAATAGTAGGTTTAGTACTTTCAGGATGTTTAGATACGATAGTAATATCTCTACCCATTACTTCTAAGTGATCAATATTAGTAGTAAATACACCATTAGGATCAACAACAAATCCTTCAGGACGAATGCCAACAAATATATCTCTATCTTCTAGATGAGTATCCATAATTTTTTCTTCACCTATATATACTCCACCATCTTTAATTACACCTTTAAATATATTAATTGGAGGAGTTCCTAAGAAGTTAGCAACGAATAAATTAACTGGATCATCATATACTTCTTGAGGTTTACCAACTTGTTGCATAACACCTAATTTCATAACTACAATGAAATCAGAAATAGACATAGCTTCTTCTTGGTCATGAGTAACGAAAATAGTTGTTACTCCGGTTTCTCTTTGAATTCTCTTAATTTCTTCCCTTGTTTGTAGACGTAATCTAGCATCTAAGTTAGATAATGGTTCATCTAATAATAAAACATTAGGGTCTTTTACTAAAGCTCTTGCGATAGCTACTCTTTGTTGTTGACCACCAGATAATTCACTAGGTTTACGATCCATCAATTGTTCGATTTGAACTATCTTAGCAGCTTGGAAAGCTTTAACAGCAGCTTCCTTTTTAGGAACTCTAGCACTTTCTAATGGGAATAAAATATTTTTCGCAACTGTCATATGTGGATATAACGCATAGTTTTGGAAAACCATTCCTATTCCTCTTTTTTCAGCGGCTAAATCTGTTACATCAGCATCATCAAAATAAATATGACCAGATGTAGGTTCTTGCAAACCAGCAATCATATATAGAGTAGTTGATTTACCACAACCTGAAGGTCCTAATAAACCAATTAATTGACCATCTGGAATTTCAATGGTCAAATCATCTACTGCTCTAACTTCGCTTTTTTGCTTTTTGTTAGTAAAAATCTTAGTTAAGTTTTCAAGTACAACTTTCATAAATCCTCCAACTGAGTACAAAACTTATTCAAAATAATTTTATCATAAACAACTATTACAATAAAGTTTTTTATAAATCTTTACAAAAAATTTACATTTAAAACTCTAGGTTTTTAGGGGTTCTTGGGAACGGAATTACATCTCTTATATTCTCTACTCCAGTGATATACATTAGTAATCTTTCAAAGCCCATTCCAAAACCACTATGAATGCACCCTCCGTATCTTCTAGTATCTAAATACCAATCCATAGATTCAGGTTCGATATGAAATTGTGCCATTCTCTTTAATAAAATATCCATTCTTTCTTCTCTTTGAGAACCACCACATAATTCTCCAGATCCCGGAACTAATAAATCGACTGCCGCCACCGTCTTTTTATCATCATTTAAACGCATGTAAAACGCCTTAATTTGTTCAGGCCAATCTTTAACAAATACAGGTGATTTAAAATACGTTTCTGTAAGATATTTTTCGTGTTCTCTACCTAAATCTTTTCCATATTCAGGTTCTTCTTCAAATTTCAGTTTAGCTTCTTTTAATAAAGTAATGGCATCATGATGAGTAATTCTTACAAATTTCTTATCTAGGACATTTTTTAAACGTTCAATTAAACCTTTTTCAACAAATTTATCAAAAAAGTTCATCTCTTCTTTTGCATGATCTAATACATATTTAATTATATATTTAATCATTTCTTCCATAATATCCATATTATCATTTAAATCATAAAAAGCCATTTCTGGTTCGATCATCCAAAACTCACTAGCATGTCTTAAAGTATTTGAGTTTTCAGCTCTAAAAGCTGGCCCAAAAGTATAAACATTACTAAAAGCTAAGGCATAAGCTTCTGCCTCTAGTTGACCAGTAACAGTTAGGTTTGCTGGTTTACCAAAAAAATCTTTTGAATAATCAATTTCTTTGCCTTGTAATTTATCTAGTTCTAAGGTAGTTACCTGAAACATTTGTCCAGCCCCTTCCCCGTCGTTTGAGGTAATTATAGGACTATGTAAATAGACAAATCTTTTTTCTTCAAAAAAATGATGTGTTGCATGAGCACATATACTTCTTACTCTAAATACAGCACTAAATAAATTAGTTCTAGGTCTTAAATGAGCATGTTCTCTTAAAAATTCTCTAGTATGTCTTTTAGGTTGAATTGGATAATCTTCACCACAAGTACCAAGAAGTTTATAACTACTTGCTTTAATTTCAAATGGCTGTTGATTATTTGGTGTTAATACTAAAATACCTTCAACCTCAATTGACATACCTGCTCTTGCTTTTCTAGCTTCTTCAATGCCAATAGTAGTATCATCATAAACTATTTGAATGGATTCAAAAAAAGTTCCATCATTCAAAACAATAAAACCAAACGCTTTCTGATCTCTATTATTTCTAACCCAACCTCTAAGTAATACTTTTTTACCTTCATATTTTTTAGGGTCAGCAAATAATTGGTAGCTTAAATCTCTCATTCTAAATCTCCTCAGTTATATAAATTTCTATATAAGGACGAATCAAATCCGCGGTACCACCTTATTTCTAGATAGTTTATATATCTAGCTCTCAAATCTGTTAACGCCAGAAATCGGATAGTTCTACTTTGTTTATTTTCCTCTACCAGTTATGAAGATGTTGTCCGATAATCTCTTTTGTTTGTTTTCACCAACCACAAACTCTCTTAAAAAATCAATTATCTTTCTTCTTCACATTACTTTATTATGCAAAAATATGATACACCAAAAGTATTTTTTTGTCTACAAAAAATATATTTTCGGGCGCTATTGCTAGATAATTAAATTTTTCTCACAAAAATAAAAAGATATTAGAAAAACTAATACCTTTTTTATACTATGTTATTTAAGTTTAAATACTCTAAATAATGCTATTAAGGCAGCAACACCATAACATGCTAAACCTAAATAAGAACCAATACCAGTAACGAAAGTTAGACTATCGCCTATTAATTCTGCAAAATCACTACCAAATACCATATAATTAGGAATATAGTAGAACATTATAGCTCCTACTACTAAAGCTACTATTCCTATTAAACATATTAATCTAGATGTAGTTATATTTAAAATAACACCTAATACTCCTAAAATTAAAGGTATTAAAGCAACAAAACTAAAAGCTAAAATAGTCATAGTTACAGTAATTAGAACAGTAACACTTTTACTATAACCAAATACTACTTCCATACCAGTAAAGCCACCTGATTCAACATATTCAGATAAAATACCAGTATCTAATGTTACAGCATCTAAAAATAAAAATAGACAGATACCTAATACTACAACAACAAATATTAAGATAGATAAATGAAGTGGATTAACTCCTCTTTTTTTCTTTTTTGCCATTGAAATTATTCCTCCTGTAATCTAGTTATACTATAAAACAATTATTAAATCAATCTTGATTTATTACATATGTTTAAATTGAATTTCGTATAAAGAATGATATAAACCTTTTTTCTTAAGTAACTCTTGATGATTTCCTTCTTCTACTATTTCACCTTTTTTAAGAACTATTATCTTATCAGCATGTTGAATAGTAGATAATCTGTGAGCTACTATTAACATAGTACCTACATTCATCATCTTCTCTAAACTCTCTTGAATTAACACTTCTGTTTCAGTATCAATATTAGCAGTTGCCTCGTCTAATATAATAATATTAGGCTTATGAATTATTGTTCTAGCAAAACTGATTAATTGTCTTTCTCCTGCTGAGAAGTTCGCTCCTCTTTCTAGAACCTTATGATCATATTCGTCAGGTAATTTACTTATAAACCTATCAGCATTCACATATTTAACAGCATCCATAACTTCTTCTCTAGTAAAACTAGGATCTCTTAAAGTAATATTTGTTTCAATAGTACCTGAGAATAAGAAAACATCTTGTAACATTTGACCGATATGTTTTCTTAAACTTTCTATTTTTATATCCATGATATCTATATCATCAATATAAATATGACCTCTTTGAATATCATAATTTCTAACTATTAAAGCTAAAATAGTAGTCTTACCGGCTCCTGTAGCCCCAACAAAAGCTACAGTTTGTTTAGGCATAATAGTAAAAGATACATCTTTTAAAATCCAATTTTCATCATTATAGGCAAACCAAACATGATCAAATACTATTTTACCTTCAAAATGATCTATTTCAATAGCCCCTTCTTTATCTAGGACTACTTTAGGAGTATCTAGTACAGTTAAAATCTTTTCAGTAGCTGCGAAAGCTTGTTGTAATTGATTAAATAACTCAGCTAATTGTTGAATAGGATTAAAGAAATAACTAATATATCCATAATAAGATACAAAAAGTGATACAGTTAAACTTCCACCTGCTATAAAATTAATACCAAAATAAATAACTATCATTTGGCATACTACATATAATACATAGATAGTTGGTTGGAAGATACCAAAGACTAATATTTCCTTTAATGAGCTGTTTTTTAAGGCTAGGTTCTTCTCTTTAAATTCTTGATATTTCTTATCTTCTTGATTAAATATTTGAGTAACCTTCATACCTGATATATTTTCAGATAAGAATGAATTAACTGCTGATACGTTTTGTCTTACTTCTCTATACGCTTTTCTTGATTTTCTTCTAAAGATAAACGTTACGACAAGCAAAACTGGAACTACACATAATAATATTAAAGTTAATTTCCAAGATATGACAAACATTATTATTAAAACTACAATAATAGTTAAAAAATAACTAAAGAAATTAACTAAAACATTACTAAAAAAATCATTTAGAGTAGCTGTATCTGATGTAACTCTAGTAACAAGTCTACCTACAGGTTGTTCATTTATTTGAGCTATTGATAGTGATTCTATATGGTCAAAAGTTTCATTTCTTATTGAATATAATATCTTTTGTCCTATATTTTGAAGTAATAAAGATGTTCTATACTTTAAAAAACCATATATTATTATCATAAGAACAAATAAACCAATAATTGTATAACAATACATCATAGCTCTATTTGTTGATAAGTTATCATCACCTAAAAAATTAACTATTAAACCCTGCATTAAAGGTGGTAATAAGTCAATGACAACTAATAATACAGTTAAAGTCAAACCGATAATGAAATGTTTTTTATGAGGCTTAGCGAAACTAAGTAATCTTTTAATTATTTCTTTATCAGTATAATTTCTAGATATATCTTTAGTCATTAACTATTCACCTCCTCTTCTAAGGTTTGGAGTCTAACCATTTCTTGATATAATTTATTAGTTTTTAATAAACTATCATTATTACCTATACCTACTACCTTACCTTCATCAAGTAAGATAATAACATCTAAATCTTTAACTGTAGATATTCTATGACTTACCATAATAGTAGTCTTACCTTTTCTTAAATCTCTTAAATTAGTTAAGATTTTTTCTTCTGTCTTAGTATCTACAGCTGATACTGAATCATCAAAAATCATAATAGGTGGATTTTTTATTAAGGCTCTTGCGATAGATACTCTTTGTTTTTGACCACCAGATAAAGTAACTCCTCTTTCACCTAATATTGTTTGATAACCTTCTTTAAATTCAATTATATTATCATGAACATCAGACATAGTAGCTGATCTAACTATATCATCATCTGCTACATCCCCGCTAAAAGCGAAAGCTATATTATTTCTTACAGTATCTGAAAATAAGAAATTATCTTGAGGAACATAACCTATACTTTCTCTTACCTTTTTATAAGGTAATTTCATAATATCTATATCATCTAATAATAAAGCCTCACTATCTAGGTTATACATTCTTAAAAGTAAGTCTACTAAAGTAGATTTACCACTACCAGTTTTACCAAGTATTCCTACCATTTGACCTTTTTCAATAGTAAAAGTTATATCTTTTAAAATAGGCGTATCGGCATCATTATACTGAAATGTTAAATGATTAAAGGTAATTTTACCTTCAATTTGACTTTCTACTATACCTTCATCTACTATTTCAGGTTTTTCATCTAATAATTCTGATACTCTAGTTAAACTAGCTTTAGCTTGTGATCTTAAATTAATTAATTGTCCTATAGCCATCATAGGCCAAGTAAGAGAATTAAAATAAGAAACAAAGGCAGTTAAATTACCAATAGTAAAATTAATATCCGTTCCAGCTATTAAATAAACACCACCAGCAAATAATACTGAAATAATTAAATTAAGTATTACGGTAATAAAGACATTTAATATCATATAATAGCGTAAGAAAGACATATTTTTCTCATAATTATCTTCATTAATTCTTAAGAATTCTCTTCTTTCTTCACTTTCTTTTACGAATGCTTTAATAACACTAATACCAGTAAAATTTTCTTGAGTAAAATCAGATAAATCCTCATAAGCCATTTGTCTTACTTTAAACTTATCTTCCATTCTTTTACCTAAGAAAAATGAAGCTATTCCTATACCAATAGCTGGTACTAAAATAATACAAGTCAACATCCAGTTAAGTAAAAACATCTTTATTAAGGCAATAGAGCCTAAAAAGATAAAATCAATTAACATAATAGTTCCTTGACCAAAAAAAGATCTAATAGTTTGAAGATCATTAGTATATAAGGCCATGAGGGCACCAGTTTTATGTTTTTTATAAAAACTATAGCTTAAGGTTTCACTATGTAAAAACATTTCATCACGCATATCAGATTCAATTCTTACACCAACACCAAATATGCATATACGCCAAGTAAAACGACCAATAAACATAACTATAGCTATTAAACCAATATATAAAACTGAAGTCGTTAAAATACTCATATCTTCAAATATAGATCCATCAGATATTCCGTCTACTAAATCTCCAAATATTTGAGGAATTAATAATTGAAAAAAATCTACTAATATTAGAGCTAATACCCCGAAGAAAAAGAACCAAAAATATTTTTTATAATATTTATTAACATACTTACCAAATAACATAAACTCACCTACACAGTTATAATACTAGTTAAAAATAAGATTATTAAAATAATACCTAAGGCTATTCTATAATAACCAAATACTTTAAAGTCATGTTTCTTAATATATTTCATTAATAATTTAATAACTAACATACTTACTATAAAAGCTACTAACATTCCTACTAATAAAAATATTATTTGATTAGTAGTTATTGAATTATTTAAGAAAAATTTAACCCCTCTTAACAAACTAGCTCCTAGCATAACTGGTATAGATAAAAAGAAACTAAATTCAGCTGCCACAGTTCTATTACAACCTAATAACATCGCACCTAAAATGGTTGCCCCACTTCTACTAGTGCCAGGTATTAAAGCTAACAACTGTATTAAACCAATAATTAAAGCTGTCCTAATAGACAATTCTTTCATGTCCCGAATTTTGAATTCCCTTTTTTTATTAAATATTTCAATCACTATAAATAAAATACCATATAATATTAAAGTAATACTTACGGTAATAGAATTATATAGATGTTCATTTAACCAATCATCCAAAAAAATACCTATTATAGCAGCTGGCAGGCAAGCAATTATTACTTTTAACCAAGTATGCCAAGTAGCTTTTTTTACTTCTACTGGTTTATCTTTGCCAAATGGCCATAATTTATTAAAAAAACAAATTATTACAGCTATAATAGCTCCTAATTGAATAGCTACTAAAAAGAAATCCCAAAATTCTGAACCATAAGAGGTTTTTACATCTAACAAACTCTCTAATATAATCATATGTCCAGTTGAACTAACTGGTAACCATTCTGTTATTCCTTCTACTATACCAAACAATATACTCTTTAATATATCTATCATAATTTTCTCCTATAACATTGGGGCAAACAAACGTAATAAAAAGGCTAAAATTTTAGAGAATATATTTCTCTTATTCCAATCTTCTATAGTATAATTTTCACTCTTATCTATAGTATCAATAAAATCAGTAGACATCTTTTTAATTTCACTATTTTCTAATAACACTACACCGCATTCAAAATGTAAAAATAAACTCCTATAATCCATGTTGATAGTTCCACAAAAAGCATATTTATCATCTACTATAATATTTTTAGCATGATTAAATCCTGGAGTAAATTCATATATCTTAACCCCACTTTTAAGTAATTTATAGTAGTGGGCTCTAGTCATCATAAATACTGTTTTCTTATCAGGTATTTTAGGTACTAATATCCTAACATCAACCCCGCATTTAGCCTGTAAGGCTATAGCGTTAATCATTTCATCATCAATAATTAAATAAGGTGTTGAAATATATAGAGTCTTATTAGCTTCTTGAATTAAACTTTTAAATACATCATAAGCTGTATGAGAATCAGTATAAGGACCATCACCAAATGGTAAAATATATCCATCAGTCTCACTTTCATAATCATATAAATAATCAGTTATATTTAGTTTTTCTTTAGTTGAAGAGTACCACATATCAATAAACATAGTGACAAAGGTTCTAGTAGCTCTACCATCTAATAAAACCGCATTATCTCGCCAATATCCAAATCTATCTTTTTTATGAATATATTCATCAGCTAAATTATCTCCCCCACAATAACTATATTTACCATCAATTACACATATCTTTCTATGATCTCTATAGTTAACAGCTGGGTTAATATTTAAACCTAGAGGTCCGTAAACAGCTATTTTTAAATTAGGTATAGAAACAAATTTCTTCATTATCTTATTAGATAAAGCTCTTTTAGAACCTATATCATCATAAATTATTTTTATTTCTACACCTTTATTACCAAGTTCAGTTAATACTTCTAATAATTCTTCTAATAAATAACCTTCAGATAAAATAAAATATTCTAAAAAAACATATTTTTCTGCCTGTTTCATCTTTTCTAACATATCTTTATGTTTAAGGCTTGCATCTTCAAAAAATTTAACATTAGTTCTATCATATAAAGGAAATAAATCATCATTATAAACTAATTTACTTATCTTTTTAGTATAATTATCTTCTCCTTCATATTCACTATAATTAATACTTATTCTAGATTTAGCTAAAGCAATTAACTTTCTTCTTTTTCTTCTAGGTAAATATTTAGCATTATAATTAGCTACATATAAGAAAGTAAAGAAATAAGGTAAAATAGCTATTAAAACTATCCAAGTCATTTTATAACTTATAGAAGAATCACTATTTAATATAAAGATAGCAGCTATAATAAATAAGCAGTTACCAGCAATATATAATACCTGACTACCAGCAAAACTTCCTACAATAGCGTAATAATATACAGTAACTTGTACAGCAAACAAAACTACCATCAAAATAAAATATAATATTTTCTTCCAAATAGGAGTAGTTATACGTTCATTTTGTAACATTTGTTTCCTCCATCTATAAAAATAAAAGGGCTAATGCCCTTTATTCGCTTAAACCATTAACTATAGTAGCACTAGTATCTAATCTAATTATTTCATATGCTTGTTGTAATGGGTTATCACTAGTTAATTCTAAACTAGTATCTTCTCCTTCACTATAATTTATTTCATAATAAATAGGAATTAAACTGTAAGTAGTAAGAGTATGAGAAGCATTTGTTCCTGCAGATAATGAAGTATATCCATTTACTAACACTGGTAAATATAAGATAATTAATGATCTATTTAATCCTTCTTCATAATCTAAATCTAGTTCATCTGAACTAATAGTTGTAGTACTATCAGCTGATATACTAATTTCAATATCAGTAAAAGCTTCAGCTATATTATCTTCAATTAATAAAATTGGTTCAATAACTGAATCATAATCAATTTCATATAAAGTTAAATAAGTAAAACTTAAACTTTGAAATAACTCTGCATCATATACTGAATCTTCTAGATTAGTAATTGTATATCTAACAGCACTTGTTAGATCCTTAGGTAAAGTTACAGTATAACAAGAACTAGTAGTATCCACTCTATCTATAATAGGCTCATCTTCAAATTCAATAGTTCCAAACCATTCTGCATTTATATTTTCATCACCTAAAACCTTTTTTAAAGGATCTCCATTTTCTTCTGTTGTTGTACATGAAGATAAACCAACTATAAAAACAGCAATAAATATCATAACTAATATTTTTTTCATATTAGATCATTTCCTTTCAAAAACTCCTATAATTTTAGCATATTTAAAGCTATATTAAAAGCTAAAATCTAAATTATTTAGGATAAACGCACGAAATTGTAAAGTTATTCTTTATTTTCAAGTAGCATAGTTATGTCTTTGGTATTTAATAGTTTGAAAATAGTCTCTATTTCTTTTTCAAAATCTATAGATAATAAAAATCTTATTTTATTTAAGCTTAAATTGTAATATGTTTGAACGAATTTTAAAACTGCTAAACATATTCTTTTTAATATACCTAGATTTCTAGCTCCATTTTTCTCTAATGTTCTATTAGCATCTTCTTTAAAAACTATATCTAAAGGTGCATGTAAATTGTTCTCTACTCCCCAATGCTTTCTAACTGCATCTGCAAATGAATAAACATCATCTTTAAAACTGATTATGAAATATCTGTTTTCTTCAGTTATTTCACCAGTTTGAATTGATTCTATTGTTTTCTTTTCTACCCCTATAGATTTTAACTTATCCCATTTATCTTTATTATCAAGCCAAGATATATTACTTGTCATATAATATTTTCTTGTTATTATTTTACTATGTGATTTCTCTTTTTCTTCAAAATAAGCCGTTTTTTCAATTTTATTTAATACTGTTTCATCATCTAAATATGTTTTTATATCTTCATAAAATGTCTTTTGATTCTTTTTTAAAGCTAATACATAATCACCCTTAGCTTCTTTAATTGCTGTCACAGTTTCTTTTTGTGTATTTAAAGCATCAGCTGTTAATATACAATTAGTTAAATCTAATTTTTTAATTAGTTCAGGACCCATAGGTATTTCATTTGATTTATCATCTATAAAGTCCTGTACTAATGATACTCCGTAATTATGAGAGTAGATACTCATAGTATTTAAAGCTTTTATCTCATCAGTGTATTCTTTATTTCTAGCACTACCTTTAGTAACTTTACCATCCATAGATAATACATCTTTAGATGATTCTTTTGTTGATAAATCATCTATTTTCTCTATTAAAAACTTAATACAACTACTATATAAAGTAGCAGGATTTAAAAGTGAAATGACTCTTTGAATAGTATCATGTGATGGTATTCCATTTGGTAATTCTAGAAAGTTTGTTAGCCATTCTTTCTTAGATTTGGCAAACATCCCTATTTCAGCCCAACCATCACATCTAGCAAGTATACCTAAAAAGGCAATCATTATTATATCTGACATCAAGTGTTTTACTTTACCTTGCATTCTCGTATCATCTTGTTTTCTAAAGATTTGCATAATATTTCTCATTTCTTTAGTATCAATTTTATCTAAATCTATATCATTATCATCAAAAAGCATTTTAATTTCTTCAAGTTTTTTACATTTCTTTGCCATAATACACCAACTTTATTTCTTTTTTTAATATTATAGCAAAAAACGCATGACTTTAAAAAAATTTCATGCGTTTATCCTGTAAATTATTCTTCTTTTTTAGCCCTAGGATGAGCTATTTGATATTCCTTTTTTAAATTCTCATAACTCACATGAGTATATATTTGAGTAGTAGATAAATTCTCATGACCTAATAATTCTTGAACAGAACGTAAATCAGCACCATTATTTAATAAACTAGTAGCAAAACTATGTCTTAACATGTGAGGAGATATTTTAAAGGTTTCTCCACAATTATTTATTACCTTATTCAAAATTACCCTTACTCCTCTAGTAGTTAAACTAGTACCTTTATTATTTAAAAATAAAGATCTATTATTTTCATTATTAGATTTAGCTAATAAAGCTATTCTCTCATAATTTAGATAATGTTTAATATCATCTCTTAATTCATCATATATCAAAACTATTCTTTCTTTACTACCCTTACCTAAAACTTTAACTTCTAAATTAACTAAATCTAAATCACTAGTTTTTAGACTACATAATTCAGATACTCTAAGTCCAGTAGAATATAAAAATTCTATTAATAAATAATCTCTAAAACCTAAAATAGAACTTTTATCACAACTATCTAGCATTAATATAATTTCTTTTTCTCTTATTATTTTTGGTAATCTTTTAGGTCCTTTTAAACTTTCAACCTTAAAAAAATAATTATTTTTAACTATATCTTCTGATACTAAATAATTATAAAAAGAGCGTAATGAAGCTATTTTTCGATTTACTGAGTTTATACTTTCTCCTTTTTGATTTAAACTAGATATAAAGGCTTTACAAACTCTATCATTTCTTATAGTAAGAATATCTCTAGCAAACCTTTCTGATACAACAAAGTTTTTAAACTCTAATATATCATTTTGATATGCAATAATAGTATTATTAGAATAATTTAAAACACTATTTAAATATTCAAGATACTTTTTAATAGCTTCGTTTTCGCTCATATTCTTCTTTTACCTCTTTTATCTTAGTTAAAGCCCTAATACCATATTCCTTTTTTCTTTCTTTTTTACCTACTTGTTTATCTAATGGAGGTAAAATACCAAAATTAGCATTCATAGGTAAAAAGTTTTCTTGAGGAGTAGCTATATAATTAAGTAGAGAACCTATTACTGTTTCTGTAGGAAATGTAATCATTTCTTTATTATTAATATATAAATCTAAATTAATAGCAGCCACAAGTCCACTAGCAAAACTCTCAACATATCCTTCAACCCCACTTAATTGTCCAGCAAAGAATAATTTAGGATATAGTTTAGTTTGTAAGGTAGAATTAATTATTTTAGGAGCATTAATATATGTATTTTTATGCATTCTACCATATTTAGCAAACCTTACATTTTCTAAACCAGGTATTAAACTAAATACTCTTTTTTGTTCAGGAAATTTTAAATGAGTTTGAAAACCTACTATATTATACATAGTCCTTGAAACATCATCTTGTCTTAATTGTACTACTGCGTAAGGAAAAATACCTTCAGGTGTTCTTAAACCTACTGGTTTCATAGGGCCAAAAGTTAAAGTTTGAGGTCCTCTTTTAGCCATAATTTCAATAGGCATACAAGCCTCAAAAACCTTTATTTCATAATCTCTAACTTCAACTTCTTCAGCACTTATTAATTCATTATAAAATATATCAAACTCTTCTTTAGTAAAAGGACAGTTTAGATAATCAGCTTCTCCTTTATCATATCTAGATTTAAAATAAACCTTATCATAGTTTATACTATCAGCATATATTATTGGAGCCTGTGCATCAAAAAAATAAAAATCGTCTAAACCAAATAATCTTTTTATCTCTAAACTTAAACTATCACTAGTTAAAGGACCTGTCGCAATTATAGTATATTCATCAGGGTTGATAATAGTAACTTCTTCTTCAATTATCTTAATATTAGGAATATTTTTGATAATATTTGTTACCATCTCACTATACTTTTCTCTATCAACAGCTAAAGAAGCTCCAGCAGGTACTTTATTTTCTTTTGCACATCTAAGAATTAATGAATCAAATTCTTCCATCTCAGCCTTTAATATACCACAGGCATTTTCTAATGAATCTGATTTTAAACTATTTGAACAAACAAGTTCTGCAAGTTTATCAGTTTTGTGAGCAGGAGTATATTTTTTAGGACGCATCTCATATAATAATACTTCATGACCTAATTTAGCTAACTGATAACTTGCCTCAGCCCCAGCTAACCCGCCACCTATAACTTTTATTCGCATTTCTCATACTCCCTTTTAACCCAAATAATTGGGTCTATATTATTTTTAATTAGAAAATCATTAGTTTTACTAAAAGGTCTACTTCCAAAAAAACCTTGATAAGCAGATAATGGCGAAGGATGAGGACTTTTTAATATCAAATGTTTAGGATTTGATAGAAAACTTGCCTTTTTAATAGCGAAGTTGCCCCATAAAATAAAGACTATTGGTCTATCTATTTTATTAATCATTTTAATAATATTATCAGTTAAAATATTTGAACCAAAACTGACATGACTATTAGCCTTACCTTCTTCTACTGTTAAGGTACTATTTAAGAGTAGTACTCCTTGTCTAGCTAAATAAGATAGATCTCCATCTTGATTAACTTCTAAATTTAAGTCACTAGACATTTCTTTATAAATATTAATTAAACTAGGTGGTAATTTTTTAGCATTCGTACTAAAGGCAAGACCATTTGCCTGACCATATTCATGGTAAGGATCTTGACCTAAAATAACCACTTTAATATCATCTATTTCTGTCAAATCTAAAGCTTTTAAAATATCTTCTTTAGGAGGATAACAAGTTCTATTTTGATAGGCTTCTTCGGTCAGAGTTATCAATTTATTAAAATAATCATTTGTCTTTTCTTTTTCTAGAAACTCTATCCACTTCATAAAAGCCACCTTCAAAATGTAATTTCCTTGTTTCTATTCTAGCTCTAATTACCATACTTAATCCTATCAATATACAAATACTTACCATAATATAATTAGTTATGGAGATTATATTATTATCAAAAGTTTGATTTCCTGTTCCAAATAAAGTTATTAAAGTAGTCTCTAAGTTTAATAATGATACTAAAGCTTCAGTTAGATTAATATTCCTCAAAGATCTAGTTATTAAGTCTCTTTTCTTTCTTGCCTTAAACCAGTTATAACTTCCCATTATTAATTTATAAAAGGTAATTAAAGCCATGACATAAGCATGAATATTAGTATTAATATCTATATCTTGTTCTGGCATTTGAATATACATAGTAATCATTAAAATAGGCAAACATAAAAGTAATAACCCAGATCTTCTATATGTTTGAATAATTTTCTTTGGTTTATTCTTATTATTAACATAATCATATAAAGACATTTCTCTTATCATGAATAAGATAAAATAATAAGCCGATAATGTTAAATACCAATAAGAAAAGTTAAATATAGTAAATCCAAAATAATAACAAATAAAAGCCAAATTTAATATTAAAGAAAAAGATGAAAGAAAAGCTGTCCTAAAATTATAATCAGTGACAAATCTTCTTGTATATTTAAACTTGCATAATAAATTATAAAAATATTCTTTTATTCTTTTATAATTATAAATAGAAAAGATTATCAAATATATTAATGATATAAAAGCTAAAGCATATATAATTATATCAATAAAATTATTTACTATAATTCTTTCAGTTACAGTTAATATGGAAAGGATAATAAATATAATGGCTAATATAAAACTTAAAAAAGCAACAAATAAAGGTTGTTTTTTTATTAAATTACGCATTACATCACTTCCTTATCTCAAGTATTATATCAAAATTGATATACTATTTAAAGAATAAAAAAAGCTATAAAAACATAGCCATGTATAGTGGTAATGTTAAAATATTATTTGAATACCCGACATTACCATATACTAATTTAATACCTTCCATATCTTTATTTTCTTTTAATATGGTAGATAGTGATTTGGCTTTATTATTAGCTTTTACTTCAATTGGCGTTATTTTTCCATTTTTAGATAATACAAAATTTAATTCTAATGTATTCTTTCTATTATAAAAATATAATTTATTACCTTGAGAATATAATACTTGAGCTATTATATTTTCAAATATAGCTCCTTTATATATTCCTAAGTTACCTTCTATAATTTGAACATTAGTTCCTTCATCAAGCATAGCGACTAATAACCCAGTATCTGCTATATATAATTTAAAATAATCGTCTTCCTTATATCCTATTAAAGGTAATTCTAAATTAGATACATTATTACATATATTAACTATTCCAGCATCAATTAACCAATTAATACTACCAGCATACTTATCTCTTCTGCCATTCTTATCAAACTGCTTATACATAAATTTCTTATTATCTTTAGCTAATTGAGCTGGTATACTTTCAAAACAAGCTCTAGCCTTTACTTTTTTTGTAGATATAGCATATTTAGCTATATCATTTTTATAATCAATCAATATATTTTTTTGAATATTTAATACTTCTTCATAATTATGATTATTTATAAAGGTATTAACTACATTAGGCATACCACCAATTACTATATATTGTTTAAAATATTCTAATATTTTATTATTCATAGCTTCATTTACTAATTTTTTATTAAGATAACATTCTCTTAGTATAGAAATAACATTATCATCAATATGATTAGCCCATAAAAACTCTTTGAAACTAAGTGGATGCATATCTAAAAATTCTACATATCCAGTAGGATATGAAGATACTTCTTCATAATTTATTCCTAAAAGAGAACCAGAAGCTATTACATCATATCTTTTATCTATCGCAAAAAACTTTAAAGCAGTTCTAGCATTAGGGCATAACTGTATTTCATCAAGAAATATAAGTGTTTTATAAGGTACTAAAGATAATGATTCCTTAGGGACATATAAAGATATATTAGCTAAAATAGTATTAATATCTAAATCACCATCAAATATCTTTTTAGCAGTAGGATTTTCTACAAAATTAATACTTATAAAATTTTCATAATTTTCCCTACCAAATTTCTCTACTATATAAGTTTTACCTACTTGTCTCGCACCGCTTATAATAAGACATTTTTTATCACTTTTACTTTTCCATTCTATTAATTTATCTTCTATTTCTCTTTTTAACATACGATCACCTCGCATCTTAATTTTACTAATAAAAATAGATAAGTCAATATAAATCGCATTTTTTCGTATGAATTATAATACTTTTATAACACTTTCTCCTATGAATGTTATTATAGTAATGACACTTTTTGTTATTTTATATAAAATTATTTAAAATAAAAACAGATAGCAAGATGACTTACTACCTGTTAATTTATTATTTAATTACATTGATTCATGGATTGTTCTACTGATAACATCATCTTGTTGTTCTTTTGTTAATTTGATGAAGTTAACAGCATAACCTGATACTCTTATAGTTAATTGAGGATATTTTTCTGGATGTTTTTGAGCATCTAATAAGGTATCACGGTTAAATACATTAACATTTAAATGATATCCTCCATCGCCTACATAGGCATCTAACATTTGAACTAAATTATCTACTCTTGACATATTCTCCTCCTATTCGTCATCTTTACCAAGAGATTGTGGTGTTACAGAGAAAGTATTAGAAATACCATCTCTTGAATATTCATATGGCAATTTAGCTACTGATTCTAATGAAGCTAAGGCACCATGTGTATCACGACCATGCATTGGGTTAGCACCTGGAGCTAAAGGTTCACCAGCTTTTCTACCATCTGGTGTATTACCTGTCTTTTTACCATAAACTACATTTGAAGTAATAGTTAAAATAGACATTGTAGCTTCAGATTCACGATAAGTATAATGTTTTTTAATCTTATTCATGAATGTTTTTACTAACCATACAGCTATTTCATCTACTCTATCATCATTATTACCATATTTAGGGAAGTCTCCTTCAGTTTTAAAATCAGTAATTAAACCAAATTCATTTCTAATAGGATAAACCTTAGCATATTTAATAGCTGATAATGAGTCAACAGCACAAGATAGACCTGCAATACCAGTAGCAAAGAATCTATGAACATTAGTATCATGTAAAGCCATTTCTAAAGCTTCATATGAATATTTATCATGCATATAATGGATTAAGTTTAATGTATTAACATATAAACCTGCTAACCATTCCATCATTTGTTCATATTTTTCTACTACTTCTTCATAAACTAAAACATCATCACTAGTGATACTTTCATATTTAGGTGATACTTGAAGAGGTTTTTTAGTAACTTTATCTAAAGTTAACTCATCTCTACCACCATTTAAAGCATATAATAAACATTTAGCTAAGTTAGCTCTTGCTCCAAAGAATTGCATATCTTTACCAACACGCATTGAAGATACACAACAAGCTATACAGTAATCATCCCCCATTTCAGGACGCATTAAATCATCTGATTCATATTGGATAGCTGATGTTTTAATAGACATCTTTGCACAATATCTTTTAAAGTTCATTGGTAAGTTTTTAGACCATAAAACAGTTAAGTTTGGTTCTGGAGCTGGTCCTAGATTATCTAGAGTATGAAGTATTCTAAAAGATGTTTTTGTTACTAAACTTCTACCATCAACACCCATACCACCAATAGATTCAGTTACCCAAGTAGGATCTCCTGAAAATAATTCATTGTATTCTTTAATACGCATGAATTTAACTATTCTTAATTTCATTACGAAATGATCTATTAATTCTTGAGCTTCTTCTTCAGTAATAATACCAGCTTTAAGATCACGTTCAATATAGATATCTAAGAATGTAGTATTTCTACCTATAGACATCGCTGCCCCGTTTTGATCTTTAACAGCGGCTAAATAACCAAAATATAAAGCTTGAATAGCTTCTTTAGCGTTAGTTGCAGGTTCTGAAATATCACAACCATATGAACTAGCCATTTCTTTTAATTGTTTTAAAGCTTTAATTTGTTCAGCTAATTCTTCTCTATCTCTAATGCGATCAGGACGCATTTCACCATCAATTAAACTCTTATCTAATTCTTTATGTCTAATTAAATAATCTACGCCATATAAGGCAACTCTACGGTAATCTCCAACTATTCTACCTCTACCATAAGTATCAGGTAAACCAGTTAAGATATGAGCTGTTCTCGCTCTTCTCATTTCAGGAGTATATGCATCATAAACACCATCATTATGGGTTTTACGATATTTAGTAAATATTTCTTTTACTCTATCAGTAACTTGATAGTCATACATTCCAGCTGCCTGAACAGCCATTTTAATACCACCAAATGGTTGTAAGCTTCTTTTAAATGGTTTATCTGTTTGTAAACCAACTATTTTTTCTAGTTTTTTATCTAAATATCCTGGCGCATGACTAGTAATAGTAGATACGATATCAGTATCAGCATCTAATACACCGCCAGCTTCTCTTTCTTTTTTAGATAGGTCTAATACTATATCCCATAATTTAGTAGTAGCGGTTGTTGGTCCTACTAAAAAAGATTCATCTCCATCATATGGATTATAATTTCTTTGGATGAAATCTCTAACATTAATTTCATCATTACTCCATTTACCGGGAACAAATCCTTCCCATCCCTTATATGTCATATTTTCACTTCTTTCTTTAAAATCGTTATGATAATATCAAATTGTCTATATCTTTTCAAGTTTTTTACTCATTTTCTAAGATATCTAATAATTTATCAATTTCGTTTTCAGAAAAACAAATTATATTATTTTCTCTTAATAATCTAGTAGTTATACCACTACCTTTTATAACTTTACTAGAAAATGAGCCATCATATATAATATTTATCCCACAAGAAGGACTTTTTTCTTTTAATATTGCGTATTTAATATTATTTTCTTTAGCTATATTTAAGGCTTTATTTGCCCCTAAATAAAAGTTATTTGTAAGATCTATATTATCTTTATTAACAACTTTATTACCTCTTATTTCACTAGGAGATCTAGGTATACTTAAATTACCCATAACTTCAGGACAAATAGGTATAAGCTCATATTTTTCTTTTAGTTTTAAAACTAAATTATTTAAATTATTTTTACCATTATATTTAACATTATTACCTAGTAGACAAGAACTAACTAATATCTTCATTTTAAAATATATCTTTTCTAATAATAGTTTCTGTTCTTTCAGGGCCTACTGATATTATATCTACTGGTATCTTAGTATATTCTTCTATAGTTTCTATATATTTTTTAGTTTCTTCAGGTAGCTCTTCATATGATTTTATCTTAGATATATCACTATTCCATCCCTTTAAAGTAATATAATTAGGAATACATCTAGAATATTCATTTAAAGTAGCTGGAATAGTATTTATAACTTTATTATCTAAAGTATAAGATACACATATCTTTATTTCATCTAGGCCAGTTAATACATCAAATAACATTAAAGCTAGAGAATCTACTCCAGATATTCTTTTAGCATAATTTATTACTACTAAATCTAGATATCCTACTCTTCTAGGACGTTTAGTAACTGTACCGTATTCATGACCACGTTCTCTTATAGTATTAGCTATTTCATCATGTAATTCAGTAGGGAAAGGACCTTCACCTACTCTTGTGGTATAAGCCTTACAAATACCTATACAATGATCGATATATTTAGGAGCTATACCTGTGTTTAAAGGAATAGAGGCAGCAGTTGGGCTTGATGAAGTAACATAAGGATAAGTACCATGATCAAGACATAACATGTTACCTTGGGCTCCTTCAAATAAAATATTTGTATCTTTTTCTATTTCTTTTTCTAATAATAAAGAAGTATCACATACATATGGTTTTAATCTCTTACCATATTCTAGATATTCATTATATAAAGAATTGAAATCTAAAGGTTCTATATTAAACATTTCTAATTCTTTATTTTTAATTACTAAGGTATTTTTTAATACTTCTTTAAAACTTTCTTCATCTATTAGGTCGCCCATTCTTATACCAATACGATTTACTTTATCAGCATAACAAGGTCCTATACCTTTTTTAGTAGTACCTATTTTTTTATCACCTTTAAAACTCTCATAAGCACCATCTAATAAAATATGATAAGGCATGACAACATGAGCTCTATTTGATATATATAATTTAAAATCTTTAATACCTCTAGATATTAAACCATCTAATTCTCTTAAAGCTTCTTTAGGATTAATAACCATTCCATTAGCTAAAACATTTTTAATATTAGGATTAAATATACCTGAAGGAATAGTTTGAAGGGCATATTTTTCTTTACCTATTAAGATGGTATGACCTGCGTTATTACCACCTTGACTTCTAACAACAACATCAGCTTTTTGACTTAAAAAATCAGTTAATTTACCCTTTCCTTCGTCTCCCCACTGACATCCTACAACAGCTAAACGCATAATTATTCACCTAACCTAGTTATAATATTTCTAGCAACCCAGACACCATTAGCTCCAGCTTGAGCTAGACCTCTAGTTAAACCAGCTCCGTCGCCACCTACATAAAATCCTGAAATCTTAGTTTCAAAATATTCATTTACTACTGGTCTTGCTGAATAGAATTTAGCTTCTACTCCGTAAAATAAAGTATGTTCATTAGCGATACCAGGAGTTACATGATCTAAAGCTTCTACCATTTCAATAATTGATTTCATAGTATTATAAGGTAAAACCAAACCTAAATCGCCAGGAACAGCTTCTTTTAAAGTAGGTCTTACAAAACCTTCTTCTAATCTCTTATAAGTTGTTCTTCTACCTTTTTTAATATCTCCATATCTTTGAACTATTACTGAACCACAAGATAATTGATTAGCTAAACGAGATACTTCATGAGCGTATTCATTTGGTTTATTAAATGGTTCAGAAAATTTATGAGATACAAGTAAGGCAAAGTTAGTATTAGTACTACCTAATTTAGGATCTCTATAAGCATGTCCATTAGCCAAAATAGTACCACTATGATTTTCAACTACGACATATCCACTAGGATTTGAACAGAAAGTTCTTACTTCAGTACCTACTGAAGTACGATACATGAACTTGCCTTCATATAAATTCTTATTTATTTCTTCCATTATAATATCGTTAGTTTCTACTCTAACACCAATATCTACTTGGTTATGAGTAAGATTAATGTCATGTTCTTCACATATAGATTGAAGCCATCTAGCCCCATCTCTACCAGCAGCCAAAAAGACATATTTAGCATCTATAACTTCTTCACCTATTTTAATACCTTTAGCTTTATCATTTTCGATAATAACATCAGTAACTTCAGATTTAAAACGCATATCTATTTTAGTTATTAAGAAATCATAAATAGCTTTCATTATTTGTAGGTTAACCTCAGTGCCTAAATGTCTAACTTCAGCTCTTAGCAATTTTAAGCCAACAGCGTAGCCTCTTTTTTCAATTTCTGTAACTTTATCAGTTCTAGGATCTGTCAAACCTACATTAGCTCCGTATTTTAAATTTATAGAATCAACATATCTAATTAAATCTAGAACAGTCTCAGCCGAAAGATAATCAGTCATCCAACCACCAAATTCACTAGTTATGTTAAATTTACCATCACTATACGCACCTGCTCCACCAAAACCATTGGTCATAGAACAAGCAGGATAACATCCAGCATATCCTTTTTTATTCATAGGACATTTAGCTAATTTATGTTCTAAGACAGGACAATGTCTACTATAAATATCTACACCTTTATCAACTAATAAAACCTTTAAATCTGGCTTTTTAGTTATTAATTCATAAGCACAATAAATACCTGCAGGACCTGCCCCAACTATTGCTACATCATACATTTTATCACCCCGTATATTATACTTGATATGGCCTTATTTTTCTATGATATTTTTTATATCAGATAGATAATTTATAATATCTTTTATAGCACTTAATATTTTATCTTCTTTACGAGTTTGAAGTAAAATATTAGGATTAATGTATTTTAAAATTATATTCTTATGATTCTTTAATAAACTAAACCAAAGATCACCTTGTATCTTATTGCTGGCATCTTTATTCATCTTAAGAGATATAATGTTATTTGATAATATTTCTATATCTTCAAAATTAAATTCTTTAGCTAGATTTTTAAATAATTTTTCTTGCATATAATTATATGTATCTTCATCAATATCCCCAAATCTATCAATTAATTCGGATTCTAGATTATTAAACTCTTCTTTAGATTTTAAATTCTCTATCTTGCGATGAACTTCTATTCTTATATCTTCATTATTAATATAAGATTCACTAACAGTAAGAGATATTAGTGGTTTAGAGCTTACTGGGTTTGTTGATATAGTTTCTGGCTTAATATTATGAACTTCTTCATTTAATATCTTTAAATACATGTCTATACCTACTGATTCAACAAAACCAGACTGTTCTGCCCCTAAGATATCACCTGAACCTCTAATAGATAAATCTCTCATCGCTATTTTAAAGCCTGAACCTAACTCATTAAATTCTTTTATCGCATCTAATCTCTTCTCGGCTTCTTTAGTTAGTATTTTACTAGGTTCATAAAATAAATAAGCATAAGCTATTTTATTAGATCTACCTACTCTACCTCTTATTTGATAAAGTTGTGCTAAACCTAGTTTATCAGCATCATTTATAATTAAAGTATTAGTTTCAGGTATATCTATACCAGTTTCAATAATAGTAGTACATACTAACACATCATATTTTTTATTTATAAAATCATATATTCTTTTTTCTAATTCTGTACTTTTTAACCTACCATGAGCAAACACAATTCTCGCATTAGGACATAACTTAGATATTTCAATAGTCTTATTCTCTATAGTATCTATTCTATTATATAAATAAAATACCTGTCCTTTACGCGATAATTCTCTTTCTATCGCATCTCTTATAATAGCGTCATTTTGTTCAATTACATAAGTTTGAATCGGATATCTATTCTTAGGAGGAGTTTCTATCATAGACATATCTTTAATACCTATCATAGACATCTGCAAGGTTCTAGGAATAGGAGTTGCAGATAAGGTTATACAATCTACATTTACTTTTAATTCTTTTATTCTTTCCTTATGAACTACACCAAATCTTTGTTCCTCATCTACTATTAAAAGTCCTAAATCTTTATAATTAATATCTTTATTTAATAATTTATGAGTCCCTATTACAACATCTACACTTCCGCTTAAAAGTCCTTCAAAAACTTCTTTTTGACGAGACGTAGAAACAAATCTATTTAATAATTCAACCTTAATTCCGTATTTATCCATTCTATCAAAAAAAGTATGATAATGTTGATTAGATAAAATAGTAGTAGGACAAAGTAAGGCAACCTGTTTACCAGCTAAAACAGCTTTAAAGGCCGCTCTTAAGGCAACCTCAGTCTTCCCATAACCTACATCCCCACAAATTAATCTATCCATAGGAATAGGTCGTTCCATGTCATGTTTAACATCATCAACAGCTCTTTGTTGATCTTCAGTTAATTCATAAGGAAAATCAGCTTCAAAAGATACCTGCATATCATCATCTTTAGGGAAGGCAAAACCACTAGCTTTTTCTCTTTTTGAATATAAATTAATTAATCTATCAGATATATCTCTTAATTTCTTTCTTACTCTTTCTTTAGTTCTAGACCAAGAAGGACTTCCTATTTCATTTAATTCAACATTTAAAATATCACCTGAGGCATACTTCATTAAATTATTAATATTTTCAACAGGTATATATAAACTAGAATTATTAGCGTATTCACAGTAAATATAATCTCTTTTAATATTATTATTAAGCAGGGTCTTAATCCCTAAATATCTACCTACACCATAATCATAATGAACTATATAATCTCCTTGTTTTAATTCATCATAACGATTAATTTTAATAGAATTTTTATAAATTGATTTATATCTAGGTGTCTTTTTAGACTCTATAGATAAACTCATTAAACTATTTTCATTAATAATAAAGATATCTTGATATTTTAATTTAACACTAGGTAAGTTTATCTTAGTAAAGAATATTTTAGACTTATCATGAGGTTTTGTAAGACTACCTTCATTATAAAAAATATTATGTTCAAATAAACTTCTTTTAACTTTATCTATTACTTCATCTCTTTCTATAGATAATAATATATTTCTATATGATTGGTATTTAGCTAATTCTTTATTTATTAAAGCTTCATTTCCTTTAAAATAAGGAACATCTTCATAACCTATATTAATATCAGCATCAAATAAAGTTCTTATACCTTCTATTTCTACATTAGCTTTAAAAAAAGATATATTAAAGAAAGATTCTAACCTAGACATGAAATGTCCTCCTAATCTTCCTTCATATTCATTTAAATCTAATATCATATTCTTATATATATCTTCTATTTTACCTGGATCTATAAAATATATTTTCTTATTTTCTTTAAAATCAACAATACTACAAGATTCATTATAAAAAAAGGCTATATAACGCATTAATTTAGAAGTATTCTCTCTTAAAGATAAATCATTAATATCCTTATCTATCATATTCTTTTCTATATCAGATAAAAGAGTATTTTCTTTAAAATTCAATATACCTTGAATAGCTCTTTTTAAATCAGTATCA
This sequence comes from uncultured Anaeroplasmataceae bacterium, assembly GCA_964547945.1. Taxonomy (GTDB): domain Bacteria; phylum Bacillota_I; class Bacilli_A; order Acholeplasmatales; family Anaeroplasmataceae; genus CALUXS01. The sequence goes on from CAZJPL010000001.1 coordinate 49,958, forward strand.
GTATATAACATCTCTATTACTGGTTTAATACTTATACTATCTATTTCTTTATAAGATCTTTGAGTATCAGGATTATAATATTTAATGGTTTCTATTTCATCATCAAAGAAATCTAATCTTATTGGATTTTCTTCCCCAAAAGGATAGATATCTATAATAGAACCTCTCTTAGAAAAATCACCCGTTTTTAAACTAGTATAACTAAATTTATAACCCATTATTACTAATTTATTAATTAGATTATCTCTATTAATAATATCTCCTTTTTTAATATTAAAGATATTATCAATAAATACTTCTTTAGGAACTTCTTTTTTAATTAGGCCATTAGTATTAGTTATAACTATATAAGAATCATTATTTAATAAAGAATATATAGTTTGAAGTCTTTCATATAAGAAATCTCCCGAACTAGATAACATCTCAGATGTTAAAAGTTCATCAGCAGGAAAAAATAATACTTTATCAAAAGGTAAATATTTTACTAAATTATCATAATAATTTTGAGCTTCTGATATAGTAGGTAAAACAACAAAAATACTCTTATTATTTTTATAAAAATCTAAAATAATAAGAAGGATATTAATATCTATATTAGTCTTAGCTACTTTTATAAAATCAGCTTCTATTATCTCTTTAAAGGGAGATAAATTAGCTAAATATAATCTTTCATCCATAATATCACCTAAACACTAAAAAGTGAGTAAATTACTCACTTTTTACTATATTTTGAAGCTAATTTATAGAAAGGAACATCTAAACTAAATTCAGTTATTATCTCTTCTACACTCTTTATTGCTTCTTCTATTAAAGGTTCTTCTTCATTTGTAAATTTAGATAAAACATAATCAGCTGTCTTCATTAAAGGATTTCTTCCTATACCTACTTTAATGCGTTTAAATTCTTCAGAACCTAGATTAGCTATGATGCTTTTAAGCCCGTTATGTCCACCACTAGAACCATTTTGTCTTAACCTTATTCTAGCTGTATGACTATCTAGGTCATCACATATAACTAAGATATCTAAAATAGATATTTTATAATAATTTTTAACAGTTAATACCGCATCTCCAGATAAATTCATGTAAGTAGTAGGTTTAATAATTATTATTTTTTCACCTTGAACGGTAAAAGAAGTTAAATAACACTTTAACTTCTTCTCTTCTTTAAATTCTAGATTATGTTTTTCTGCAAAATAATCGACACACATGAAACCTAGGTTATGTCTAGTTTTAGTATAGGTAGATCCGATATTACCTAAACCAACAATTAATTTCATTTATAACAACTCTCTTTTAGACTTATCATACGAATATATAAATAGGCCAGATAATGGTTCATTAGATAATATTCTAAGTATACCATGACCTAATAATGAACCAACTGATAATACCTTTATTTTAGGTATTCTTTTTTCTTCTGGTAAATATATAGTATTAGTTATTACTAATTCTTTTAAAGCTGAATTCTTAACTCTTTCAATAGCTGGGTCAGATAATACACCATGTGTACAAGCAGCAAATACTTCTTTAGCACCTTTAGCTTTTAAAGCATCGGCAGCCACAGTTAATGTGCCAGCTGTATCAACTATATCATCAACTATGATACAAGTCTTACCTTCTACATCACCTAAGATATTCATAACCTCAGCCTTATTAGGTTCAGGTCTTCTCTTATCAATAATAGCTATTGGACATTCTAATACTTTAGCGAATTCTCTCGCTCTAACAACTCCACCATGATCAGGAGAAACAACAATAACGTCTTTACCATTAATATGATTATCAATAAAATAATTTACTAATATAGGTAATCCTAAGAAGTTATCAATAGGAATATTAAAGAAACCTTGAATTTGAGCCGCATGTAAATCCATCGCAATAACTCTATTAGCCCCAGCTGTTTGAAGTAAATCAGCCACAAGTTTCGCACTAATAGGTTGACGAGATTTAGCTTTACGATCTTGTCTAGAATAACCATAATAAGGCATGATTATATTAATAGTTTTCGCTGAAGCTCTCTTTAAGGCATCACACATAATAAGTAATTCCATTAAATGTTCATTAACTGGAGAACTCGTAGGTTGAACAACAAAAACATCATGACCTCTAACAGTCTCATTAATATTAACATTTATTTCTCCATCAGCGAATCTTAATACTTCACAACTAGCTAATTCTATACCTATAGATTTAGCTATATCTTCTGCTAGTTCTTTATTAGCTGATAAACTAAATAACTTAACTTTCTTACCTAATAATTCCGACATAATTTCCTCCTAAAACACAAGAAGTATTATAACAAAATTTGTTATATTTTTCATCTAATTTATTATTTTTGTTTGGATAATTAATAAATTATTCATTTTTTCTTTTAATACATCTTTTTTATCTATCTCAAAACTATATCTAGTAGGTCCACTACCACTTTGATAAGTTTTTATATTTAAATCTTTTAAACTATTATAAAAAGCTAAATATTTCTCATCTTTTAAAGCTGGTTTTTCTAAATCATTAAAGATATATTCTTCTAATTTAATTATATTATTGACTTTTAAAGCTTCTAAAATATCTATTGTAGTATCTATCTTATCTTCAAATAAATAATTATCATAAACACTTTTTGTACTTAAACCAAAATTAGGATTAATAATTAAAATAGGTATATCAAGTTTTATATCTATTAAATCTATTATTTCTCCTCTACCTTTACAAGTAGCTAAATTTTGATATAAAGTATAAACATTATCAGATCCTAAAACTTTAGCTAAATCTTCTAGCTCACTTAATTTTTTATTTAGACAAAATAATCTATTTAAACCTCTAAGAGTAGCCGATGAATCACTACTACCACCGGCTAATCCAGCAGATAAAGGTATATTTTTCTTTAAATAGATAGTTACTCCTTCACGAATTTTATACTTTTCTTTGAATAATTTAATAGTCTTTAAAATAACATTATCTTCTATATCTATATTAGATATAACTTTATCTTCTTTTGATTTAATAAATACTAATTCATCAGATAAGTCTATTTTAGCCATTAGACTATTTATATCATGATATCCAGTATTTTTATCTAAAACTCTTAAACTTAAATTTATTTTAGCATAAGCTTTCTCATAAATATTACTTAGCTTAAATAATTCATCCGATAAATCTATTATATCTTTAATGCTTAACTCTTCCGCTCTAGCTGTTAATTTTAATCCTAAATTATTAAAGGCAGTATTTATAATATTACTTTCAAAATTATCTTTAATATTATTAATAATAGTCTTTCTTTTTTGTTTAAATATTAATTTATTAATATAATAAAAATAATCTTCTGATATAGGTTTATATAATATATCTTTTTTAGTTAGACTAATAACCGCACTTGTTACTTTAGGAACAGGATCAAAAGAAGTATTTTTAACTATAAAACATTTCTTAGTATTAAATAAATAATTTAGATATACTGTTAAAGAATTATATTCTTTATTATTAGATAAACTAGTATATCTATCAGCTACTTCTTCTTGAACCATGAAGACATACTTATTAATATCTAATTTTTCTTCTATTAACTTAATTAAAATAGCTGTTGTTATATAATAAGGTAAGTTACCTATTATATAGACATTACTTACTTGATATTTAGCTATATCAGATTTAATATTAGCTTCTAAAATATCTGATTCTACTACTTCAAAATTAGGAGTTTTTATATTTTCTCTTAGACTCGCCACACAGTCTCTATCTATTTCATAAGCTAAGACATGTTTAGCCTTTAAAACTAACTCCTTAGTTAAAGCTCCATATCCCGGACCTATTTCTATAACTAGTGAATCTTCAAGTAAATCTAGTTCATCTACTATTTTATTTATAATATTCTTATCAATTAAAAAATTTTGACCAAATCTTTTTTTAGCTTTTATCATATTCTTCTACCAATTTTAAAACTGTATTATATCCTATATTAAAACTATTTAATCTATTGATTAAAGTCTTAGTATTAGGACTTCCTATATTTAATTTATTTGAGATATATTCTCTTCTTGATTTAGAATTTATATCACTGCTTAATTTTAACTCTATTAATTTATTTAAATCCCAAAACTTATTATTTTGTGTAGGTTCTAAAATATCCTTTAATAAAGCCTTTAAATCTTCTATATCAGCGTGTTCTACTCCTACTTTTTTATTGTTTTTAGATTTACAAAATTCATTTTTTATAAAGATATGATTTGCGTTAGGACATACTTCAGTTATCTTTTTCCTTATTCTTTCACCTGGATAATCAGGATCAGTAAATACTATTATTCTATTATTTTTACTATATTCCTTTAATAAATTAAGAGTCTTATCACTTATTTCACTACCATTAGTAGTAATAATTAAACCAGAAAATATATCTTTTAATCTAGCATAATCATGTCTACCTTCAACTACTAATATATCCATATTAGCCCTCAAAATAATATATCCTTCTTACTTCTTTATAAGATGATTGAGCTAAGGTATTAATAAGTTTAGAATAATCTTCTAAATTAATTATTTTATTATTAGGTAATAATATCTTAATACTATCATCACCCTTACTTATTAAATAAGCTACAGCTGATACACTAGATTCATAATAGTAATATCTATTTTTATTTATTTTTAGTTTATTAATATCAACAAATCCATCTAATTCTACATAATTAAATAAACGTCTTTCTTCTAAGGCATTAGAAAATTTATTTAATATTTCGTCATCACTTTTAACTAATTGTTTAATAAACCCATTTACATAAGAATCATCTATTTCTATGTAACTTTCTATATCATTAGAATCTTTTATAACATTTAAAAAGTCTTCTATATTAGCTTTTATTTTAACATTTTCTTTAACTAAATCCTTTATTCTTAAATAAATAGTTTCAAGTAAAAGTTCATAAGCTCTAGCTGCAGGATGATAATATACCTGAAAATACATGTGATATCTACTCATCAAATATGACTCAACTGAATGAAGACCAGAAGCTCTAATAAGTACACCATCTTTTGTCACTATTAAAGATCTTAATAATCTATATCTATCAATAGTTCCATAAGTAGCTCCTGTAAAATAAGCATCTCTAGTTAAATAATCTAGTCTATCAACATCTAATTGACTAGATATTAGCTTTTCTATTATTTTATATTTTGATTTTTTTCTAATAATATTAGCTATATCTGTAGGTTTTATTTGATATTCTACTAAAATATTATAAATATCACCATAAGGATAAGTAATAATTCTCGCTGTCATTTCTTCATGACTTACATCTAATATATTTTCAAAAGCATGTGAATACGGACCATGTCCTACATCATGTAATAAGGCTGATATTAAAAAAAGTACTTGTTCATATTCGTTTAAATTTTCTTTTGCTCCCTCAACTTCATCTAATACCATCTTAGCCATTTGATAAGTTCCTAAAGCGTGACAAAAACGAGAATGTTCAGCTGTTTGAAACACCATACAAACACCACTTAATTGTCTAATTCTTCTCAATCTTTGAACTTCTTTACTATCTATTAACTTAGCTATTACTTCTAATTCTACTTCTATATACCCATATAAAGGATCTCTAAAAACTTTTTTTCTTGGTAGTTTATTAAACATTTTCTATTTCCTTTCATTCGTTTTAATTATACCTTAACACACTAAAACTTACAATGTAATATAAATAATTAAAAACTTAGATAGTTATTTAATAAACAAATTGAAAAATTATGATTGTTAATCTATATTTTTATATATCTATTTCTTGATTTCCTCCAAATAGTTTTGTAAAATAAAGGTAATTGGAGGAAATTATGATTTTAACTATAGACCATTTAGCTTTAATTTATAAAGATTATACTGATTTAGCTGGTAAAATAAGAAGAGAAATTAAAAATGGCAATCTAATTAAAATATCAAGAGGAATATATGAAAATAATAAAAATACTGATGGTAAATACTTAGCTTCATATATTTATGGCCCTTCTTATCTATCTTTTGATTATGTATTATCCTTATATAACTTAATACCAGAAAGTGTTCGTATCTATACTTCTGCCACCTACGCTAAAAATAGAACTAAAAAGTATAAAAATTATTTTGGTACTTATTTATATAGAGATATTCCTAAAACAGTATATAGTTTAGGAGTAAATATTTATATAGAAAACGGATATTCTTATCAATTAGCTAGTCCGGAAAAAGCCTTGTGTGATAAGTTATATATTATGAGTCCTGTAACTTCTATCAAAGATATAAAAGATATGTTATTTGAAGATTTAAGAATATATGATGAAAGTTTTTGGAAATTAGATACTAATTTCATTTGTCAAATTGCTGATTTATATCATTCTAATAATTTAAAATATTTAAAAAAGTATATATTATCTGTAAGAGGTGAATCATGAATTCAATATTAACCCAAATGATATCTAAATATAACACTACTTCTTTAACAGACAAACGTAATGTTTTAAAAGAAGTTGTCCAAGAAATAGCCTTGTGTGGTTTAGCTAGGACTGATTTTTTTAAAGAAGCTGCTTTTTATGGTGGGACAGCTTTAAGAATATTTCATAGTTTAGATAGATTTTCTGAAGATTTGGATTTTTCATTAAAAGAGCCTAATACCAACTTTGATTTAAGTAAGTATTTTTATTCTATTGAAAAAGAACTATCTTATCTTGGATTAAATTTTTCAGTAAAAGAAAAAGAAAAAACATCTGATTCAAATATTAAATCTGCTTTTTTAAAAGGTAATACTAAAGAACATATATTAAATATATACGGAGATATACAAAATACCATACATCCAAATGAAATTATAACTATTAAATTCGAATTAGATGTAAATCCTCCAAAAGATGCTAACTTTGAAAGAAAATTTGGACTTCTTCCATCTCCATATGAAGTTTGTCTATATGACCTGCCAAGCTTATTTGCTGGTAAAATACATGCTGTTTTATGTCGTTCTTGGAAAAATAGAATAAAAGGTAGAGATTTATATGACTATATATTTTATATATCTCGTAATATAAAAGTTAATCTATCTCATTTAAAAGCTAGATTAGTAGATTCTAATGCTATAGATAAAGATTTTGATTTAAATAGAGATAGTTTAATAAATTTATTAAATACTAGATTTCTAAATATAGATTATGAATTAGCTAAGAAAGATGTATTACCTTATATTAATGAAAATTATCCTTTAAATTTATGGAGAGCAGAGTTCTTCATTGAAATAACTAAAAATCTAAATATTTAGCTAAAAATAATCTTAAAATTATTTCATATATTACTTAAAAAGTGATATAATAAAGTCGAAAAGTGAGGAAAAAAGATATGAAAAAAATTTTAATTGAAACAAGTGCTAGACACGTTCATGTTACTAGTGAAACATTAAAAGTATTATTTGGACCTGAAGGTACATTAGAAGTTAAGAAAATGTTATCTCAACCAGGACAATTCGCAAGTGATAAAAAAGTTAAAGTAGTTGGTCCTAAAGGTGAATTAAATTGTTCTATTTTAGGTCCTGAAAGAAAACAAGATCAAGTAGAATTATCATTCACTGATTGCCGTACTATCGGTGTTACTGCCCCAGTTAGAGAATCAGGAGATGTAGCTGGTAGTGCTCCTTGTAAATTAGTTGGTCCTTGTGGAGAAGTTGAATTAACTGAAGGCGTAATAGTTGCTAAAAGACATATCCATATGACACCTGAAGATGCTGAGGAATTCGGCGTTAAAAATGGTGATATAGTTGGTGTAAAAGTATTAAATGAAACTGGTAGAAAACTAGTATTTGAAGACACAGTAGTTAGAGTATCTAGTAGTTATGCTTTAGCTATGCACATTGATACTGATGAATCTAATGCTGGTTGTTTAGCTGGTGAAATTTGGGGCGAATTAATCAAATAATTTATATAAAAAAACGGCTATTTCTAGCCGTTTTTTTTATTTCTCTTTAGATATTACAAATGATACTCCACCTTGTGGTTCATTAAAAATTTTTAATGTTAAGTCAAAGAAATCTAAAGTTTTCTTAACTATACTCATACCTAAACCAAACTCACCTTTAGAACCTTTTTCATATGGTTTAAAATTAGAATTTAAGAATTTTTCTTCTATTGGTTCACCATCATTATAAATAGTAAGTTTGTTTTCTTTAGTTTCAATATAAATAACACTTTTAGCATATCTTAAAGCATTATCAATAATATTTTCTATTACTGTAATATAATTTTCTTTATAGCCTTGGAATACACAAGGTTCTAATTTTAAATCGAATTTAATTGTTGTTTTAACTTTATGTAATTGTACTATATCTTTACATAAAACATCTATTTCAACATCTTCAAATGGTCTATCTTTAGTTAAATATTCTAATTTATTATATTCTAATAATTGACTAACTTTATCCTTTAAGATATCCGTTTGTTTACTTATAACAATAGCCTCTTTAGGATCTATTACATTATCAATTATAGCTTCAGCGTAATTCTTAATAACTGAAATAGGAGTTTTAAAGTCATGACTTACATTTTGCAACATTTCACGTTTAGTAGTTTCAGAATTTTTAATTTCTTCTCTCATAATCTCTATCGACTCAGATAACTCTCTAATCTCGTCATCCCCGTCATCTAGATATTCTACTTCATACTTTTCTTTATTCATATTAGAGATATGATCTTGTAATTTTCTTAATCTCTTAGTTAATCTATATACCCAAATAGTCATAATAACAGCTAGTAATAATAAAACTATGACAACTACTAAAATTATACTTAAAAATATTCTTCTAATAAAATAATCATTATATGTATTATCTACTAAAACTATTATAAAGTTACCAGTATCTAAATCTATATCATAAGAATAATAAATAGTTTCCCCTAATTCCGTTTCATATTCACCATCTGCTTCATCTACCATTTTAAGAAGATTAATTATATCTGTTTCAGATAATTCTATAGATTCTATACTTTGATATGTTATAGTAATTTGATTTTTATCATAATAACCTTGAATAACACCAAAGTTTTCCATATTAGAATTTGTTAAATTTATTTGAACTCCTTGTTTCCATTCAAATGAAGTTAAATTGATATAATTTTGGAGACGGTAATAAGTTTCCTCTGTTCCTAAAACATTTAAAGAATAACTTGTTGTTATGGCCATGAAGGAAAATAATATAATTACACAAGAAAAGAATAACAAAAACATCTTAGATGTTATGCTTCTTTTTAATTTATTAGTTTTTACCATAATAAGCGATAACCATAACCATAAATAGTTTCAACATTAATTTTAGGCATTTTAGCTCTTAATCTTCTTAATAAATCATCAACTACTCTATCAGAACCAAAATATTCATTGCCCCAAACATGTTCAATTATTTGTTCTCTAGATAAAGCTTTATTTTTATTATTTATTAAAAAACATAATAAATCATATTCTTTAGATGTTAATACTACAACATCATCACCTTCAGCAAATACTCTTCTTTTTTCTAAATCTATTTCATAATCTTCATATTTAATTATATTAGTAGAACGATCATGATAACATCTTTCAAGTATTTTCTTAACTCTTAACATTAATTCTCTCATGTTATATGGTTTAGATAAGTAATCATCAGAACCTAATTCTAAACCCATAATCTTATCAATATCTTGATCTCTAGCTGATGTAAATATTACAGGAACATCTGCATTTACATCTTTTATTTTTCTTATTAAATCATATCCTGATACCTCACCAGGTAACATGATATCTAATATCCATAAATGAAAATCTTCTTCAGCATTATCAAGTGATTCTATAGCTTCTTCACCACTACTAAATATTTTATATTTATATCCTTCTGTTTCTAAATATTTAGTTATTAAGTTTGCTAAATTTTGTTCATCTTCTACAATAGCTATATAATACATAAGACCTCCTTATATCGCTTTTTTATCTATATTATACTCTATAATAGTGATAAAGGACAACTTAAAAAGTTGTCCTTTATCTGGGAGAGTTATAGTTTGCTTATGAAAAAGATATCTATCATTATATTAAGGGAGAGTGATAGATAATGTAATCTAACCGATTACAACACGTATTCTAACATATAAATTACGCTAAATTATGGGATTTTTGTGGGAAATTATGTAAAAATTTAATTATCGTCATACATGTCTTCGAAATCATCCATGTAATCATTATACTTGTCTTCATCGAAGTCATCATCTTCTTCATGATAAGAACCAATTAATTCCTCATCACTATCTTCTATATCATCGTCTTCTTCGTAATCTTCTTCATTATCATAATCGATATCATATACATCATATTCATCTGAAGATTCAGTATCTTCTTCAAGATCTTCTTCAAATTTAAGACCTTCGTAATCTTCTTCAACTTCATCTTCAGTACTATTATATTCAGCACCATCACGATCAAATAATTCTAATGATTGTCTTTCTTTTAAGTCCCATTCTTCATCGCCTAAATAAACAAATAAAGAGCTAGTTGTTATATCTAAATATAATTGCGTTTTATAATCAATATCTTCAGTAGATATTGATTTTGCAGCTAAGGTTTGATTCATTAAATCTTGGATTTTCATCTTACCTTGTTCTTTTAAAATAGCAACCGCAATATCTAACATTGACAAGTTTTGGTAATTTTGCATTATTATCCCTCCGATAATCTATGGTATTTTACTCCTTTTTACTTAATTTATCAAGAAAATTTATATAAATTTTATGTTTAGATATCTCTTCATTATCTAAATATAATATATATTTTATATATATTCTCTTATCATCTATAACTAGTTTTTCAGTATATATATTAAAATTATAAATTATCTTATATTCATCTTCTAATATAGCACTAGTTTTAGTATTTATTATAAAATTAAGTTCCTGTTTTATATCTTTCCTGATACATTTAATACCATTATCAATAATAAATATTAGTTTATCAGTAATTATTTTATTATCTTCTTTTATATACTCTAATATTTCTTTATTAATTATATCATCTACTACACTAGTAAACTCTAATTTCATTTATATTCTCTTCTACCTTCTAAAGCTCTAGATAAGGTCATTTGATCAGCATACAATAAATCACTACCTACAGGAAGTCCATAAGCTATTCTAGATATTTTAATATCTTTAATACTATTAATTAATTCTCTTAGATATTTAGCTGTAGTTTCTCCTTCTAAAGTGGCGTTTGTGGCTAAAATAACTTCAGATATATCTTCTTGTTCTATTCTTTTTAATAAATTATCTATATTTAAATCTTTAGCACTTATTCCTCTTGAGAAAGAAATAGATCCACCAAGTACATGATATAATCCTTGATATTCATTTAATTTTTCAATACTTAAGACATCTCTAACTGATTCAACTACTAAAATAACTTTTTTATCTCTTTGTTCATCTGAACAAATAGAACAGGTATCAGTCTCAGATATATTACCACATATGTTGCAATGTCTTACATTCTTTTTAACTTCCTCTAAGTTATGTGTAAATTCTTCAACATCTTCTATTTTCATATTATCTAGCACATAGAAAGCTAAACGTTCAGCACTCTTTCTTCCTATACCTGGTAATAAAGAAAAAGATTCAATTAGATTTAATACACTTTGAGGATATTTAATCATTATAATACGCCACCAAGCATGCTAGCATAAGGACCCATTAATTTAGCTGTGGCATCCTCAATTTGTTTATTTGCATCATTATATGCAGCTACTAAAGCATCTTCAATCATTTCGATATCATCTTGAGATTCAAAAGATTCTCTATCAATAGTAACTTTTACTACTTCATGAGATCCTTTTACTTCTACTTCACAAATACCACCAGATTTACCAACAAATACTGTTTCTTGAATTCTTTGTTGACCTTCTTGTAGTTCTTTTTGCATTTGTTTAATTTTTTTCATCATCATTGGATTCATAGTTTTACTCCTTAATTTCTAATTTGTCTCCAAAAACTTCAGTTAGTTTTTCTATTAGAGGATTTTTTTCATTCTCTTTTTTAACTGGTTTTTTAACATTAATTATTATATTGTTTAAAATTGGTTTTTCAATACCAGATTCATATTTTTGTTTAAAATCAGCTGTTATACTCTTCCATATTTTTTGAGGTATTGCATATATATCTTCTATAGTAGGTATTTGTTTCTTTATTATTTCTTGAAGTTGAATATAATTTTCATACTTCATAACTCTATTACAAAATCCTTCATCTTGTAAGGTAAAGATAATAGCTTTTTCAGATACAGCTGATATCTTGCCATGTTGTAAGATAGATATAGCTAAAATATCTTGATATTTAGCGATTAAAAGTGGCCATTCTTTTTGAAATTTTTCTCTTGTTTCTTTAGATGCGTTATTTAATACATCATTTATTTCTTCAATAGTAATATTTAAAGAATTATCTTGTTCTATTTTCTTTAAAGTTTCTACTTTAGTAGGTATAACCTTAATTTCTTCTCTAATTGGAGTTTTAGCCAATTCAGCCTGAATACTTGTAATAGTAGCTTCTAAATATTTTATTTGATCTAATATACTATTTTCTTTTTGAGTTTTACTATCACACATCTTTAAGATACATAAATCTAGATACGATCTTTTTTGATTAGAAAATTTCATTTGATTAATACAATTATTAATTAATTCTAGCCAAGAAAATATTAAACTTTTACCTAGATTTTCAACTAATTTTTTAAAATTATCTTGTTTAAATATTTTTTTATTAGTGTCAAATATGCCACTTTTATAAAGTAAGATATCTCTTAAAAATATCATTAAATCTTCAGCTATCTTATCATATTCTTTGCCATCATTATATAGTTTAGATATGAAATCTATAGCTTTTTCTGATTCATTATTATAAACATATTCAAGTAAGGTAAACAAATCTGTATTAGATACATTACCTGATACTTCATATACATCATTTAAACTTATTTCGTTATTTGGAACATATGATATAACTTGATCAAGTAAAGATAAAGCGTCACGCATACCACCTTCAGCTAAATTAGTTATTTCTTCTATAGCTTCTTCTGAGATAGTTATATTTTCTTCTTTAACTACTTCTTTTAATCTATTAAAAATACCTTCTTCTGAGATGGCTTTAAAATCAAATCTTTGACAACGAGAAAGTATAGTTTCAGGTATTTTATAAGGTTCTGTAGTACATAAAATAAATACTACATATTTAGGTGGTTCTTCTAAAGTTTTAAGTAAAGCATTGAAAGCAGCATTACTTAGCATATGAACCTCATCTATAATATATACCTTATATTTAGACATAGATGGCATAAACTTAACACTATCTCTTAAAGCTCTTATATCATCAGCACCATTATTAGATGCCGCATCTATCTCTATTACATCAGGATTCGTTCCTTGTAAGATACTTTTACAAAGTTCACATTCTTGACAAGGTGTTATAGTTGGACCATTTTCACAATTTAAGGCTTTAGCAAATATCTTAGCTAAAGTAGTTTTACCAGTACCTCTAGGACCACAAAACAAATAAGCATGGGCTACTTTATTATTTAAAATGGCGTTTTCAAGTGTTTTAACCACAGCTTTTTGATCTACAACTTCACTAAATAGTTGTGGTCTATACGCCCTATATAAAGCTACATATGCCATTAAAGTATCACCTCGTTACACTAATGCATAATTATATCTAACCCCATTTTCATCTATTCTTGAATAGAATACTAAATAAACATCTGGGCTAGCCATTATATCTAAAACAGTGGTTGCTACACCATCATAATTTAAATTAACACCTACATATTCATAAGCTACCTTTATTAAATCAGAACAATATCTAGTATTTTTTTGATTAAATATAAAGGTATAATTATATGATTGACCATAATAGCTCATTGCATTAATAAATGCTTTAAATCTATTTTCGGCACTTGTTTTAACTCTATATACAAAAAATTCAGGATAATGAGTAGTAAAATAACTATAAGAACTTCTTTTAGTAGATGTAATATCACTACCTACACCTGTTATTTCAAAAGTATTAGATTCATTAAAAGATACTTCAGTAGAATAATAATCATAACCTAATAAGGCAGCATGTCCTCCAACATAAAAACTAATTCCTTGTTGGATAAAAGGTATTTCAATATCAGATGTTCTAGTTAAGATTATATCTCCAGGAGCCCCTGCTACCATTCTATTATTGTAATAATGATAACTTGGAGCATCTAATTCTATATCTGATTTTACTTCATAATATTTAATTTGAGATGTACTTTCGCTTTCTATTAAAGTAGCTTTACTAATAAAATCTTGTAATGTAAGCTCTATTTTTATATGTTCTTCTACTGATCCAATAGTAGCCCAAATAGCAAAACTTAATAGTATTACTAAAAAAAAACCTATTACTTTTTTCATATGTTTATTATATCAAATATTTAGACTAAATTGTATATTTTTTATAAATAAAAAGCTGTCAACAAAACAAACTTTGTTATACAGCTTTATTATCTTAATTTTTTGGTTTAATAACAACTGCTCTTTCGGCGCCTTCGCCTTCAGATTCAGTATAAACATCACGCCAAGAGGCAAGTCTTTTATGAACTATATGTCTTTCATAAGCATTCATAGGACTTAATTTAGCTGGTATTTTAGTTTTAGCTACTTCTTTAGCTACTTTAGTAGCAAGTACTTCTAATTTATGATCTTTATTAGATTTATAAGAACCAATATCTAATGTAATTATATTCTTTTCATCTAAATAATTACCTATTAAATTTCTTACTAGAATTTGGAAGGCTTCTAAACATTTACCATTATGACCTATTAAAAGTGAATTTTCTGAACTTTCAATTAAATAATGAATTTCTTTTTCTCCACCAACAGTTCTAGTTTCAATTTGATATTTAATTTGCATAGCCTTTAATATATTTTCAATATATCTTCTTCCCTCTAAAGCTAAATTAACATCTACTAAAGCTTGACAATTTAAACCTTCAGGTAATTCACCTAATACATTAATAAATATTCTATCTGAAGGAATTCTTAAAATAGCTTGTGCTTTAGCCATAACTTCTTGTTCATCTTTACCAATTATTTGAAGTTCTTTTTTCATACTACTTCACTTTTCTCCTTCATTTTGTAATATGTTCTTTCATTTAATTTTCTTCCAACAAATGATTGGAATATTTGTAAGATTGCACCTATTAACCAATAAATACCTAAGGCTGTTGATGATAAAGCAATAAAGAAGAACATAATAAGCATTACATAATTCATTATCTTCATTTGTTTTGCTTGATCATTTTGTTTATTGTTATATGATGTCTTTTTAACATATGATGGTTTTCTTTGAGCTAATTTTTGACTTAAGAAAGTAACACCTGTATATAATACTGCTATAACTACACAAAGTATTCTATCTCTAGTAGCACCTGAAAATGCTGATGTATCATATAATTCAAAATAGCCAAATAACTTAGTATTAGATAAAGCGAACTTACCATAAGTTTCTACTAATACACCATTACCAATATCAACAGTAGTTGTTAAATTTATTCTTCTTACTACCTCATACATAGCTATAAAGATAGGGAATTGAATAAACATTGTAAATACACAACCAAGAGGATTGAATTTATATTTCTTATATACAGCAGCCATTTCTTGTTTCATTCTTTGTTGACTAGCTTCATCTTTTCTAAATGCATATTTCTTTTGAATTTTATCTAATTCAGGTTGCATAACTTGCATTTTAACAGTTACGCCATTTTGTTTTGAATAAATAGGCCAAGCTATAGTTCTTATTATAAGAGTAGTACATATAATACCCCAAATATAAGAATTACCTAAACACTTACCTATACTAGAACACAACCAAGCGAAAGGATATGAAAGTATTGAAACAGGCCATCCCCAGAGTGCAGACCAAGAACTTTGAAAACTAAATTCAGCTCCCCAAGTAGTATAAACCTTAGAATACCAATAATCTGTATCAGTACGGCAACTTGTAAGACCTAGCATTAATAAAATGATAACTACTACACTAGCTATCTTAACGCCATTCTTATATAGAAATAATTTCACTGTTTTTCTCCTTCGTTATTATTTTATTTATATATTTAAAAAATAAAGTTTCTAGTTCCTTATAGTTTAAATCTTTTATTTTAGGCTTTGCTATTAAAAAAAAATCATAATTTTTATTTATTTTTTTACTATATTCTAAAAATAACATTCTTAATCTTCTTTTTTCTTTGTTTCTAATAACAGCATTGCCTACTTTTTTTCCAACGCTAATCGCATAACGAAAATGACTGGTTTCATTATTTTTATAAATAAATATTTTAAAATATTCGTTTCCTATACTTTTTTTATTATTTAAGATATTTTCTATTTCTTTATTTTTCTTTATGCGAAATTCTTTTTTCATAGAACTCCTTATAAATAAAAAAAGGACAATTAAAAAATAATTTTTCTAGTTGTCCTGGTACTTTTTATTTATTAAGATTAAACAGCTAATACTTTTCTACCTTTTTGACGACGACGTGCTAATACTTTTCTACCATTTTTAGAAGCCATACGAACACGGAATCCATGAGTAACTTGTCTTTTACGTTTATTAGGTTGATATGTTCTTTTCATTTATATAACCTCTCTTTCTTTCTGAAACCATGCTTTGTAATTTTAACAAAACAAATTATTTGTGTCAATATTTTTATTAACAACTTTATATAAATTCTTAGTTATTTTATATCTATATTTTTATAAAAATAGATTTAATTTAATAATAAATATAATGAGTTTAAAAAATGTAGAAAAAATTATATTAATTTGTGGATTTTTTTATTTAAATTGTGGATAAGTTTTCCACAACAAAAATTTACTGTTGATATGTTAATAACTATGTTTTTTTACGTAAATTAACCTTTTTTTTAATGACTTATCCACAATTTTGTCATTTTTTTTGACTTTTTTATCTTTTTTATCCACATTTTTTAGTGGATAACTTTTTATTGATATTCACTTTTTTTATGTTATTATATCTTCACTTAGGAGTTGATACTATGCAAAATAGTTACCAAGATTTATGGTTAAAAACTAAAGTATATTTATCTAATTGTTATTCTGAATCTACATTTCATGATACTTTTTCTCAAGTAAATGATGTTGTTAGATTTCAAAATAATCTTATATATGTTTTAGTACCTAATTCTTATATAAAAACTAAAATAAATAAGATGTATATCGAAAAGATAAATGAAATTTTAAATAATTTAACTACTGAAAAATTAAAATTTAAATTCGTTGTTGAAGAAGATATAAAAGAAGTTAAAACTATTTCTAATCATAATAGATTATATTCTAATCATTTAAATGAAAACCATAGTTTTGAATCTTTTGTTGTAGGTGAATCAAACAACTTTGCTTATCGTATTAGTTTTAACGTAGCTGAACAACCTGGTTTTATTGCTAACCCTTTATATATTTTTGGTGGAGTTGGTTTAGGTAAAACCCATCTTATGCAAGCTATTGGTAACTATATATTAGATAGAGATTTAAACAAAAAAGTCTTATATGTTCAAGCAAACGATTTTATTGTTGATTATTCTAAAGCTACTCAAATTCATAGTATGGACTTATTTGAAGAAAAATATGGTAATTTAGACTGTTTATTAGTAGATGATATTCAAATGTTACAAATTGGTCAAAAAAGCCAACATGAATTCTTTAAATTATTTAATGATTTAATTAATCGTAAGAAACAAATAGTTATTACAAGTGATTGTCCTGCTAATAAATTAAGTGGTATTATGGATCGTTTAACTTCTAGGTTTTCTCAAGGTATGACTGTAGATATTAAAAAACCAGATCTTGAACAAAGAGTAAATATTTTAAGACGTAAAGTATCAGAATTAACTGAAAAGACAATACATGATGATGTTTTATATTTTATAGCTCAAAATTTTACTGATAATATAAGAGAATTAGAAGGAGCTATTAATAGAGTAATAGGTCATAGTGTTGTATGTAATTATGATGATATTACTTTAGATAAAGCAAAAGATGCCTTAGATTCTTTAATAACTTATAAAAATAATAATGAAGCATCTTCAGAAAATTCCGAAAATTTACTTAGTGTTATAGCTAATTTTTATAATATTACTATTAGTGATTTAATTTCTACAAAAAGAACTCAAAACTTTGTTTTACCTAGACATATAACTATGTATATATTAAAAAATCATTATAATTATTCTTATGCTAAAATAGGTTCTATTTTAGGTAATAGAGATCATACTACTGTTATGAATGGTACTCAAAAGATAGAAAATGAAATTAAAACTAATAAAGAATTAAAAATGGCTGTAGAGACAATTTTAAAAAAAGTGAATAAGTAAATCTTATCTACTTTTTAATCCACCACAAATATGTTATAATTTATGTTGTTTTTGAGTGATAATTTATATTTATCCACAAATCCACATTACATAATAATATTAATAATAAATAATAATATAATTATATATTAATTCGGAGGTAAACATGAATTTTACAATTGATAGAGAGATATTATTAGACAAACTTAGTATTATAAGTCATGGTCTTCCAACAAAAACTCCTATGAAAGTTATGGAAGGTATTAAAATAGATGTTACTGAATCAGATTTATTTTTAACAGCTTCTAATTCAGATATATCTATTGAAATATTAGTTAAAGATAGTTCTTTAGTTATTCAAGAAAGTGGAAAAACTATCGTTCCTGGTAAAACTTTTATAGATTTAATTAAAGCATTTGATTCTCGTAAAATTACTTTTTTCTTAATAGAAGATAAAATGTTAATGATTAAAGCTGATAGAAAAGAATATAGAATAAATATAATGGATCCTAATGATTATCCTAAAATTGATTTTGTTAGTTTAGAAAATCCTTTTAAGATAAATTGTGTTGATTTAAAAAAAGCAATTGAATCTACTGTATTTGCTTGTTCAAGCAATAATAAAAATCCTATGTTAACAGGTGTTAATTTAAAAAATAATGCTAATAAATTGACTTTTACTTCTACTAATAGTTATCGTTTAAGTTTAAAAGAATTAGATGTAGAAACATATGATCCTTTTGAAATAACTATTCCAGCAAAATCATTAAATGAATTAGAAAAAGTTTTAGAAAGTTATGAAGAAAATTTACCTTTAGAATTATATATTGCTAAAAATAAAATGTTAGTTAAATTTAATGATGTCCTATTTCAAACAACATTATTAGATGGAAACTTCCCTGATACTTCAAATGTATGTCCTAAAGAAAAAGATACTAAAGTTAGTGTTAGATTTAATAAAGATGAACTACAAACAGCATTAAACAGAATTGCTATTTTATCTCCAGTTGAAAAAGAAAGAGAAAGAGAAATTACATTTAACGCTGTAGTATTAAAGATAGATCAAAAATTTGAAGTTGAATTATCTAGTGCTAATAATCAAGGTGCTGGTAAAGAAATATTATTACCTATAGATATTAAAGCATATAATCCTTTAGTAATAGGATTCAGTTCTAAATATTTATTAGATGCTTTAAAAGTTTTACCAGGTAATGAAATAGATATTATGTTTATAGATGGAGCTAAACAATTTGTTTTAAAATCTACTATTGATTCATCTGTTACTGAAATTATATTACCTTATAGATTAGATAATTAGTATATAAATGGTACTATAAATTTTAAGTAGTACTTAGGGGTTTCAAGCTATAAACGAAATGTGCTATTTCTATAAACCATAATGTGCTAGTGCTTTAAAATTTATGTACTATAACTTATAAAAACTGGGTAGTAAGATTTGAAAATTCTTACTACCCTTTTTGTGAAAATAAGTTTACAAATTATTGACTATGAATTTTATATTATTTTACTTTTAGTTATCACTAGTTTTATCTTTTTTTATTTCATTTTTTCTTTGATATAAGATACTAGCATTGTCATTTATAGCGAACATTATTCTATTTCTTGTTCTTCTAAAATTTGTAGAACCATAACTGTTTCTAAGAATTGTTTTAATGTCTCTATTTACTCTTTCAATAGGTCCATTAGATATTCTATAACCATTAAGTCTATCGAAAGAATTAATTATTTCTTGATACCAGTTTTTAAGTAATTTCCAAAATGGAACATATTCAGGGATATTAGAACTTTGAAACTTTAGAATTAATTCATCTAACCATTCTTTAGCTTGACTAGCAGTGGCAGTAAAATTAAATATTCTATAGGCTTCTTTCAATTCATAAGCTAGTTTTAATTCATCAGATATACCTAACATATAATCTATTATTTGTCGTGGTCTCATATATTGACCAGTTTTACGAATGTATATTTGCTTATAGTTAAGTTTATCTAAATCTAGCATTAATAACTTCCAAAAGTTTTTAAAAAACCAATAGTGGCTATCATTTACTTTCTTGAGATGTATATACTTGTTCATTATACGTATTCTAATGCGTCTAAACAGTTCATTTAAGTTCTTTACGACATGGAAACTATCAGCTACAATTTTAGCCTTAGGAAAGAATTTTTTGGCTATTTGACGATAATTTTCATATAAGTCGATAGAAATATATTTAACGCCTTCTCTTTCATTTAAAGGTATATTTCTAAAGTAATTACTTACATCCTCAACATGTCTAGAATCTAAGATATCTAATATCATTTTCATTTGTGGTGAATATATTACAAAACAGTAACTATATTTACTTAATTTTCTAGAATAAACTTCATCAAGACATATTACCTGAGTTAATTTATTTCTACTAATATCTACTTTTTGATCAAATAGATTCATTACATAGGTAGTAGAAACATGATACTTTTTAGCTACTTCAGTATAAGTAGCAGTTTTATGTTTAAACTCCTGTATAATTTTAATTTCTTTTTGAATAGAAGTAGATTTATTTTTGAAATTAAATGGATTAATTTCTTGAAAATAAGAACTATCTTCGCATTCCAAACAGTTATACACTCTACAATGAAAGTAAATTGTAATATTATCTTCCAATGCAGAAGCATACTTAATAGTATATTTACGTGTGCCTCTATTGATAACATTCAAGCTACCACATTTAGGGCATTTCATATTATCATCTTTATTTAGATAAAGATGTATGATATGATTATT
>CAZJPL010000002.1:0-54332 GCA_964547945.1 uncultured Anaeroplasmataceae bacterium
ATACCACAAATACCCAAAAAATAGAAGCATAATTTTAAAAAATAAGACAGATTTTACATCTGCCTTATATACTTATTATCCATAGTAAAGAAAGAACCAAAAAAGAGCCAAGGGCTCCTTTTTTATTTGCTTATACTATAAATTGGGGAAATAGTATAAAAATTATAATATTAAATTCTATCCGCTTCACAGTAGGCAAGAATAAAAGGACCTACAGCCTTACCATCATCACTTACTATTCTTCTAGAAACATACATATCAAAAGTACCTACATTTTTATCAGTTTTCGAAGCTGATAATCCAGCACCTAGACATATACCACCTAAAGTGAAGTGATCATCTTCTTGTTTAAAATAGGTATCACAAATACCATTAAAGATATCTAAACCTATTTTTTGGTAAGATTTATCTAAAGCATTTAAGCGAACAGATTTTAGTATTGTATAACAGACCATAATAGTGCCAGAAGTTTCTAGGTAATTCCTTTCTTTTTCTGGCATATCAACAACTTGATAGAACATATTACTATCTCTATCTAGATAAAGAAGTAAACCATCAATAGTCTTTTTAATTAAATCTTTAATTGTTAGACGTAAGAAATCATCATCAATTATTTCATAACAATCGATTAAAGCCATGATATACCAACCACAGGCTCTTAACCAAACCATAGGTGATTGTCCATTATTAGGATCAGACCATATAACTTTATTATTAGGGTCTTTATACATTCCGTCATAACCATGAACATTTAATTTTCTCTTATCATCCCAAGTAACTTCAAAGGCATGTTTTAATTGATAAACTATATCATAATAACTACGATTTTCTTCATATCTCTTAGTATATTCAGCAAAGAATGGTTGAATCATGTATAAACCATCTAACCATATTTGGTTATAATACTTAATCTTATGCCAAAAGTTACCTTCAACTCTAGGTAGCTTTCTTACTTGTTCGTCCATGAAATAATTAATAGCTTTTAAATATTTATCTTCCTTAGTTTTATCATATAAAAGATATAATACTTTAGCCATGTTACAAGGATCAGAATCTATTCCAAAATCCGTGTAATTATTATAATTATCATAAAATTTAATTTTTACTCTACCATCTTCAGGTACTAAAGGAGACATGAAATTCTTAATATATTCAAAAATTTCTTCATCCTTAGTATAATTGTATAATCCAGCTAATCCTACCATCATACAACCATCAATATAAGTCCAACCTGATTTTTTTACTCCCAATAAAACCTCTTTATTCCATAAAGGTTTTTCGATAGTTGAATTTTCAAGCAAGTACTTAATGTAACTCTCAATATTTTTCTTTAATGTTTTATCCATTATAAACCCCACTTTCGCCTATATAATACCGCTTTCACTTTTAGTTTGTCAATACTAAATTTATAATTTTGAATATAATTTATATATATGAACTAAAAAGAAAAGAGAGACTATATTTTTAGTTCTCTTTTTAAGATTTTGCTTAAATTATAAGCTATATTTAAATGACCTTTTAGACTAGGATGCAACATATCATAAGATACATCGTTAAAATCTGTCATGAGTTTGGTCATAGGTATTAATTTAATTTGATATTCTTTAGTTAATTTTCTTAATATTTTAGTAAAAGATAAATTAAGCTTTTTATAAGGCTGGTTATCAAATATACTGAATTCTTTAACAAAGAACGCTAAAGAAGATATGACAAATATTGGTTTATCAGTTTCTTTTAATGTTTTAAATAAATAATCTATCCTTTTTTCAAATTCTAAACTATCCATACAACCTCTCATGTTACAACCTAACTCTAATACATAAAAATCAGGGTTTAAAGAAGCTAAAAAATCAGCTGTTTCAAATTCACATAAACAATTGCCACTTAAACCTTTATTTAAAATATCTATGCCGAGTAATTCTTTAGTTATATTTACATAACAATATGGATAAATTAAACTGCCAGAACCTTGAGTAAAAGAACTACCATAAAATACGGCATGTTTATTAGAGCTTAGATAAGGAGAAGAAGTATCATCTAGAACTTTTATATTTTTAAGCTTATAACCAGATTCTAATATTATTCTAAATAAATTATTAGGATAATTGTTACTAGGAATATTTTTAAGTTCCAGATATCTATCATGTATAGGATTAATAATATGATTTGTTCCGCTTATTAACTTTATTCTAGTTATGCTGTAATCACCTATATAAAGTGTACAATAACCTTCTCCTACAGTATCTAATAAAATATTAAAATTATTTTTATCACTGAGATATCTAATTTCAACCCCAGTCATATCATAAGCCTTATCTTTCCCACCAACATGATCTTTATAACCTAAAGAAGTAATAACATCTTTTGGATATCTAGTATAAAAATCTGTATTAAAATATGCGTTTAATAATGTATAATCCATGTTTACCTCCGTTTTTATCATAATTTAAATAACATTATTTTGTCAATATAAAATTCATATATACAAACCAAAATCATAAAAATGAATTATTTTGAATAAAAATGTATTGACAGCGCTTTCAGTTTATGCTAGTATAAAATCGGGAATAGATTTATGAAATAGGTTCCTATATGTGAATTATTTGCATTATAATTTATGAATCAAGTTCATATATGTGAATGAAAGGAGAATTATGACAAGACAAAGATTTATGGCGATGGATTTAACAATCTTCTCTATATTAGCTGGGTTAAGTGAATTTTTAAGTAATTTTCTATTTAATTATTTCAATTCTGGTTATTATATATCCTTTGCAATCATGATTTGTATAATTTGTATAATAAGATGGTCTTATTATGGGATTATACCTTTATTAGTTAGTGGAATAATAGATGTATTATTAAGTAATAGTGGGCTAAGTATTATGAGTAATGATTTAGGTTTGCTAAGTAATATTTTCTTTTATGTGATTGCAAGTATACCGATTCTTTTAGTTTTGTTTTATACCAAATTAAAAGATAGGGATAGAAGTATTGATACTAATTTTAAATTCTTTATTTACATAATTTTATGTTTTGGTCTTTTAGTAATAAGTAAAGGTGTTGCCTTATTAATATTAGAAGGAAGTTTAAGTGGGTTTGCTAACTACTTTATTTCAATCTCATTATCCTTAGTTATTACTTTAATTTTCCTTTTTATTTTTAAATCTAAAACCGATTTAATTAGAGATATTGATTGCTATATAAAAGAAGTTCAAGCGGAGGATAATTATGAACGAGAACACATTAAAACCGAAGTATAGTAAGACACCAAAAGAGTATTTATTTAGCTTTAAGAAAAATTGGCAATTATATCTATTACTCTTACCTGTAGTACTTTGGTATCTAGTCTGGGCTTATAAACCAATGTTGGGGTTAATTATAGCCTTTGAAGATTATGATGCTGCGTATGGGGTGTTTGGATCTGACTTTGTTGGATTTAAAAACTTTATAACACTTATTGCAGGTGGACAGGCTACTAATTTCTGGCAAGCATTCCGTAATACTTTCATAATTAGTGCTTATGGTTTATTATTTGGGTTCCCTATTCCTATTATATTAGCTTTATTCTTTAGTGAAATTAATAGTAATTGGTTTAGAAAGTTAACTCAAACTATAACTTATTTACCACACTTTTTATCAGAGGTTACGATAACTGGTATCCTTATATTATTAATATATAATGGTACTAGATCAACTGGGGTAATTGCTAGACTTATGATTAGCATGGGGATAGTAGATAATCCTAATATGCTAATTATTGAAACGCCTAGATTCTTTAGACCTATTTATATAATAACTGGTATTTGGAAAGAAAGTGGATATGACTCAATAGTATATTTCGCGGCTATTATGGGTATATCGCCAGCTTTATATGAGGCTATTAGAGTAGATGGTGGTAATAAGTGGCAAGAAATTAGATATGTAACTTTACCTGGCATGGCTCCTACATTAATCATTATGATTATAATGCGTATTGGTAGAATGTTATCGGTAGGATATGAAAGGGTATATCTACTCTATAGTGCTAATACCTATGTAACAGGTGATGTATTATCGACCTTTGAACAAAGAATAGGTATTATCAATGGTAATTATAGTGTCGGGGCGGCGTCCGGTATCTTTAATAGTGTAATAGGTTTTGCCTTGGTAATAGGTGCTAATACAATAAGTAGACAAGTCTCTAAAACTTCATTATGGTAGGTGTCATATGGAACGTTTATCAAAAAGTGAAATAATTTTTAAGGTTTTAGCATATACACTAGTTGGGATATTTGCGTTATTAACATTATATCCTATGGTCTATGCTTTCAGTGTTTCAATATCTGGTAGGGCAGTATATGAAGCAGGACAAATAGTATTATGGCCTAAAGATATAACCTTACAAGCATATGCGAGAGTAATAAGCGATAAATCATTTTGGATATCTTATACTAATACTTTGTTTTATACAGTTTTCGGTACTGTATGGAGTTTATTCATTTCTTTAACAGGAGCTTATGCCTTATCTAAGGATAAGTTAATTGGGAAAAGAAAATGGAATTTCTTTTTAGTATTTACTATGTGGTTTAGTGCTGGTATGGTTCCTTTATATTTAAACTATACTCAACTAAATGTTGATAATCGTTGGGGTATGATTATAGCCTTTGGTGTTCAAGCCTATAATATCATACTACTTAGAAATCAATTTACAGGGGTTCCTGTAGAAATAGAAGAGGCGGCTATAGTTGATGGAGCTTCAGAGCTTCAAGTATTTAGAAAAATATATATACCTATGTCTTCAGCTACTATCGCGACAGTTACTTTGTTTTACGCTATAAGTAGATGGAATGGTTACTACTGGGCAGCAAGATTAGTAGATAATGCTGAAGAACTACCTCTACAAGTATATATGCGTCAACAAATAGAAGAATTCCAAGCTTTAGCTGACACTGGACAAGTTAATTTGCCTTATGCTATGGATAGTTTTGTTTACGCGATAATTATTTGTTCAATTATACCAGTTTTAGTAATTTACCCTTATATTCAAAAGTATTTTGCTAAGGGTGTTAATTTAGGTGGTGTAAAAGGTTAAAACTTCATATATTGTTTTTGGAGGTAATAAAACAATTGGAGGAATAAATGATAAAAAAAGATTTTTACGAGTTCATTATTAGTGGGATTAACTATTTTTATTCTTGTTTCGTGTGGTGGCAGTAGTTTAGCTGATAGCTTTATGAGTTATGGAGCTAACAATGAATTCTTTATTGCTATAGATGATAATTTTATAGAAGTAGTATTCAATATAATTCGAGGTTTAGATTCGACTCAAGTTTCAGCTCCACAAACTTATGCTGAATATCTAAATTACTTTAACAATGCAGGTTTAGAAACCTATCAACAAATTTATGTTGATGATTACTGGGTTATGGTTGGAAGGGAGCAATACAGGTGTTTAAAGGTTTAACCTTTTAACATATAAAAAAATGGAGGATAAAATGAAAGGAAAGATTTTTGCTACGTTAGTTCTTGCCGGTCTAACAGCCATGACACTATCTTCTTGTGGTGGTAGTAGTTCTAGTGGCTTAACTATTAATTTAGCTTACGGCAATAGTAATAGGGGATTAATTTACAATCAAAATAATCCTATTACTCTACCAGATGGAACCATTGTTTCTAATGGTGATTTAAAGCCAGTTTGGCAATATATCGAAAAAGAACTAGATATTGAAATTATAGTAGATGGCTCATCAGCTACTAGTGCTTCAGATATGATGTCTCAAGAAGCTACTAATGGTTTTGCAGATGCTGTTATCTATGGTGGTGGTAGTCAAGCAGATAACTTCATGAGTTATGGTGCTAATAATGATTTCTTTATTAAATTAGATGAATATTTGGATCAAATGCCAGATTTAAAGGCTTATTTAGAGGAAAATCCAGATATTGCAACATCTATTACAGCTTATGATGGTCATATTTACCATATACCTTATATTGCAGAAATTGGTAATTATGCGAGATTATATCATGTAAGACAAACTTGGGTAATTGATTTATTAGATGCTGAAAATCCTAACTTTGATACAACAACTGAAATCGATACTGAATATACAGCATTCTATACATCAGAACATCCAAGAGAAAAAGAAATTGATGGGTTACCAACTAAACAAACTGATGAAAATATCATTGATATAATGAATAATTTAGAAGTTAAAAATGGTGAAACTTTAACTAATGCCTTAAGAGAATATATCGCTAGAAATTATGACTATACTACTTTATCAGATTTCTATTTAAGTAGTACAGCAGCTTATGATATTGATGAATTAGTAGCTCTATTTAGATGTGTTAAGGCAAATCCAGTTTACTTAACAGGTATAGAAAATGCTGAAACTTATCCATTCTTTACACGTCAACCTTCATATAGAGAAGAAGTATTACGTTTTGGTACTTATTTTGATGGTGTAAAAGTCCATGGTTCAGATTCTTATAGTGCACGTTGGGCATTTGATTCAGATGGAAATCCATATTATACATACGCAACTGAAGAGTTCTATAATGTATTACAATATTTAAACGCATGGAATGATGAAGGTTTAATTTACGGCGATTCATTAAATGATGGTGATGGTACTACTAACTTAAGATCAATATTATATGGTTCAGATGATGTAGATGCTCAAACACAATTTGGTTTCATGTGTTATGACTTTACAGCATCTACAACTGCTGATTCATTAAATACTGATATAGTAGCTATATTACCACCAGTAGCTGAAGTAAACGGTGTATGGCAACATTATGTAGATAATACTAGAGTTATCAAATCAGATGGTTGGGCAATTTCAAGTAGTTCTACTGATGAAGAAATTGAAATGGCTTTAGAATTATTCAATTATTTCTTCACTGATGAAGGTTACATACTTCAAAATTATGGTTTACCTGATATGTTAGAAGAAGGTGAAACATTCTTAGGACCAGATGGTATTGAATATCCTAAATATACAAGTTGGATAGCTGAACAAGCAGCAATATTTACAAGTGGAGATTATTCTAACTTCCTAAGGGATGTTATAGGTTCATTAATACCTATAGGATATCAAAAAGAAATAGGATTTGAGTATCAGTATACATCAGATAGGGGTTTAGCGGCGGTAGCCTTATATGAGGAGGCAGGTGTTGGACAACCATCTTACGATGGAGATGGTAAACTAACAACCGGAAGTAATCCAAATTACTACAAACTAACACCACCAGCTTTCTCACTAAATAGAAATCAATCGTCACAACTTACTAACTGTAATATTGCGACTGATGATAACTTTATAGAAGTAGTATTTAATATAATTAGAGGTCTAAATCCAAACGAAGTTACTGCTCCAGAAACTTATTCTGCATATCTAAATTACTTTAATGAAGGTGGTTTAGCGACTTACCAACAAATTTATATTGATGCTTACTTAGTAATGTCAGGTAAGGAGTAAGAGGTTTATCCTCTTCTCTTTCCAAAGGATTTTAATTAATATTAAAATTTTTTGGCAAGGGATAAAAGTAAAAAGAAAGGAATGTAGATTATGAAAAAATATTTAATCATCCAAAAAATTATGTTTACCATCTTCATTTTAGCTGCCGTATCAATATTTATCTATGCTTTAGGTTTTATGACCAATTATGAAGCTTTCCAGTATATCGGATATGTTTATTCGGCAAATGAACCACTTTATAACTTTCATCATAATGTTTTAATACCATTTAATAATGTAATATTTTATGTATCAGTAGTTGGTTTAATTATGATAATAGTTATTTTTGCCGCTAAATTAAATAAATATCTACCAGATAAAATTAATTTAATAATGGGCTTAATTGCAACTATTCCATTACTATTTTGTTCATTATACGGTTTACTTAATCTAAGTAGTATGAAAAGTGAATATAATACCTTTGATTTTAGCTATGTAGCAACAGAGCTATATGCTGAATATACACCTTCAACATTAGCCTTTGATATAGGTAATATATTATATGTTCTAGTTTTAGTATTAATGCTAATTTATATCTTAAGTTTAGTATTTAGCTATATTTATAGAAAGCGAGTAGAAAATAATGGATAAGCAAGATTTTATGGAATTAAAAAGTAAAATAAGTACTTATGATTATGAAAGAACTATTCATGAATTATTTGAAATTAAAGGTATCATAATTGATTATGAAAATGATATTAAAGCTAATAAGCTTATCTTAAAAGAATTAAAGACAGGTAAAGAAGATGAGCATATTAGAAGAATCAGAGATCTAAAAATTGAAAAAGATAAATTAAAAACAACCTACATTGCTTTAAAAAGAAATGATGAATTAACTTGGCTTCAAAGAAGACAAAGGAGAGCTGAAGTTAAAGAAGAATTAATAAATGTTAAAAAATCCTTAAAAATAGCCAAAAAATTTAATAATACAAAAGATGAATTGCTATATTTAGAATACTTAAAAAATAATGATTTAACAAATAGTAAAGATATCTTAAATAAACAAAAAACATTTACTAAAGAAAAAGAAGTATTAGATTTAAAAGAAAAGATTAAAGATTTACTTCTAAAACTTAAAACATATAAAAAAGATAATAAAAAGCTAATTTTATTACTTCAAAGACAAAAATTAATTACAGCTAGATATAATAGATTATCTGAAGAGAAAAAAGAAATTAAATTAATAAATAATAAGATATCTAATTTAAATAGTAAGATTGATTTAAGTGAAGAAGAAAAACAAGAATTAAATGCTTTAATAAGTAGGAAAACAGATTTAAAAAAAGATTATAAAGATAAGAGTGGTAAACTTTTAAAATACCAAGTTAATTCATTTTCTTATTGGTTAATGTTATTAGTAACTTTATTAGAAATAATCTACGTTATAATTTTCTTAAATATGATGTATACGTCATATTTAGAATTTCCGACATTACTAGTTAATCTAGCTTTTACCTTATTCTTATTCTTATCAGCTATGAAGGTGAAAACTTATAGTAAGACTTGGACTATGATTAATTTTGGATTTGGAGTATATCTAATAATTAGAATGATATTTATTATTCCTTGGATTGCTGTTGATAGAGAAGCTGTAATAGATGAGGCATCTGGAGAAATTATTACGGCAGCTCAAGATTATAGTAGTTTGAGAATGTATTTATATGTCTTTACTATATTGATGATTCTTTGTATTTTACTAGCTAATATTAGATCAAGCTATAGAATTAGACAAAGAAACTTGTATTTGAATTAGGAGGTCATCATGTCTACCGTTGAATTAAATAATATTAATAAAATATATTCTAATGGAACTCAGGCTGTTCATAATTTCACTCTAGACATTAAAGATGGTGAATTTATCGTTTTAGTAGGACCTTCAGGTTGTGGTAAATCAACAACTCTTAGAATGGTTGCTGGTCTTGAAAGTATATCTACAGGCGACCTATTAATAGATGGAATTAAGGTTAATAAATACGCTCCTGGAGATAGAGATGTAGCTATGTGTTTTCAAGATTATGCTTTATACGGCAACATGAGTGTTTATGATAATTTAGGTATAAGCCTAAAACTTAAACATAAAGATAAAACAAGTATTTATAGTAGTGTAACAAATGCTGCTAACATCTTAGACTTAATGGAATATTTAGGAAGATTACCAGCTCAATTATCTGGTGGTCAACGTCAAAGAGTATCTCTAGGTAGAGCTGTAGTTAGAGCTCCTAAAGTATTTCTAATGGATGAACCTTTATCTAATCTAGATGCTAAACTAAGAGCAAAGACAAGAAGTGAAATAGTTAAACTTCAAAAGAAATTAAAAGTTACAACAATCTATGTAACTCATGATCAAATAGAAGCTATGACTATGGCTGATAGAATAGTAATTATGAAAGATGGTTTTATCCAACAAATTGGTACACCTTATGAAGTATATCATAATCCTAATAATATCTTTGTTGGTGGATTTATTGGAACACCTCCTATGAATTTTTTTGAAGGTGAAATAAAAGATAATTTCTTTGTTTGTGGTGATTTAAAGATTAAGATAAATAAAGAAAAAGAAAGAGCTTTAAATAAACACTTCAATAATGATATTAATAATCAAAAAGTTATAGTA
This sequence comes from uncultured Anaeroplasmataceae bacterium, assembly GCA_964547945.1. Taxonomy (GTDB): domain Bacteria; phylum Bacillota_I; class Bacilli_A; order Acholeplasmatales; family Anaeroplasmataceae; genus CALUXS01. Next base: position 10,120 of record CAZJPL010000002.1, read on the forward strand.
GGTATTAGACCTGAATATACTTCTTGTGAGAATGCTTACTTAATAGAAAATAAGGATAGTGTAGTAGAATTCCCTATAATTCATTATGAATTTTTAGGTAAGAAATATAATGTAGAATTATCAGTTAATGATCAAAGTTTTACAGTAGAAGTAGATTCTAGATACAAAGATTTTAAAGATACTTTAAGAATAGCTATATTAGAAAACAAGATCCATTTTTTCGATCCTGTCTCAACAAATAGGATTGATGAGGAGTGATAATATGAATGAATTATATAATAAGGCTTTAGAAAAAAGAGGAGTATATAATAAGGCATTATTAAATTTAGTTAATGTTAAATATAACTTCTTAAAGAAACTTCCTACAGAAGATGATTATTCTAATAAAACAGCTCTAAATAAAGCTAAAAAGCTATTTATTAAAGAAAATAAAACAGAGTACAAAAAGGAATTAAGTGTTGCTAAAACTATCTTAAAAGAAGCAAAAAAAGACTATAAAGATAGTCTAAAAGCTTTATCTAAAAATGACAGATTAACTACCATTACAGATTTTAGTTATACTAGTATAAAAAAAGAATATGCCAATATTAAACAAATTCAAAAACAATATAAGAAATATGAAAATAAAGTACATCTAACATATTCTGAAAAAGAAGATAGAAAACTTAATAAACTTAAATATAAAATTGCTAAATCTAATTGGTATCAAGCATTTAAATTAGCTCTTACAAATATTAAAAATAATAAGAGTGATAATTATAAAGAAGAACTAAAAGAAATGCGTAAAATTACTAAGTTTTATGATGAACTATATTATATAACTGGTAAATTAAAAGAATTAGTAACTAAAGAACATTTAGCCTTTGGAAGAATTATAATTACTATAGTATCTTTAGCTAGTTTAGCTTTATCTTTATCTTATATTAGAGCTATTCAACAGGTTACTACTAGTCAAACCGGAATATTTATGTTTGGATTTATATTATTTGGTTTAATTTCTATCTTTAATGTAATAAGACTTAAAGAAGCTTATTCTAGTAAATATTTCTTCATGTTATTTGTGTTATTGGCAACCCTAGCTTGTGGGGTATTACTAATAGTTTATATATTCCAAGGTATTCAAAGTGGTGTAAAAGTTAATCTAATTTATCAAGGTGTAGCTGTAACGATAATAATATGTATAGGCTATATTATAGGATTAGTATTTATTACCAAACAAAGATTAAAAGACAGAAAGATATATAGGAAAGAGATAAACAATGAAAAAATTACTAACTAAAATAAGACAAATAGATGATAAATATAAAATTATTTTCTTTCGTTGGTGGTTTAGTGCGGCAGTTTGTTTCTTTATAGCTTGGGGATTAAGTTTTGGAAATCAAGATAGTACCTTTGAATTGATATTTTTCTTAGGTTTAGGAATGGGTATAGCTAATTTATTTATCTTTAATCCAATAATATGTAGTGTATTTGATATAGTTAGAAGAGGTAAGATAGTTAATAAAAAGATGAGTGAAAGAAGTATTCCTGAAGGTGTATTTTACTTTTTAAGTGAAATATTTAAAAGTGCCGTATCAGTGTATATTGTAGCTTGGTGTTATGAAGGACTTAATCTTTTAATTAATTATTTAGCTAATAATCCTGAATCTAGTATACCTGTAGGACTTGAACCAATATTATTTGGGGTTATATTTACTATAGTTTATCAAATATTAGGTATGTTATGGAATTTTGTAGTAATTTTATTTACTAAGTTAATTAAAAAAGGTGAAAACAATGGCAATTTGGCTCAACCTAAAGAAGAAGGTAAGTAAAGATATCTTAGAAAAGTTTATAGAAGCCTCTAATACTTACTTTAATGTAGATATACCTGAGACTCATCCTAAATGTTCAACAACTTATTTAGGTATGGCTATTTGTAATTTGGCTTTATGTTATAGAGTTACTAAAGAAAAGAAGTATTTGACTGAAGCTATTAGATTTATGGATGGTGTTTGTCATTATAAAGAGTGGGGCCATGCTCATTTAGTAAATGTTGATCTATCAGCCTCATTTATCTTATTTGGCTTATCTTTAGCTTATGACTATTTAAAAGATTATTTAACAGCTAAAGATAAAAACACATATTACAAAAATATAAAAAATCATGCCAAGATAATTTATGATTATAAAATAAATAATATTGGTCATGGTTGGCCTACTAATTACTGGCAAAACCATAATTGGATTAATCATACAGCTCTTTTAATATCAGGTTATATATTAAAAGAAGATAAATATATTAAAGAAGCTTTAGATAACTTTGAAATAGTATTTAATAACTTACCTGATGATGGTTCAAATTATGAAGGTATAAGCTATCATAGGTATGGAGGAATGTGGCTTTTTATAGCGGCTTGGTTAATTAAGGAGTTAGGATATACTGATTATTTTACTAAATCTAATTATTTAAAAAATACTTTCTATTTTAGACTTTATAGTTCAGATTCTAGTTTAGTTAAACAATTAAATTTTGGCGATTGTCATGATAGATTTAGTAGTCACGCCGTATTTACTTACTACCTTATAGCTAAATTTTATAATGACCCATACGCTAAATATTATGGAGATTATATCTTAAAACATCAATATTATAGGGAACAATTACTAAGTCAGGTTAAACCTGGAATAATGCCAGAAATGTGGTTGTGTTATCTTGCCTACCCTAATAATATAGGTAGTAAAGATATAAAACATTTGCCTTTGTTCCGTTTTTTCCCTGATTTAGGTTATGTAAGTATAAGAGATAGTTGGAATAAAGATAGTACAGTCTTTATCATGAAATCAAGTTATCCTGGTGGTAAAACTCAGTGGATAAATTCTTTTGAAAACTTCTCAAATTCTCTTAATTTATTATCTTTATCTCATCATCATCCTGATAATTTGAGTTATCAAATAAATTGTGGTTTAAATTTCTTTATAACTGATGATGGATATAATAGAAATATATCTAATTTATGCCATAATTCACTTTTAGTTGATGGTAAATTGTTAGATGTAATGGATGTGAATGATTGTTATAAAGAAAGTATTAAAAAAAGATTAGATATTAGTTATAATCCAATAAATTATAAAGGTGAAATAACAAATTTAGTTTATAAAGATGATTATTTAGTATTTAAGGCTGAATCTACTAATACTTATCCAATAGAATTGAAGATGGATGAAGTAAGTAGATATGTTTTAGTAAAACCTAATTTAGAATATATTTTGTTTATTGATAAATTTAGTTCAAATATAAGTCATATATATGAGACACATTTAAATAGTGATTTCTTAGCTAAGAAGAAAGATAACTTATATGTTTATAAAGGGATAGAAAAAAGTTTAAAACATTATGTTTATTCTAATAATAAAATAGATATTAGAGAAGATGAAATTGTAGTAAAAAGTATTATGACTACTCAAGAGCCTGATAAATATACTAAGACTACATTATTTGGAAGGTCTTATTTAGTAGAAGGTAGTGATATTAAGATAGTTGAAATACTTAGTACTAAGAATTCAAATGTTAAAGAAGAAAAAGATTATTTGTTAATAAATAATAAAGATAAATTATATCTAAATTTAGATAATAGTGATGCAATTGGGATGTTAAAAACAGATAATAAAATAATATTATTTTCAGCTAGTTATTATAAAGATTATAAGTTTAATAATAAAGCTAATTGGATTATCGAGGTAAAAGATGAAATATTTAAATGAAAACTTTAAAGAAGCTATAAATAAATATCCTAAATATAAGGATATGATTAATAATATGAAAAAAGAAGTCGATAATTTTATTAAAGACTTTAAAGATGATCCTAATGTTAATAGTGAATGGGGACATTATTATTTTTGTAATAATGATGGTGGAAGATTAATATTTGATTTAAATAAGCCACATACTCATGTTTGTGAGGTATGTAATAAACAATTTACTAGCGAAATATATGATGGTGTTTGGGTATATTTTTATCGTAATACAGCTATACTTACAGCTTGGAAAGCAGCTTGTTTATACAAGGCTTTAGATGATAAGAAATATCTAGATGTAGTTAAAACAATAATTGGATTTTATGCTAGTAACTATAAGAAATTTAGAATTCATAATAAAGAAAGAGAAGTATTTTCTAGTTATGAAGAAATGAAGTGGGGATGTGGAAGAATATTACCTCAAGGCTTAAATGAATCAATTATAGCTATTAGAATGATTAATGCCTTAGAGATTATAAAAGATGATTTAGACACTACTTTTTTAGATGATGTTTATAATAATATGTTTAGAGAAATGTATTATTTGTTATCTCCTCAAGTAGAAAGTATTCACAATATTAGATGTTGGAATAATTCTGCCATTGGGGTAATTGGTTTATTCTTTAATGATCAAGAAATGATAGATTTTGCTTTTAATGGCAAGTTTAATATTAGAAGACAATTAAGAGAAGGTGTAACAAAAGATAACTTTTGGTATGAAGGTTCAATACATTATGATTTTTTTACCTTAGAAGGAGTAAGTGCTTTAGCTTTATATTCTAGAATATATAATTATGATTTTGGTAGTGAGCTAGATATCTTACATAAGATGTTTATTGAACCATATCACTACGCTTTCAATAATGGTTATTTTCCTAATCCTAATGATGGTTGGCCTAATATCAATTTAAAGACTTACGATTATATTTATCAAGTAGCTTTAAAAGTATTTGGAGAACGAGATATAGTAGGTGAAATTACTAAAAATATTTTAGCTAATCCGCTTCCTAGAACTACCTTACCTTTATCTAAACCATATTATTATAATAATGAAATAGCATTTGAAAGATTACTTTTAAATACTGATATTGATTTTAATGATTATAAAGAAATTAAACAAGATACGAGAAATTATCCTGAAAGTCAGTTTGGCCTATTAAGAAATGATAACTTTAATATCTTTATGAAATACGGGTTAAACGGACCTAGTCATGCTCACCCTGATATTATGAATTTTGAAGTTATGTATAAGGATAAAATGATATCTAGAGATGTATCTAATCCAGGTTATCAATCTAAACTATATAAGGAATGGTTTAAAAAGACTATAGCTCATAATACTGTAGTATGTGATGGAATAGATCAAGTTAAAAGAGATAGATGTGAGTCTATAGTATATAAAGATAATAAGATAGAAGCTGAAAGTCTAGATATATATCTTGGTATTAATTATAAAAGAAGTATTACTTTATTAGATAATGGTTTTGAAGATGATTTTATCGTTTCATCTAATAAAGATACAATTAGTGATTATCTATTTCATTTAGAAGAAGATATAGTTGTTGAGGATGTATTAGGTATAGAAGAAAATTTAGGTTATAAAGATAATGGTTATCAACATATCTTAAGCTCTAAGAAAATTAAAACAAATAGTGATACACTAATACTTAATTTAACTCAAGCTGATAATAAATATAGATTATTAATAGATACTATAGATAAAGATATATTTATTTGTAAGACTATGGATAATCCTGTTAATAAAACTAGGACAAGTATCCTTATTCGCTCTGTAGGTAAGAAAGCTAATTACAATTTAAAATTGGAGGTTTTATAAATGAAAAATTATTTTATTAATAGTGAAATAGAAGCTAAAGAAGTAGATTCTGGGGTTACTAGAAAGGTTTTAGCTCATAATGATAATTTAATGGTATGTGAACTACATTTCAAAAAAGGAGCTGTAGGTAGCTTACATAAACATCCTCATGAACAATGTACATATATTATTAGTGGGGTATTTGAATTTGAAATAAACGGCGTAAAACAGGTTTTGAGAGCTGGTGATACCACTTATAAAGAACCTAATGTAGTGCACGGCGCTGTTTGTTTAGAAGAAGGTGTATTATTAGATATATTTACACCTGAAAGAAAAGATTTTTTAGAATAGGAGAAGTATATGAAAAGAATTTGTTTAATCACGGGTGCAACAGGTGGAATAGGTTTAGCAACTGCGAAAGCTTTAGGTAAAGAAGGCTATTTTGTCATACTTAATGGAATTGATGATAAACAAGCTGAATCAGCTAAAGTAGAGCTTGATAATCTTGGTATTAGCTATGATTATTTTCATTTTGATGTAACTAAAGAAGATGAAGTAGTTAAGGCTATGACAGAAATCAGTAATAAATATGATCACCTAGATGTTCTCATTAATAACGCAGGTGGTCTAGGTGGTAGAGCTAGTTTTGAAGATATGCCTACTGAATTTTATCGCAGTGTATTAGCTTTAAATTTAGATAGTGTATTTTTCGTTACTAGGGCAGCTATACCTATGTTAAAAAAAGGTAAAAACCAATCTATCATTAATTTTTCAAGTAATGCTGGATGGAATGGTGGAGGCTTAGGTGCTGGCGTATACGCAACTGCTAAAGGTGCTATAATTACTTGGACTAGAGCTTTAGCTAAGGAATTAGTTAAATATAATATAAGAGTAAATGCTGTATCTCCAGGTACTATAGATACTCCGTTCCATCAAGAAACTAAAATAAAGAACCCGGCTTTATTTGAATCATTTAAGAATAATATCTTAATGAAAAGATTAGGTGAAGCTAGTGAAGTAGCTAGTGTTATTAAATTTTTAGTTAGTGAAGATGCTTCGTTTATTGATGGTGAAATAATTCAAGTGAACGGAGGGCAAGATTTCTTATAAAATGGACTATTTTAAAGAAATCATTAAGACTGATCCTGTAAATCATTATTTTCTCTTAAATAAGGAAAGATTACTTAAATTAAAAGAAAATATTTCAAAAGAAGAGATAATAGAATTAGAAGTTAAATTAAATTATTTAAACTTTAAACCCTATTATACAGTAATGAGTAAAGAAAATAGTTTTGGTCTTAATAGACATAATTATATATCTTTGGCTACTTATTACTGGCCTAATCCTGATACACCCTCAGGACTTCCTTACATTCTAAAAGATGGGTATTCTAATCCTGAAGGTGAATTATATGATAAGGATAAACTAAGGGAAACAGCTTTTATAAGCTATTATCAATTATTACTATATTATTTAACTGATGATAAGAAATATTATTATAGTGTTAAAAGAAGATTAAATGTATTCTTTTTATACAAAGATACTTACATGTTTCCTAATATGAACCATGGTCAGTTAATAAAAGGTAAAAATCTAGGTAGGGGAATAGGGATAATAGATTTTTCTGCAAACATGAGTTATGCTATATATCTATTAAAAACATTATACAATCTTAATTATATTGAAGAAGATTTTTACTATAGTATGAAAAAGTGGTTAAAAAAGTTTTTAAACTGGTTAAAAAATAGTAAGATTGGTCTAGAAGAAAAAGCAACTTTAAATAATCATGGTACTATGTATGATTTCTTATTATTTATATTACATGATATATTTAAAGAAGAAGCTGATATAAAAGATTTAGTATATAGTTTTATTGAATATAGGCTTAAACTACAAATGTCAAGTGATGGTTCTTTACCCTTAGAATTAAAAAGAACTAAATCTAAGTCATATTCCTTAATGGGTTTAAAAGGTATGTTAGATATAGCGACGATTGTCAAAGATTATGGGTTTGATTTATATGATTTAAGTTGGTTAGAACAAAATTTAAATATTAGCTTAGAAAAGGGTATAAGCTTTATTTTAGATAATTTAATTAAAGAAGATAAATGGCCTTATAGTCAGGTTACTTATTTTGATGAAGTTACTATGTTACCAACTGCATATGAAGCTATAAATTTAGGATTATTAAAAAAAGATTATAAAAAATTAAAAGAATTGAATGTGATTGATGATTTATTGCTAATATTATTTGTGAATTTGTTAAAAAAATAATAAAAAAATTTAAAAAAATTTTTTAAAAGGTTTGACAATTTAATACTGATAACATAAAATGCAAATAATACACAAAGGAGTATTGATAATATGAATAGAACGATAGTGCGTGCCTTTGAAGCTTTAGAATATATTTCTACATCTGAAGACGGCTTCACTTTAAAAGAAATAACAGATAAGCTAGACATACCTAAGAGTAGTGCTTTTAATATTGTCCAAACCCTATTAAACCTTAATTTAGTTGCTGAATCTAGATATAATGATAAAAAATATGTCTTAGGAGCTATGACATATTCTTTAGGTATGAGATATTTAGATAAACAAGATTATTTAGAAGCTTGTAAGACGTATTTAATTCCTTTAGCTGATGAAGTACATCGAAATTGTTTTATAGGTGTATTAGATAAAGATAAGGTATTATATATCTTTAAACATGTAGGTGATGGAGCCAAATTAGCTACATGTGATATTGGAACAAGACAAGATTTATATTTTACAGGTTTAGGCAAGGTATTATTAGCTTATTCAGATCCTAATAAGGTTAATCAAATTATTAAAGGTATCACATTCGTTCAAAAAACTCCAAATACAATAACTAATGCTCCTGATTTATATGCTGAATTAGAAAGAACTAGAGAAAGAGGCTATGCAATTGATGATAGAGAGGTAGAACTTTATATGCAGTGGTGAATGTATAGCTGCGATATCTATTTCTGATATGTATTCAGAAGATGCTGATTTTGAATATTTAGGTCAACGAATTAAAGAAATTGGTTTAAAAATATCAGAACAGTTAGGATATAGACCTAAAAATAATTAATATTGTTTGAAACTTTGTGAAAAAATGCTATAATTATGTGCCTGCTCCTATGGTGGAATGGTTAACACGTCTCCCTCTCAAGGAGAAGATTACGGGTTCGAACCCCGTTAGGAGTACCATAATTAGTAGTTTTAATAAAGGGTATATTTATGAATAAGAAAGCAACAATAGTTTATATTATTTGGTTATTACTATCATGTTTGTTATTAGCTATAGGTGCAGTTTTTCTAATGTACCCCTTTTTTGTTGATACATATGAAAATTATTCAATTTCCTATATTCAATTTATTATAGGTTTTATTCAAATAGCCATAGCTTGTAGTCTATTAGCTTATGGTTTAGTAGCTTTATCGCAAATAGGAAAAGATGAAGTAGTTGGTACTAGAAAAGAGATAAATATTTATAGAGTACTACCAAGAGCTTGTTTTATATGTTTCATGACTGTTACACTTAATATAATTATAAAAGCATTAGAAACAAATAATAATTTTTATTATATTTTACTAGTGGTTGTATTTGCTATATTCGCTTTTATACCAGTAGTAGAAAGAATAATAACTAGATGTTTTAAGCTTAATTCAAGTGTAATAGAGATAGTTTTTAATATTATAGGTTTATATTGTATTATATTTAACATTGTGTTTTTTGCAGATTATTTCTCGTTAGTAGCATACATAATATTAGCATCATTGCTAATATATAATATAATTTATCCTTTTATTTATACTTTTTATTCAAAAGGTTGAAAATAGATATATGATATTGTATAACTTGGATGCAAAGAAAGACCAATGCTGGTTAAGTCTATAAACTGTTCCACCCTATACATAGATATAGTACGAAAGTCAAACCTCGTAAGAGACAAGTAGGTAAAAGTGCTACACGAAGGGTTGAGGTATTCCCGTGTAGCTGTTAAATTGATATTAAGAAATGAATTGATGTAGAAAGCTTGACGACTACGGCGCTACTGGGTATTAAGTTGATAGGGGGGGAGCTACTCTCGGGTAGCAAGTTCTATTTTTAGAACTAACACGCGATTTAGGGTTAGCGTCCTAACAATTCATTTCTTTTTTTTTATTTTAAGTTGATTATAAAATGAAAACAAAAATTATAATAAAAGATCTTTTAATGATATAGGTAAAGTTTTAAATAAACTTAAAGAAGATAATATAAATATTAATGGATAAGAATTTTGTCAATTGATATGGTATTATTTTAAATGAAGAAGTAAATAAGCAAAAAAAAGAAGGACTTTGATATTTCTAAAAAGTTTTATCATTATCCTTCTTTTCTTTGTCGTCAATTTAATAGTTTGTTATTATCCATTAAACTCAAAATTTCTTTTTCATTCTTTTTTTAATAACTTTTCTTACTATTATTCTTGACCGACCTATTTATTTACATTAAGTTAACCCTTTTCATTTTTACATTACTTCAGGTTACTTACTGTATCCCTTTTAAAGAAGGACTTTGATATTTCTAAAAAGTTTTATCATTATCCTTCTTTTTGTTTTTCAAGTCGTCAACTAATAGTAGTTACTTTTCATAAAAGCTAAAATCATATTCTTTTCTCTTTATTAAAAATACCTTTTTACTATTTTCTTGATCGACTTATTTATTTACAATAAGTTACCCCTTTTCACACTTGCACTACTTCAGGGTTACTTAGTGTATCTCTCTTTACGCCTTAAGTATATAGGAAAATGAAAGCGCTGTCAATACCTAAAATAAAAAAATATTGAAAAAGTATAAGAAAATGTTTATTATTAGTTTAGATAAAGAAAAAAAGGAGTGACATGATGCATTACGTTGATGAAGTATATGAAAGTGTTAGTAAGAAATATTACTATGAAACTGAGTTTTTACAGGCATTAAAAGAAGTATTAGATTCTATTAGGCCTTGTGTAGATGCTAATATAGATGTTTATAGAAAACATAAGATATTAGAAAGAATTGCCACCCCAGATCGTATTATAAGTTTTAGAGTACCTTGGGTTAACGATAAGGGTGAAACTGAAGTTAATATGGGTTATCGTATACAATGGTCTAACGCTATTGGTCCTTATAAAGGTGGACTTAGATTACATCCTTCAGTTAATCAAAGTATTTTAAAATTTTTAGCTTTTGAACAAACATTTAAAAATTCATTAACTGGTTTACCTATGGGTGGTGGAAAAGGCGGAAGCGATTTTGATCCTAAAGGCAAATCTGATAGAGAAATTATGGCGTTTTGTCAGAGCTTTATGACTGAATTATATAAGTATATTGGACCTAATAGAGATGTTCCTGCTGGTGATATTGGTGTAGGTGGTAGAGAAATAGGCTTCTTATATGGTCAGTATAAAAAAATAACTGGTGAATATGAAGGTGTATTAACTGGTAAAGGTTTAACATATGGTGGTTCTTTAGTTAGAACTGAAGCTACTGGTTATGGTTTATTATATATTACTGAAGAATTATTAAAGAGTCATAATATTGATCTAAAAGGTAAAGTTATAGCTATTAGTGGAGCTGGAAATGTTGCAATATATGCTTGCGAAAAGGCTCAAGAATTAGGCGCTAAAGTAATAAGTGTATCAGATTCTAATGGCTATATTTATGATGAAGATGGTATAGATTTAAAATTATTAAAAGAAATAAAAGAAGTAAGAAGAGAAAGACTTACTGAATATAAAAAAGCACGTCCTAATGCTATTTATAAGGAAGGTAAAGGAGTATTTAAATTAAAATGTGATATAGCTTTACCTTGTGCTACTCAAAATGAATTAGATTTAGAAGATGCTAAAGCTTTAGTTAAAAATGGATGTATAGCTGTTTTAGAAGGAGCTAATATGCCTACTACATTAGAAGCTACTGAATATTTAATTAAAAATGGTGTTTATTTTGTGCCAGGTAAAGCAGCAAATGCAGGTGGTGTAGCAACTTCAGGTCTTGAAATGAGTCAAAATAGTTTAAGATTACAATGGAGCTTTGCGGAAGTAGATAAAAGATTAAAAGATATAATGATTGATATCTTTAAAAATATTGAAAAAACATGTAAAAAATATAATCTTGGAACTAATTATGTAGCTGGTGCTAATATATATGGCTTTGAAAAAGTAGTAGAAGCTATGTTATGTCAAGGTGTAGTGTAAAATAAGCATATCTTTTTACAAGAAATAACTATTGTTGTATAATTTATAACAACAAGGAGGAAATAAAAAATGGCTGAAGTTAAAATGACTAAAGAAAATTTTCAAGAATATATTAATAGTCCAGAAAAAACATTAGTAGATTTTTGGGCTCCATGGTGTGGTCCTTGTAGAATGTTAGGACCTATCATTGAAGAAATAGCTAATGAAGTACCAAATACTATTGGTAAAGTAAATGTAGATGAAGAAGATGAATTAGCTAGTAAATATCAAGTATCTAGTATTCCTACAGTAATTATTTTCCAAAATGGTAAAGAAGTTACTAGAACAGTAGGTTATCAACCTAAAGAAAACTTTTTAAAATTATTAAAATAAATCTATTGTTGAAACTCCATAAGAATAGTTCTTATGGAGTTTTTTAATTTTCAGATGATGTTTAAAATAAAAAAACTTCTAAAAAGAAGCATTATTTACTAATATGGTGCCGTAAATAGGATTTGAACCTACGACCTACGCTTTACGAGAACGTTGCACTACCGCTGTGCTATTACGGCGTATCTAAATTATACTACTTTATATTATTTTTGTAATTAACTTTTTATTTATTGTATAAATAACTATTAGCAAATCCCTTAAAATATGATACAATAAATCGAGGTGTAAATTATGCGTAAAACAAAGATTATATGTACATTAGGCCCAGCTTGTGATAATGAAGAAACATTAAAAAAAATGATATTAGCTGGTCTAGATTGTGCGAGATTAAATTTTTCTCATGGAACACATGAAGAACAAAAAGTTCGTATAGATAGAGTGAAAAAAGTACGTGAAGAATTAGGTGTAGCTTTACCTATTCTATTAGATACTAAAGGTCCTGAAATAAGAATAAGAAATTTTAAAGATGGTAAAATAACTTTAAAAGAAGGAGATAAATTTAGTTTTTCACCAGATAAAGATTTATTAGGTGATAATACTATATGTGGTTTAACTTATCCTAATTTAGCTGATTTTGTTAAAAAAGATGATGTTATTTTAGCTGATGATGGTAAAATTAGTTTTAAAGTGACTAAAATAGTAGGTAGAAATGTAGAAACTATTGTTTTAAATGATGGTACTTTATCTAATCATAAATCTATTAATATACCTAATGTTATTATCGATATGCCTTATATTAGTGAAGTAGATAAATCTGATATTATATTTGGCATAGAAGAATGTGTAGATTATATAGCTGCTTCATTTGTTAGAAGAAAAGAAGATGTATATGCTTTAAGAGAATTACTTGAAGAATATGATACATCTAAGAAAATCAAAATAATTTCTAAAATTGAAAATACTGAAGGTATTGAAAAGATGGATGAAATTATTGAAGCTAGTGATGGGGTAATGGTTGCTAGAGGGGATATGGGTGTTGAAGTACCTTTTAAATACTTACCAAGCATCCAAAAAGAAATCATCTCTAAATGCTATAGATTAGGTAAGATAGTTGTTACAGCTACTCAAATGCTAGATTCGATGCAACAAAATCCAAGACCTACTAGAGCTGAAGTAAGTGATGTTGCAAATGCTATTTATGATAGAACTACAGCTATTATGTTATCAGGTGAATCAGCTGCAGGTAAATATCCTTTAGAATCAGTTACTGCAATGGCTGAGATAGCTAAGGCTACTGAAGAAAATATTAATTGGAAAGAAAGATTCCATAGAAATGCCTTAAGTTTAGGGAATGGCTTTAATAGTGCTATTTGTAATGCTATAGTTAACTGTGCATATCAAGTTAATGCTAAGGCTATTATTTGTGTAACAATAAACGGGGTTACTGCATTTAACTTAGCTGCTTATAAACCTGAATGCCCAATAATTGCAATTTGTGTAAATGAGAAAGCTTGTCGTCAATTAAACCTAGCTTGGAATGTTTATCCAGTGTACGGAGAAGTTAAAAATACTACAGATGAATTATTAGAATATGCAATAATAAAAGCTAAAGAAACTAAATTAGTTAGTGAAGGTGATACAGTTTTAATCACTGGTGGATCTAAAATAGGTGATTATGGTACTGATACCTTTAAATTACATATCATTTAATTATGGAAATATTAAAATTAGTAGAAGACAATGAATTTTTAATCGAAAAATTTAATATAAAAGCCTATATAAATAATGGTAATTTGGCTGTAGTTGGAGCTTTGACAGCATTAGAAATTACTAATGAAGTTCAAAAATATTATTCTATTACCTTAGATAGAGAAAAAGAAGTATCAGAAAAATTAATGACTTTATATGGTTTACTTCAATCTTTATTTGTTTCAATAGATGCTTTATATGAATTATCTTATTTACTTAGTGGTAGTAAAAAATTTATAAATATTAACCAAAATGAAGATTTGCGTATTCTAAAACATATTAGAAATGATGTAGTAGGTCATCCTGCTAATCGTAATACGAGATATAAAGAAAATGCTTATTGTTTATTAGATAAAAATACTATTACTAATACAAATTTCACTTATTTTATTTATAAAAAATCTGAAGTAGAAGAAAAGAAAGTAGAATTAATACCTTTAATTGAAGCTTATTATGGTGAAACTAATTCATTACTTAAAAGTTTACTTAATATATCCAATTATGCTTTAGGTAATAGCCATTTAATTTTATTAATTCAAAATATAGTAAAGAAATATCCTTATACTAATTATTTATCTGATTTAAATAAATTATATTTAGAATATTTAGAAAAATATAAAAATAAGGATATAAAAAATAGATTTGTTTGGCGTTATGAATTAATTAATAAAATAGAAGAATTTAATAAGATTAATATAGTTGATGATTTAAAACAAGATGTAATATTCTTACAATTAACTAAGCTATATAATATTATCTCAGCTAAGGTATATAGTTTTAATAGTCATGGTAATATTATTAAATCTTTATATCGCTTTATGCGTAAGAATCTAGATTTATATAATGATAGAATATATTTATGTGACATGTCTCATCCTTATTTTAAAGAAACTTTAAATATTTTTATAAGTAGAGCTAAAGATAATGAAAGAGTTATTTATTATTTTAAATTATTAGAAGAATTATTTAATTTAGGTGAGTCTAATTTAGTATATGCTTATGCCTTGCCTTTAAAAAACTTTAAGAAATAGAATATTGACTTTTTAGTAATAATTAAATATAATTTCTATGTTGTTTTACAACAAAATTTAATAGACCTTTATTTTTATAAAGGGGAGTAGCATGCTTTATAAGTAATTATATTCGTCATCACGAATTTATTTTCCGGATATGATAATCAAATTGATTTGCAAGACCTTTATTCTGTTGTAGAATAGGGGTCTTTTTATTTAAATTAGAGGAGGAAAAGATGAAATTAGAAGATGTATTAAAACAAACTGGCACTAATGAGTATCTAGGTTTAACTAATGAACAAGTTGAACAAAGTAGAGAAAAACATGGTGTTAATGAACTTGAAGAAGGTAAGAAGACACCTTTAATTGTTAAGTTTTTAGAACAATTTAAAGATGTTTTAATTATCATTCTTATTATTGCTGCTATAGTTCCTTTAGTTATTGAAGGTGCTGTATCAGGTGGCGAAATTGAGGTTACTGAATGGATTGAAGCTGTAATTATTTTAGTAGTAGTCATGCTAAATGCTGTACTTGGGGTATTCCAAGAAAATAAAGCTGAAAAATCTTTAGAAGCCTTAAAGAAGATGAGTCAACCAAATTGTAGAGTATTACGTCAGGGTAGTATTGAAGTAATACCTTCAAAAGATATAGTTGTTGGTGATATTATCTACGTTGAAGCAGGTGACTTTATTCCTGCAGATTCAAGAATTATAGATGCTACTGAATTAAAAGTTGATGAATCAAGTTTAACTGGTGAAAGCTTACCTGTTAGTAAGCATAATAAAGAACTAGAAAGTGATGACCTACCTTTAGGTGATCAAAAGAATATGTTATTTTCTTCAACTTTCGCAACTAATGGTAAAGCTAAGGCTGTAGTAGTAGCTACTGGTATGAATACTGAAATTGGTAAGATTGCCTCAATGTTACAAACTAGTGCTAAAGAAACTACACCACTTCAAAATAAACTTACTTTAGTTGGTAAGATGATTGGTATCTTATGTTTAGCTATTTGTGCTATTGTATTTGTTCTTGAAGTAATAGGTGGCTATATTCATGCTGCAGGTACACCACAACATACTGAAATTTGGTTAGAAAGCTTTAAAGAAGCTGTTGCTTTAGCTGTTGCTGCTATACCTGAAGGTCTAGCTGCTGTTGTTACTATAGTTTTATCTATAGGTGTTCAAAAGATGGTTAAACATAATGCTATAGTTAAAAAATTACCTGCTGTTGAAACTTTAGGTTCTACTAATGTAATATGTTCTGATAAGACTGGTACCTTAACTCAAAATAAAATGACTGTAGTTAAGATATATAAAGATGAGTTAAAAGATATCGTAAATATCAAAGAAGATGAAGCTAAGATGCTTACTTATTTTGCTGTTTGTTGTGATGCTAAAATAGAAGGGGATAAGAGAATAGGTGATCCTACTGAATTAGCTTTACTTGATATATCTTTTAATATAGGTGCTAAATTAGAAAATTATAAACGTATAATAGACCTACCTTTTGATAGTGAAAGAAAGATGATGAGCACTGTTATTGAAGAAAATGGCAAATATATTGCTATAACTAAGGGTGCTCCTGATATAATTATTAATTTATCTAAAAATGCTAAAAAAGTATTAGATAAGGCAAAATCTATTAATGAAGAAATGGCTAATAATGCTCTTAGAGTATTAGCTTTAGCTGTTAAAGAATTTGATACTATTCCTACTAAAGATGATTTAGAAAAAGATATGGATTTTGTAGGCTTAGTAGGTATGATAGATCCTGCTAGACCTGAAGTAAAAGATAGTATTAAGATAGCTAAGATAGCTGGTATTAAGACTATAATGATTACAGGGGATCATATCACTACTGCTAAAGCTATAGCTAGTGAGCTTGGTATTTTAGAAGAAGGTAAAAAAGCTATAACTAGTCAAGAATTAGACAGTATAGATGATGATACTTTAGCTCTTACTATAGATGATTATAGAGTATTTGCTAGAGTAGCTCCTAAAGATAAGGTTAGAATAGTAGATGCATGGCAAAAGAATGAGATGGTAGTTGCTATGACTGGTGATGGTGTTAACGATGCTCCAGCTTTAAAACGTGCTGATATCGGTTGTGCTATGGGTATTACTGGTACTGATGTTGCTAAACAAGCTTCAGATATGATTTTAACTGATGATAACTTCTCTACTATAGTAGAAGCAGTTAAACAAGGTAGAGGAATCTATTCTAATATTAAGAAATGTATAAGATTCTTATTATCAAGTAATATTGGTGAAGTTATAGCTATATTTGTAGCTACTCTTATAGGTTTATTTATTGGTGATATAGGTGTTCCTTTAGTAGCTGTTCAATTATTGTGGGTTAACTTAGTTACTGATAGTTTACCAGCCTTTGGTTTAGGTATGGAAGAACCAGAAGAAACTGTAATGCAAGATAAGCCAAGACCTAAAAAAGAAGGCTTCTTTGCAGGTAAGATTGGTTGGAACATTTTCTTTGAAGGTTTATTTATTGGTTTAATAACTTTAGCTGCTTTCTTAATTGGCTTATTCTGTTTTGGAACTGAAGAATATGGTCATACTATGGCTTTCTTCACTTTATCTACGGCCGAATTATTCCATGCTTACAATATTAAATCTGAACATACAGTAATATCTAAAGAAACATTTAAAAATAAATTCTTAAATATTGCCTTTATTGTTGGTATAGTATTACAATTGTTAGTAATTTATATACCAGGATTAAATACTGTATTCCAATTAACTTCATTAAATATTGGTCAATTAGGTATTTCTTTTGCTTTAGCTTTCTCAGTTATTATATTCATGGAAATATATAAATTTATTAGAAAATCAGTTCAAAAAAGATAAGGAGAGTATACTATGATATATGTTCTTTATAATCCTAAGTCTAATGCTGGTAAAACTGGCAAGTCTATATTAAAACTTACTAAAAAGTTTGATAAAGAAAATAGACAATATAAATTAGTTAATTTATTAGAAGATAATGATTATTCTAAGCTTAGGGAAGAAGTTAATAAAGAAGATATTATAGTTATAGCTGGTGGAGACGGAACTATTCATAAAATAGTAAATGCATTTGAGTTCCAAACATTAGAATGTAAAATATACTTATATAGAGCTGGTAGAGGTAATGATTTCGCTAGAGAAAGTAAGAAGAAGTATTTTGAGATAACAAAACTAGTAAAAAATCTACCTAGTGCTTTAATTAATGATAAAAAATTATATTTTTTAAACGGGTTAGGTATGGGTATTGATGCCTTAACCTGTTTAAAACAATATGAAAACTTTGTTTTAGGTAAGAAAGAATCATATTTTAAAATAGCTTTTAAAGCCTTCTTTCACTTTAAAACTTTTAGTATTAAAGTAAATATAGATGGCAAAGATTATAATTTCGATAATGTTTATTTCTTTGTCATTCAAAATGGTAAGTATTTTGGTGGTGGAATGAAGGTAAGCCCTCAGTCACTTAGATTAGATGATAAATTAGAGTTTGTCGTGGTTAATAATGTCTCATTTGTCAAATTATTATGTATATTCCCTTTAATATTTTTAGGCAAACATACTATAGCTAAAAAATATGTTCATTTTTTAAGTGGCAAAAAATTTAAAGTAAGTTCAGAATATGATTTATTGCAAATAGATGGTGAAATTGAAAAAGAAGTTAAGACTTTAGAAGTTTCTCGTTTTTAGTTTACTTTTCAATTAGATTTTGTTAAAATTATTGTAGTTTAAATGGAGGACTTAATATGACAGTATTTGAAAATGTACAAACTATTATTTCTAAAAATCTAAGTATACCTAAAGAAAATATTAAATTAGAATCTAATTTAGTTGATGATTTAGGGGCAGATAGCTTAGATGCTGTTGAGATTATAATGGATTTAGAAGATTGTTTTAATATAACAATTTCTGATGAAGAAACTGAAAACATTAAAACTGTTGGTGATTTAGTAAGTTATATAGAAAAGTCTCAATAAATACTGTGTCTAACACAGTATTTTTTACATACGAAGGAGGCCTAAAATGGATTGGTATAAAATCTGGCAAGATAATAACTATTTCGAAGTTGAAAAAAATATTTTAAAAAAGAAAGAAGTTATTTTTACTAATTTTATTAATACTCATCATCAAGGCTTTTTAGATGGTAGTTTTAGGCCTTATATCTATGCTGATAGTATAGCTAGATATTATCGTTTTAAAGATATTAATGTTTTAAATGCTATAGGTTTTATAAATAGTAATAAAGATTATTTAAATACCTTTATTAAAGAGATAGAAAGATTAAATATAGGTTATTCTAAAGCTAAATTAGTTGATACAAAGAATAAAAATGTGATCTATTTAGCACAAAAAATATTTTTAAATTTATATCATAAAGGCTTAATATCTTATAAAGATAGCTTAGTCTATAAGATAGATAATAATTATTTAGATGAAATAAATTTAGATAATAAACAAGAATTATCTTTAGAAAAGGTTTTTGTCTTAAAGTATGAAAAATATTTAGATAAGATAGTAGAACATATTGATAATTTAAGTATAGATAAAGATACAAGAGATTATTTATATAATAAATTAGGTAAATATGAATCTATTAGTTTAGAACTTAATACTAAGACAAATAAAAATATAAGTATAACTTTAGAAAAACCAGAAGAACTTGCAAGTCTTCAAGCTATATTAATAAACCCTAATTATGTAGATATTTTAGAATATATGTCTCCTAAAGAGATTTTTTCAGTTGAAAATTTTTTATTGTATAGGGATAAACCTTATTTAAATACAGGTAATTATATAATTAATCCTTTAACTGGTAAAAATATCTTATTATATTTATCTTTTAAATATGATGAACCTTTTAAAATGATTTTTTCTACTGAAAATAGTACTATATTAGAAGAAATAGGTTTAAGACCTATAAATATTTATAGTGGTAGTTTATTAATTAATAGTGATTTTTTAAATGGTTTAACTAAAGATGAGGCAAGAGCTAAATTAATAGAAATATTTACAGAAGAAGGTATAGCTTCATCTACTTCTAAATATAGTAAAAAAGAAATAGTTATTTCAAATAGTAATAAACAAGGGATTATTATACCTTTAGCTTTATCTCAAGGTGATATTACTAGTTTAGATGATAATATACCTTTATATTATACTAATTTAAATAATATTACTTATAATAACGATTTAGGCAATGTTAAATTATTTGATATAACTTTAAATAATAATTTTATTGCTAGTTTAGAAATATTATTAAGTGTTATAGAAGAAAGCATAACAGATATTTCTAGTTTAACTAAAAATAATGTAATAGATGAATTAGTTAAATGGTTAAATAATATAACCTTAGTTATATCTAAGAGAGATTTAGTAGCTAATTTATTATTACCAATTATACTTATATCTATTATTGAAGTAGAAGAAAATATAAATTTATTAAATTATGTAGAAATAAAAATAATAGAAGATGTCTATGATAATTATGGAAATGAAATAAAAAGAAGAAATAATAATTGTATTAAAATAGAAGATATAATAGCTACTTACGGAGCTGATTCTATTAGATTATATTATTTGAGTTTTCCTATAAATAATAAATTATTTTTTGATGAAAATAAGATATTTATTCATAAGCAATTTATTAATAAGGTTAAAACTATTTATAAAAAAGGTTTCTTAGTTAGTAATTATGATCTAGAATTTCCTATATATCAATTAAAGAATAAATTATATGATGCTTTAGTAAGCTTAGATTTTTCTAGTTATATTAAATATATAGAAGATTTCTTTATTAATTTAAAAGAAGAAACATTAACTAAAAAACAAGCTTTAGATTTACTTATTTTATTGGCTATTGTGGCTCCTAGTCTTGCTGAAGAGCTAAATAATACGGAATTAAGATCAAAACAATTAATAATAGATTTACCATGGCCAATTTAGAAAGGATGATAGTGTGATTGAAAGAATACGAATATGTTTATTACATCCAAGATTTATAGGCAAGTTTTTAGTTGAAAAGACTTGGAAAATAATAGTTTTGATACTTATATTGCTTATATTAAATTTCTTAGGATATATTGGTCAATCATCTATGAATAATACCTTATCTAGTACAGATAAGAGTGTTATAGTAAATAGTATTGTCAGTGGTGATACTAATTTAGAATATAGTAATAATACTTTATCTGGTGAAAGTTCTACTTATGTTTTTTATAGTGATTCAGCATATATTACTTATGGTTTTTTAACTACAGCTGAAGATGAATATAATGGCTTATATTTTCAGTATTTAGAAACTGAATTAAATATTTATATAAGTAATGTATTATATAAAAGTGTATCTTATAGTGATTTAAATGTAAGTGATTTTATTATAGATAGCGAAACAAGTAATAATTCAAGGTATTATTTAAGTGAATTTATTAAAGTACCTTTTGAAGAATTAGTTAGTATAGTGATTATAACTAATAGTATGTCTGATTTTGGTAATTTAATATTTTGGGGTTTAATTACTATGATAGTAGCTTTTGCTTTTGCTTATAATTTAAATCCTACTATTAGAGGTAAAATGAGATTTGTCTTATTATTACATACTATGATACCTTATTTAATATTAAATTTATTTAGTATATTATTTAGTGTTTCTTTATTATATTATTTTGGAATGTTTTTAAGTATTATTTATTATTTTATTGCCCTTAGAAGTATTATTAAAATAGAAACTAAGAGTAAGTAATATTGAGTGCTAATCAGTGTAGTGAAATACTATTTTGATTAGCACTTTTTACTTATATAAAAAAATAAACTAAAAAAGTTAAAAAAAGTACTTTTAAAATTAAAAGTTTTATTGTATAATACCAGTGAGGCATCTCAATATATGAAATATGCTGTAGCGGATATTAGACTTACTTCGTATCGGTCACATACTTCGTTGATTAGTTATCAATGCTTAAAAAAGTCTAATATAAAATTCACGGCTTATCTTATAAAATAAATTATCGTAGCGGTCATCAGACTTACTTCGTTTCTCCATTATTATATTTTTTGTTGTATTGAAACCACAACACTTCTCGTTTTGAGAAGATATTAGTCTGAGTAGTTATTCACGATATTTTCTTTTAATTTTGATAAGTCTAACGACTTATTTTTTAATTTTAGGGGGTTAATTATGAATAAAAAAATTATAAATGAAGTTAAGAATGATAGAGGGCTTAAAATAGCCAAACCTGTTATAAATTTTGAAGGTGGCATATCTTATAAGATTAATCCATTAGATACGCTAAAGATGGTTAGTGCTTCAAGTATATTTGGAGAACCACAATATTATAGAGAAGGTGTTACTGACTCAACAGTTTATGTAAATGATATATTTAAAGAACATAGTATATTTCAAATAGATGACATTGAAAAAACTAGTCAATATATGGAAAGAATAATTGATGCTTCTTTAGATTATGATTTTAAAGGAACTATTTTATGGGCTAAAGAATTGCGTCAAGAATATTATATAAGATTAAATCCTCAAATTATTATGGTGCGTGCTGCAATTCATCCTAAAAGAGTTGAGTTTTCTGAAGAATATCCTAATTTATTTGCTGAAATCGAAAATAATGTTATGCTTAGAGGCGATGAACCTGCGAGTCAATTTACATATTATCTTTATTTAAAAAAAGATAAAAATAACTTACCAAATATCTTAAAAAGGGCTTGGAAAAGAAAAATTGAAAGTTTATCTCGTTATGAAGTTAACAAGTATAAAAACTCCGATATTGGCTTAATTGATACTATAAGAGTAAGTCATGCTAATAATGAAATTATTAATGAACTTATGAAAAATGGTAAGGTTGAAGTTAAAGAAGAAGATAAAACCTGGGAACAATTACGTTCAAGTGGTTTGAGTTGGAAAGAAATTTTATTGCAAATAGACTTGCCTTATATGGCAACATTAAGAAATTTAGTTGGTATATTTAAAGAAATTGATGATAGAGAATTATTAAATAAAGTCTTAACTAAATTAAAAAATGGTGTATTAAAATCAAAACAATTTCCTTTTAGATATTATTCTGCTTTAATGCAAGTTAAAAGGAATAGCGATATAAACTTCCAAATTGAAATAATGGACTGCCTAAATGAGTGTATGGATACTTCATTAGATAATATGCCTAAACTTAAGGGTAGAACTATAGCCTTATCAGATATTTCTGGCTCTACTAGTGACACATTTAACTCCAGTTATGGAAGTGTAAGAATTTATGAAATCGATAATTTATCTTCTGTTATTATTGCTAAAAATAGCGATGAAGGATATGTTGGAAGATTTAATGAAAACCTTTCTATAATTCCTATTTCTAAAAGGAATGGGGTTTTAACTCAAACAGAACTTTTAAATGGAAAAGGTTGTGGTGGTGGAACAGAAAACCCATTATATCTATTATTAACTCAAGCTATAGATAAAAAAGAACACTGGGATAACATTTTTATTTTCTCTGACATGCAACAAGGACATGAAAGATTATGTGGTTATTGGAGTAATAATGATTGTAAAGAATGGCTAGACAAATATAACTTAAATAGTGACGAAACTTGGAAACTTGTTGATTTATATCGTAAAATGGTTAATCCTAAGGTAAATATCTTTTCAGTTCAAACAGCTGGTTATAATAATAGTGTTCTTCCTGAATATGGTTATAGAACTAATTTATTATTCGGTTGGACTGGTAAAGAATTAATATTTGCTGATACAATTATTAAGCAATGGGATATATTAGATGAAAAGTATAAATAATTATATGAATGTTAATAAAATCTACCAACTTTTGGTAGATTTTTATTACTTTATAATGTTTTTTAAAAAGTGTTTTCTCCTTGAAAAAAGTTTGTCTTGTGGTATTATTTAATAGTAATAAAAATCTTATTTGACAGGAAGGAGCTAAACATGTATTCATTTTTAAAATATAAAAAAATTAGAACTTATATTGGGGGATTATCATGAGTTTTAACGATATACTTTTAGATACTCAAATTGATTTTAGCTCAAATCCTTATGAATTAAAGAGTGTATCATTTGATAAAATTAGACAGGAATTAAGTATTGAAATTGTATTAAATAAACCTTTGAAATTAAAAGAATATAATTTATTAAAAGAAACAATAGTTTCTTTTTTTAAGGCTGATAAAGTAAAGGTAAAACTGAAGATTAGTTATTTAAATAGAGTATTAGATGAAAATAGTTTAAGAGAATATTTGGTTGATATTTTAAATAAATTAGCTGATATTCATCCTAGATTTAAAGCTATATTAAATAATACACCTAGTTATTCAGATTATACTTTTACTTTTACTATCGAAAGTGATGCTGTTGGTATAGGTAATTTAGCAGAACAAATAGAAGATGAATTTAGAAAACAAGGGTTAATTATTAATATATATTTTGAACAAGATCCTAATAGAAGTATAGCTGATGAAATTAAGAATTTAGAAGCTCAACAAGAAGCTGAAATTCAAAAGATGAATAATGAAGCTAGAAGACTTCAAGAAAATCAAAAGATTATTAATGAAAGTAAGAATTATAAGAATTATACTAAATTAAGTGTTACTCCTATATCTTCTATACCTCAAACATCTAATGATTTATCTACCTATGTTAATACTAAAGGTATTAATATGTTTAATATAGAAGGATATATATTTCATTCTGAGGTAAGAACTTTTACTAATTCTAATTTGGCTCAAATTAAAATGACTGATGAAACTGATTCTATTATTGTTAAGAAATGGTTAAGAGGAGAAAAAGAAATAGAAGTATTTAGAAATCTCCAACCTAATCAAATGTTAAATGTAGTTGGGACAGCTGAATATGATCCGTATGCTAAAAATGTTATTATAATGGCTAAAAAGATTGATTTATTAGGCATAAGAAAAGAAAATGATACAGTTGATGAAGCTAAAGTAAAAAGAGTAGAATTACATGCTCATTCTAAGCTTAGTGCTTTAGATGGTTTAGCTGAAATAAAAGATTATTATGATATAGTAAGTAAATGGGGTCATAAGGCTATAGCAATAACTGATCATGACGGGGTATATTCAATAGCCGAAATTGCTCATGTTATGCATAATTATGATATTAAACCTATATTTGGAACTGAGCTTAATTTTGTTAAGGATGATAGCTTATTAATAGCTTTTAATAAGAAAGATATTAATTTAAAGGAAGCTACTTATGTTATATTTGACTTAGAAACTACTGGTTTTAGTCATTCTAATGATAGAATAATAGAAATAGCAGCTACTAAGTATAATACTCATCAAGAACTTGAAACATTTGAAACCTTTGTTAATCCAGAGATGCCTATATCAGATAAGATAAGTGAATTAACATCTATTACTGATGATATGGTTAAAGATGCTAAAACTATAGAAGAAATTATGCCTAAATTCTTAGAGTTTGTTGAAGGTAGTATTTTAGTAGCTCATAATGCTAGATTTGATATTGGAATGATTAATGCTAATTTAAAGCGTTTAGGATATGAAGATAAAGAATTTGCTGTAATAGATACCTTAAACTTATTTAGAACAATGCATCATAATGATGTAAAAGCTTTTAATCTAAAAGAATTAGCTAAATATTATAAGGTTAAACAACTTCAACATCATAGAGCAATAGATGATACTAGAGTAACAGCTGAATGTTTTACTCTTATGTTACAAGAAATGTTTGATAAAGGTATTACTAATTATAGTGATATTAACAATTTAATTAATGATGAATTATTTAGATATGTAGTACCAAGCCATATTAATATTTTAGTTAAAAATCAAGCAGGCCTTAAAAACTTATATAAACTAATTTCAGATGCTATGACTGTGCATTGTGCTGATGAGGCAAGATTATTAAAAAGTGTTTTAGATCAGTATCGTGAAGGAATACTTGTTGGTTCAAGTTGTTCAAACGGAGAAGTATTTGAAGAAGCTTTAAATGGTGATTATGATACATTAAAAGAATTAGTTAAATATTATGATTATATAGAAGTTCAACCACCTACTGTATATCGTCATTTATTTAAAGATATAACGGGTGGAAAAGATTCAATAATTGAAGCTATAAATAAAATAATAAAAGCTTCAATAGAAGAAGGTAAGATAGTAGTAGCTACTTCAGATAGTCATTATATTAGTCCTAATGATAAAAAATATCATGATATTTTAATTAATTCACCTCAAATAGGTGGTAGATTACATCGTTTAAGTAGATATCAAGAAGCTCCTGATTTACATTTAAGAACTACTGATGAAATGCTTGCTGAATTTAGTTTTTTAGAAAGTGATTTGGCTTATCAAATAGTAGTTACTAATACTAATTTAATAGCTGATATGATAGAACATGTAGAACCTTTTCCTAAAGAGATGTTCGCTCCTAAAGATGATGAATTTAAGGATAAATTACATGTTCCTAGTATAAAGGGTGAAGTAGAAAGAATAGTTAACGAAAATGTTAAAAAGATATATGGAGATAATCCTCATCCTATAGTTCAAAAAAGAATTAGTAGAGAATTAAATTCTATTATATCTAATGGTTATGCCTCAGTTTATTACATGAGTCATTTACTAGTTGCAAATTCTCTAAGTGCTGGTTATCTAGTAGGATCTCGTGGTAGTGTTGGTTCATCTTTAGCCGCGACTATGATGAAAATAACGGAAATTAATCCTTTAGCCCCTCATTATCATTGCCCTAAATGTAAATTTCATGTCTTTAAAATGAGTGATGATGAAATTAAGGAATATGGTATAAAAGATATAGAAAAACCATTTATGGATGTCTTAAATAAGGTAGAAAGTGGTTTTGACTTACCTGATGCAGTTTGTCCTATATGTGGTGAAAAATTAGGTAAGGAAGGTCATGATATACCTTTTGAAACCTTCTTAGGCTTTAATGGTGATAAAGTACCTGATATCGATCTAAACTTTAGTGGAGAATATCAAGCTAAGGCTATGAAATATGTTGGTGAATTAATGGGAGAAGATCACGCCTTTAGAGGTGGTACAATCTCAAAGCTTCAAGATAAGAATGCTTTTGGCTATGTAAGAGGTTATTGTGAGCGTAAGAAAATTAATTTACGTTCGAGTGAAATAGATAGAATAGCTACTAAACTTGTAGGTGTAAGAAGAACTACAGGTCAACATCCTGGCGGTATCATAGTTATACCAAGCGATCACGATATCTATGATGTAACACCTGTTCAATATCCAGCTGATAATACAAAAAATGAGTGGAGAACAACTCATTTTGATTACCATAGTTTCGAAAGTAATTTATTAAAACTAGATATTTTAGGTCATGATGATCCTACTATGATTAAATATTTAATGAATTATGTTAATGAACATCAAGATAAATATCCTTTCTCCAAACCAGAAGATATACCTGTAGATGATAAAAATGTTTATAGATTATTCTCATCTACTGATGTCATAGGTCTAAAAGAACAAGATATAGATTCTCCTGTAGCTTCATATGGAGTACCAGAGTTAGGAACATCTTTTGTTAGAAAATTATTATCAGAGACTAGACCTAAGACATTCGCTGAACTTGTAAAAATATCAGGTTTATCTCATGGTGAAGGTATTTGGACTGGTAATTCTCAAGATTTAGTAAATGGTAGTACAGAATATGGTCAAATACCATTTAGCGATGTTATTGGATGTCGTGATGATATTATGGTTTATTTATTATATGCTAACCTAGAACCTATTAAGGCTTTTGAGATAATGGAGTTCGTTAGAAAAGGTAAAATAGGACAAAATCCAGAAAAATGGGAGAAATACAAGGCTTATATGCAAGAGAAAAAAGTTCCAAATTGGTATATTTGGTCTTGTGAACAAATTAAATATATGTTCCCTAAAGCTCATGCTACAGCCTATGTTTTAATGGCTTTAAGAATAGCTTGGTTTAAAGTATATAGTCCTGAAGTATTTTATGCTGCCTGGTTAAGTATAAGAGCTAAATCTCATTCAGTTAAAGCTTATATTGGTGGTAAATTAGCTATAAGAGCTATGATAGATGAATTAAATAATAAAATGGATAGGACAGCTGTCGATGATGATTTACTAAATGCCTTATATGTAGCTTTAGAAATGTCTTGTCGTGGTATTAAATTCTTACCTGTAGATATTAATTTATCTGAAGCTACTAAATTTAAAGTAGAAGAAAATGGCATAAGAATACCTTTTGCGGCAGTAGATGGTCTAGGTGAATCAGTAGCTGCTGATATAGTTAATCAAAGAGAACTAAAACCATTCTCTTCAAAGAATGATGTTGCTAGAAGAACTAAACTAAATCAAACAATATATAGCGATTTTGAATTAATGCATGTCTTTGGTGACCTACCTGAAAAAGATCCACAAGAAGAATTTGGGTTATTTGCCTCTAATGTGTGAAATTATGTAAAATACCTTTGACACATTTACAATTATATGTTTTTTAATTATAATTTGCTTGTAAAAGGAGGTCTCTGAATGAGAAATCAAAACCCTGTATTTTCTACGATAAAAACTGGCACTACTCATTATGAAGATGTAGATGCCGCTAGTTATAGAGGTATAGTTGTTAAAACAGGTTTTTTACTAGGCCTTACAGTAGTATCAGCTATAGTAATGGCATTTTATCTAACAAATTATGTGTCTAATGCTTTAGGATTATATATGACCTTAGTAGGTGCAGTATTTGTTGGATTTATCGCAGCTATGATAGGTAGAATATCAGCTAAAACTGCTAAGTATTGTGGTGCTATTTATGCTATCTGTCAAGGTTTATTTTTAGGCACAATTTCAGCTATCTGTGAAATGTATTTCCCAGGTGTTGGAACAATTGCCTCATTTTCTACTCTTTTAATCTTTGGTGTAATGTTATTGTTATATGCCACTGGCGTATTTAGACAAGGTTCATTTGGTAGAAAATTAGCTTATGCTTTATCTATTGGAGCTATAGTATTAACATTATTTACTTCAATAATGTATATGTTTATTGATTTTTCTGGCATTAGTATAGGTGTATTAATAGCTGTTCTAGTTTTCTTATTACTATATGGTGCAATAACTTTAATGTTCAATTTTGATGAAGCAAATTACGTTGTACAATCTGGTTGTGGTAAAAACGAAGAATGGTCAGTTTCATTAGGACTAATCATATCTTTAATTTATATCTATATTCAAATACTAAGGTTAATATTAGTAGTACTTGCTCATAGTAATAGAAATTAAAAGTGGTCTTGAACCACTTTTTTTAGGTTCTTTCTTTACTATGGATAATAAGTATATAAGGCAGATGTAAAAATCTGTCTTATTTTTTTATCATACGCTACATTATTGACGCTTACAAATAAAGTGATTATATGATTACTATTCGAAATGGAGGAATTATGGAAATGGTAATAGTTATTCTAAAACTACTACTTTCTTATCTTTTGGTACTTATTTAGAAGACAAGGTAGAATTTAATAAAGATGTAGATGAGAATAATATAATACCGGGTTATATAGTATTGAAGATAGATAATAACTTTGTTAATAATGATTTAGAGTCATATTTTAAGAATAATAGTTATACATATAGTGTTAATAGTACCGATATAATATTAAGTTTTAGTCATCAATTAAATTATGAGACTATAGTAATGAAACTAGGTGAAGAATTGGATTTAGATGAATTAGAAATATTAGCTAATCAGTTATTAGAAGAAGACTTATTTAAGGAAGTAGAAGTATTGACTAAAGATTATAGTGTAGAAGAATTAGATGATACACAAATTATTTTTGATTTTGATAATATAGATACTAGTCTATATAGATTTGCTAATTATCTTTTGATTGATATAAAGCCTAGTATGATTAATTATAATTATCAAGCTTATATTATTGGTAAGACTTTTGAAATAAATGGTGAAGAATATAAAGTGTATTATCATGGATTTATAGATGCAGATACTTTTGTTATTACAATACATGATAGTTTTTATGAAGATTTGTATGAATTAGATTTAGAATATAATGCTATAGAATATTACTTAAGAAATAAATTGATGGTTGATGAATTGTATAAATTAGATTTTGTTAAAGAAGTATATCCAAGACCTATAGATCAATCTTTACCTACGATTTATTAAAAATATATTTATATTAGCTAAAGACATAAACTTGGTATGAGAGTATGTTTAAATACTTTAAAAAGCCAAGTTTTTATATTTTCTAATTTTTATAATTATGGTATAATTTTCTTAAATTTGATCCTTGTTGTGTTTTCATAATAGGGATTTATTTTTGTGAAAATATTATAGGTATTTATATGGATCAGATAGAAGCATTAAAAAATAGAATATATAAGTTAAAAGAAGATGTAGATGAATATAATCATATCTTATTACCTTTTTATAATCTTGAACAACAATCTCTTTTATCATCTTGTTTTAAGAAAAATGATAGAGAAAGAGTCTCATTTTATGGTGGCTATAGCAATAGTGAATATAAGCGAGCTATTATAAGTCAAAAAGATGTAGATATAAGGGATTTTGAAATAAGTACTATTAAAATAATATCTAAGGAAGATAAATTGACTCACAGAAGTATATTAGGTAGTATACTAGGTTTGGGTTTAAAAAGAGAAGTAATAGGAGATATTATTACTAAGGATAATGATTATTATTTTTTTGTATCATCACATTTAAAAGATTATGTATTAGATAATTTAAATAAAGTTGGTAGGACTTTTATCTATTTAGAAGAATACAAAGGTGAAATAGATTATCAAATAGAATATAAGGAAAATACTATTTTTGTTTCTAGCATGAGATTAGATAATATCGTATCAAGCAGTTTAAATATTAGTCGTAATAAAGTTAAAGATATGATTATAGATGGCCTTATTAAGATAAATCATAAAGTTATTACTAGTCCTGATAAAGTAGTTAAGATAGATGATTTATTAAGTATTAAAGGATATGGTAGAATTTTAATAAGTGATAATATAGGAAAAACTAAATCGGGTAATTTAATTATTAAAATAAAAATGCCAAAGTAGGAGAAGTATATGAAAAAAAGTATGTTAATTATAGTAGCTGGTGGTAGTGCTAGTGGTAAGTCTACAGTAGTAGATAATTTAATGGAAGATTTAAATGAAAAAGAAGTTGGTATTATTTGTTTAGATAATTATTATAATGATCAATCTAATTTATCTATAGAAGATAGAATGAAGACTAATTATGATCATCCTGATTCATTTGATATGAAATTATTGAATAAACAATTAAAAGAATTATTAGCTGGTAATAGTATAAAAGAACCAGTATATGATTTTATTTCTCATAATCGTAAAGAAAATGAATATATTTTAGTAGAACCTAAGAAAGTTATTATTTTAGAAGGAATACTTGCTTTATATGATAAAGAAATAAGAGATTTAGCTGATATTAAGATATATGTAGAATGTGATGATGATATTAGGTTTATTAGAAGATTAGAAAGAGATACTGTTAGTAGAGGTAGAACTCAAGATTTTGTTATAAAACAGTATTTAAGCACTGTTAAACCAAGTCATGAAGCTTATGTAAATCCTACTAAGAGATATGCTGATATAATTATTCCTAATGATAGATCACATGAAGTTGCTTTAAAGGTAATATTAAGTAGAATTAATGAGATAATAAGAGGTAATAAATAATGACTATAGGTATTATAGGCGCTATGGATAAAGAAGTAGAGCTTATTATTAATAAGGGTAAAGATGTAGAAAAGATAGATAAATATAACCTTAGCTTTTATAAGATAAAATATTTAGATAAGATAATAGTAGTAGTTAAATCAGGTGTAGGTAAGGTAAATGCTAGTATTGCAACCACATTACTTAAAGTATTATTTCAAGCTGATATTATTATATCTACTGGTATAGCTGGGGGAATGAAACCTCTTAAAACTGGTGATATTTGTTTAATAGAAGAATTATGTTATGGTGATGTCGATGTAGCTTGTTATGGATATGAGCTAGGTAGACTTCCAGGTGAAGAATTATTTTTTAAAACTGATATTAATTTATTAAATAAGGTAAAAGAAGTATTTAAAGAACATAATCATGAATATAAAGTTATTAAATCTTTAACTAGTGATAAGTTTGTTACATCTATGCCATATTTACCAACAAAAGAAGTTTATTGTTTTGAGATGGAAAGTACAGCTATAGCTCATACAGCTAGTCATTTAGGTGTACCTGTAATAGTTATAAGATATATATCTGATTTAGTAGATGATACTAATCAGATAGAAAATTATAATAAATTTGAATCTTACATGGCTTTAAAAAGTCAAGAAATGTTATTTGAAATAGTAGAAAAAATATGAAGTATTATGTAATAAAAAACGGCGTAAAGACAGGAATATTTAATTCTTGGGATGAATGCAAAGAGTATGTTTCTGGCTATAAAGGAGCCGTATATAAAAGTTTTAATAATTATCAAGATGCCTATAACTATTTGCATGATATAAAAGAAGTATATGATATACCTACTTGTTATATAGATGGTAGTTATGATAAAAAGACTAAGCGTTATTCTTTTGGTGGAGTATTAATAATAGATAATACTATAAAACAATTTTATAAGAGTTATGATGAAGATGAATTATCTAAATATCATAATGTAGCTGGTGAAATTAAAGGAGCTGCCTATATCTTAAATTATTGTTATAAGAATAATATAACTAAATTAAGATTATGTTATGATTATGAAGGTATAGAAAAGTGGTATAATAATAAATGGGAAGCTAAATCTGAAATAGCTATTTTATATACTAACTTTATATTTAAGATAAAAGATAAAGTAGAAGTAGAATTTGTTAAAATTAAAAGTCATACTGGAAATAAGTATAATGAATTAGCTGATCAATTAGCTAAAAAGGCTTTAGAAGGTTAATATTAAAGATTGTAAAGAATTTAAATATATTGTAAAATTATTATGAATTGTAAAACATTGTGTGAAGAGGAAATAATATGATTTTAGAAGCAACTTTGTTAGCAAATAATATTTGGGAATGTATTTTACTTGTTGTCGGTGGATTAGGAGTATTTCTATATGGCATTAATTTAATGGGGGACTCTTTAAAAGATTTAGCGGGTTCTAAATTAAAAATGATAATAGAAAAAACTACTAATACACCTTTAAAAGGTATTTTGGTTGGGGCTGGTTTAACTGCAGTAATCCAATCATCATCAGGGACTACAGCATTAACGGTTGGGTTAGTTAGATCAGGTTTAATGACCTTAGCTCAAGCTGTAGGTATTATTATGGGTGCTAATATTGGTACGACTATTACTTCTTTAATTATTGGTTTTGATATAGGTCAAGTATCTTTGTTGTTTATAGGTATAGGTGCCGTATTAATATTTTTTGTCAATAAACGTAAAATTAAAGATTTTGGTAAGGTAATACTTGGTTTTGGTCTACTTTTCTTTGGCTTAGAATTAATGGATGGTGGCCTAAACTACTTAATAACTACTTATGAAGCACAAACCGAAGCTTTATTTACTGCTCTTAATGATTGGCCTATTTTAGGTTTATTAATTGGTATAATTATTACAGGTATAATTCAATCATCATCAGCTTCTATAGGTATATTACAAGGTTTATTTGCAGCTTCTAGCATGTCTTTAATGGGAGCTATACCTATTATGATAGGTGCTAATATCGGGACAACTATTACAGCGGTACTTGCCTGTATAGGTGGTGGACCTGAATCTAAGAGAACGGCAGTATTTCATGCTACCTTTAATGTCTTAGGTGCTATATTATTCATGTGTTTACTATATCCATTTGTGTTACTCTTAACACCTATAGATAATGCTTTAGGTGGTAGTTCAGCTATGACTATAGCTGTCGCTCATATTATCTTTAATGTTGTAACAACTTTCATTTTATTCTGGTTTATTAAACCAATATGTAAATTAATATGTAAGGTAGTTAAAGATACTGATAGTGCGGAAGAAAAAGAAAGTGTACTACTAAATGGATTATTAGACTTCTCTTTAATAAAAAAATCAGCTTCATTAGCTATAGAATACGTAGCTAAATGTTTAGATTACATGGGTGAAGTTGTAGATTCATATTTTAAATTAGTTAAAGAATATTCTATATCTGATACAAAAATAGAAGATAAAGCTAAGAAATATGAAGATACAATAGACTTATTTGATAAGAGAATCCATGATTATTTAATTAATATAACTTTAGAAAATATTCATTCTAATGATATGGCTAAAATATCTAAATATCTAGATACGATAAAAGATTATGAAAGAATAGGAGATCATTGTTCTAATATTTGTGAGTTCTATCATGATAGATATGAAAGAAAATTAGAATTATCAAAAGATTGCCTACAAGACCTTGAACAAATGTTTGACAAGGTAGAAATAATGGTATCAAGTAGTGTTGAAGCTATTAAGGAATGGAATACTGATAAAGCTATTATAGTATCAAATACTGAAAAAGAAGTAGATAACATGGAAGAAGTATTACATAATAGACATGCTCATAGATTAGAGCTTGGTTTATGTTCATATACTGATTCAGATTATTATGAAGACTTGCTTTCTAATCTAGAACGTATAGGAGATCATTGTAAAAATATAGCTGATACAGTACTAGGCAAAAATAGAGCTTTAGAAACTAATTTTCAAGTAGAATAAGACTTAGGTTTTCCCTAAGTTTTTTTCTTTTCTAATCACTACTATTATTTATAATTTTATGCTAAAATTTAGTAGTTAATGTTGAGGAGTTTTAAATTATGAGCGTATTCAATTTAGTATCTGATTATAAACCTACAGGAGATCAACCTAAGGCAATAGATGAAATAATTAATAATTTGGAAACTGGTAATAATATAGTTACCTTACTTGGGGCAACAGGTACAGGTAAGACTTTTACTATGGCTAATATAATAGCTAAATATGGTAAAAAGACTTTGATTTTAGCTCATAATAAAACTTTAGCTGGTCAGTTATATAATGAAATAAAAACTTTATTTCCTAATAACCATGTTGAATATTTCATATCATATTATGATTATTATCAACCTGAAGCATACGTTGCAGCATCTGATACATATATTGAAAAAGATGCTAAAATAAATGAAGAAATAGATGAAATGCGCCATAGCGCAACCGCAGCTTTAATTGATTATGATGATGTTATAGTAGTTGCCTCAGTATCCTGTATATATGGTATAGGTGATCCTGAAGAATATAAGAAATCTATGATATGCCTAAGAGTAGGAGAAACATATAATCGTAAAGAATTGTTACTTAAATTAATAAGTATGCAATATAGTCGCAATGAATTTGATTTTCAAAGAGGTAGTTTTAGATCTAAGGGTGATATCTTAGAAATAATTCAGCCATCAGAACATAAATCTGGTATTAGAATATCTTTTTTTGATGATGAAATAGAAAGAATATCTTTATTTGACATAACTACTGGTCAAGTTATATCACAGGTTCAATATGTAAATATCTTTGCGGCAACTTTATTTATGACTAGTAAAGAAAAATTAGAAGAAGCCTTAAAGAGAATAAGACAAGAATTAGAGATTCAGAAACATAAGTTTTTAAATGAGAATAAGCCTCTAGAAGCCGAAAGAATAGAAAATAGGACTAAATATGATTTAGAAATGCTAGAAGAAATAGGAACTTGTCCTGGTGTAGAAAATTATTCTAGACATTTATCTTTAAGAAAAGAAGGAGAAACCCCAGCTACCTTAATTGATTTTTTTGGTGATGATTTTTTATTGATAGTAGATGAATCTCATGTTACCTTACCTCAAGTAAGAGGAATGTATAACGGAGATAGATCAAGAAAACAAACCTTAGTAGATTATGGCTTTCGTTTACCTAGTGCCTTAGATAATAGACCATTAAAATTTGAGGAGTTTGAAAAGCATATTAAAAAGGCTATCTTTGTTTCAGCAACTCCAGGTGATTATGAAAAAGATTACCCAATAGTTGAACAAATAATAAGACCTACAGGCTTACTAGATCCAATAATAGAAGTAAGAGAAACCTTAGGTCAGGTTGATGATATTTATGCTGAAATTAAAAAGAGAGTAGAGAAAAATGAAAGAGTATTAATTACCACTTTAACTATTAAAATGAGTGAAGATTTAACAAGTTATCTAAAGAAACTAGATTTAAAAGTAGCTTATCTACATTCTAAAATTAAATCTTTAGAGCGTTTAGAAATCTTAAGAGATTTAAGATTAGGTAAATATGATGTTTTAGTAGGTATTAACTTATTAAGAGAAGGTTTAGATTTACCAGAAGTAAGTTTAGTATGCATTTTAGATGCTGATAAACAGGGTTTTTTAAGAAGTGAAAGAAGTTTGATTCAAACAATAGGTAGAGCGGCTAGAAACGCTAATGGTAAGGTTATTATGTATGCGGATACTATATCACCTTCTATGAAAGAAGCCATTGAAGAAACTGAAAGAAGAAGATTAATTCAAAGTGAATATAATAAAGAACATAATATAATACCTAAGACTATAGTTAAGAGTATACCTGAAAAAATTCAAATTAAATCTACTGAAGATATTAAGCCTAAGAATAAGAAGATGACTAAGGCTGAAAAAGAATTATTAATTGAACAATTAAATGTAGAAATGTTAGAATACGCAAAAGAATTAAATTTTGAAATGGCAGCTCAAGTAAGAGATGCGATTATGGAACTTAAGGGAGCTGATTATTAATGTATTCTCTAAAAGAATTATATAAAATAGGTAATGGACCATCCTCTAGTCATACTATAGGACCTAAAAAAGCCTCTTTATATTTTAAGGATAAATATCCTGATATGGATTTATATAAGGTTTATTTATATGGTAGTCTAGCTTTAACAGGTAAAGGTCATTTAACTGACTATATTATTAAAGAAACTATAAAAAATGTAGAAGTTATATTTGACTTAAAAACAGAAGTATCACACCCTAATACTATGATTATAGAAGGATATAAAAATGGCGTATTAATAGGAAAAAAGACTTTTAAATCTATAGGCGGTGGAAACATTGAAATAGATGGTGAAAAAAGTTATAAACCTAAAGAATTATATAAAGAAAATAGCTTTATAGAAATAAAGAAATATTTAGAAAAAAATAATATATCTTTAGTTGAATATATTGATAGCTATGAAGATTTAGATGATTATTTTAAAGAGTTAATAGATGTAATGTATGATGCTTTAAAAGGAGGAATAAATAAAGAAGGTTATCTTCCAGGTAAATTAAGGGTGAAAAGAAAAGCTAAAGATATTTATTTCTCTAATCCTAAATATTCTAATTTTAATAAATTAATGGCTTATGCTTATGCTGTAAGTGAAGAAAATGCTTCAGGTGGCTTAGTAGTGACAACACCTACTTGCGGAGCATGTGGCGTTTTACCTGCAGTTATCTTTTATTTAAGAGAAACACATGAAACAAGCATTGAGGATGAAATAAATGGTCTTAAAGTAGCTGGTATTATAGGTAATATCATAGCTTATAATGCTTCTATATCAGGAGCTTATGCTGGTTGTCAGGCTGAAGTCGGAGCCGCAACTTCAATGGCCGCAGCTTACGCAACTTATATTTTAGATGGTAAATTAGAAAATATAGAAAGGGCAGCAGAAATAGCTTTAGAACATAATCTTGGTTTAACTTGTGATCCTGTAGGCGGATACGTTCAAATCCCTTGTATAGAACGTAATGCCCTAGGAGCTTTAAGAGCCCTAGATTCAGCGATTCTAGCTACTTGTATAAATGCTGATGAAGCAAAAATTAGCTTTGATACAGTAGTAAGTACTATGCTAGAAACAGGTTTAAGCTTACCAAGAAGTTTAAAAGAAACCTCTGAAGGAGGCTTAGCTAAAATATATCAAGGTGATTCTAATGAAGGCTAATGATATATTAACAGTCTTAATTGAAGGTTTTGATAAAGATGGTAAGGGTATAGCTTATCATAATAAAAAAATAATATTCGTTGAAGGAGCTTTAGAAGGAGAAATTTGTGAGATAAGAATTACTAAAGTCTTAAGCAAATTAATCCAAGCTGAAATTTTAAATATTATTAAACCATCTCCAAATAGAATAGACATAGATTGTAAGATATATGATGATTGTGGAGGTTGTAATCTAAGACATTTAAGTTATGATACAGAAAAAGTAATAAAATTTTCTAAAGTTAAAAATACAATAGACCATATATCTAAACAAAAAGATTATATTTTTAATAATTTAGTAAGTGATAATAACATTTATAACTATAGAAATAAAGCCATCATACCTTTTGCTAAATATGGTAATGAAATAGTATGTGGCATGTATAAGGCTAGAAGTCATGAAGTAATAGATAATACTAATTGTTTAATAGAACCAATATTATTAAATAAAATATTAAACATAGTAAAGAATTACTTAATTAAAGAAAACATATCTATCTATGATGAAATAACTAAAAAAGGCATATTTAGAGCCTTAATGTGTCGTAAGACTAAAGACAATCTTTATATGATAGTATTAATAGTCACAAAATATTATGACTTTTCTAAACTCATTAAAAACTTAAAAGAAATAGAAAATATTAAATCTATTTATTTAAATATTAACACTCTAAATAATAATGTATTATTAACAGATAATAATATCTTAATAAATGGCCTACCTTATATTAAAGAAGATATTTTAGGTATTAAATATAAGGTGTCACCTAATACTTTTTTACAAGTAAATAATAATATGGCTGAATTATTATATAAAGAAGTATTGAGATTATTAAAGCCTAATAATACTGATACTATAATAGATGCTTATTGTGGCATGGGAAGTATTACTTTAGCAATAGCTCCTTTAGTTAAAGAAGTAATAGGTATAGAAGTAGTTAAAAGTGCTATAGAAGATGCAAAAGAAAATGCTAAATTAAATAATATAGGTAATGCAAGTTTTGTTTTAGGTAAATGTGAAGATAAGATAGAAGAAACAGTTAAATCTAAAGAGATAGATGCAATGGTATTTGATCCGCCTAGAAAAGGCTGTGATTCTAGTTTCTTAGATGTTATTAAGAAAAGTAAAATTAAAAAGATAGTATATGTATCCTGTAATGTAGCTACTCTAGCAAGAGATATATTATATTTATCTGAATTATATAAATTAGAAGAAGTAACTCCTTTTGACTTATTCCCTAGAACAAGTCATGTAGAAACTGTAGCATTATTAACTTTATACTAAACTACTTTAGAACACTTTAATATAATTTTGGTTATGGATGTTGTGTCTTTATGATATTGCGATTGCAATATTATTAGTAAAAAAACTGTTAAAGTATGACAAAGAAGTAAAATTCGATATAATTTGGGAAGATGATAATGGTTTAGAATTAGATGATCCTGGGTATGAAGAATACTATTTAACATTATTTAATGATATAAAAATAGGTAAAGATGTTCTAATTTGTTATCATGATATACCAAAAGAAATATAGTCCTAATGGTAAAAAAAGGGTACTTTAATATAAAATGAATATGAATGTAGTATTTGAAATATGAGCTTAATATACTAAATAAAGTGCTAATAGTTGTATAGTATGGTCTATACTCTATTAGCACTTCTTGTTATATAAAGTAATTATTAATTTTTGATGTTTTCTAGGTATCTATAAAATTAAAATGTAAATCTAGACAATGGTATAATAGTTTCATCTTCAAAAGTATCATTTAGAAACATTATCATATATATTGGATAATAAATAACTTTGTTTTCTATGGAAATATTAGCTGATGAGAATACGAAAGCTTCAGGAATATTGTACTCATTAATTTTTAATACATTGTTGAGTGCAGAATGACGTGTATAGTCTTTGCCGCTCTTGACTTCGATAGGAAGAATTTGATTATTATGTTCAATTACAAAATCAAGTTCACCAAATTTTTTGTTGATATAATAATATGGTTTATAACCATGAACGATAAGTTCTTGAGCTACAACATTCTCAAAGATACCACCTTTATTAATACCAGTGGCATTATTTACTATTTTTAATTTTAATGATTTGCCATACATTGTAGTAAGAAGACCTATATCAGAGATAAATAGTTTAAAAAGCGAAGCCTTTTCGTTTAGAGAAAGTGGTAATGTTGGTTCTGTAACATTATAGCTAGCAATGGCAACACCAGCAGAAGTTAACCATAAAAAATCATCCTTAATTCTATCGTAACGTATTCCTTTTTCAATATCAGATACATTGAATCGTTTATTTTTTTCATTTAGTTGAGCGGGAATGATATCATAAATACGGGTAAGAAATAATCGTTTGTGTTGCATCTCATATTTAGTGAAATCTTGTTTATATTGTTCAATTATGGAGTTATGTTCTAAGATTACATTATCAATATTATTTGTTTGTTGATATGCATCTACAGCAGCAGGCATACCACCTATGATGAGATAAAGATTAAAAATCTCATTAAATTTTTTATGAATAATTTCATCTACAGGACGCTTTTTTGTATAACAATCTTTAAGTTCATCTATTATTTTTTTATCTATATTAAAAAGTTGTAAAAATTCTTCAAAATCCAGAGGATACATAACAAGTGATTGTAAATATCCTACAGGAGCAGATTTTATATTTTTAATTTCAACTCCAAGTAGAGAACCACTTAGAATGTAACGAAATCTACCATCTTCTACAAGAAATTTGATTGTTGTCACAATTTCAGGATATTCTTGAATTTCATCAAAAAATATAAATGTTTCATTTGGTATTATTGGTTTATCAGCAAAAAGTGAAAGTTTAAGAATTAAATCATCAATAGAAGTAAAATTATGTAAAATGTCTAAAATACCTTCATCGCGAATAAGATTGAATTCAATGTAATCCTTTCCTTTTTGACTCAATATAAAACGAATGATATAGGTTTTCCCAACTTGTCTAGCCCCGTATATTATTAGGGCTTTTTTACTATTATCAATCCACTTTTCTATATCATAGCTAATTTTCCTTTTTAACATTGTAATACCTCCACAACTGTATTATATAGTTTGCTTGTCAAAAATACAATATTAAAAACCGGCATTTTTGACAAAAATCCAATACAATTATATCTAAAATTTGGCAAAAATCTAAAAATATTAAGAAAATGATTTTTTATAATCCATATTTTTTAAATTTGTCGCAAACGATGCGACCTTTTTAATAATTAAGAATATATAATAAAGCTAGAAAAGGAAAGGAGAAAATTTAGATGGATATTGATACTTTAAAAGAAGTAATTAAACAATTAGAAGCAGAAGGTCATAGCAAAGAAGATATAATGAAAAGTTTTATAGCTATGTATATCAATGATAAACTTAATTTAGAGCAATTAGATGCTATAGTAAATGTAATGGGTTATCATTTAAGTGATAAATTTAAGAAAGCTTCTAAAGATAAACAAATTAAAATGATTAAAAAAGGTAAATTATAGGATGGTGATTTAATGTTTGGGGCAATTTTGGCTGATATTATTACTTCAAGTTATAAGGTGATTGAAAAAGAAAATGTAGATGATTCTAGATATAAATATGAAATAACTGATATCTTTAATAAAAATAGTCAACATAGTGTTATATCTATACTTGTTATTGCAGGTCTTGATATTATTCAAAATAAGATATATGAAGAAGTAGATAAGATAGTAAATTTATTAAAGAAGTATTTAAAAAAATATAAACTTGAACATTTAGTAAAGGAACAAGATGATGAGTGTGAAATATATCCAGAAGATGATCCAAATAATATAATATATTATTTAGATTTCTTATTCATGCCTATTGGTTGGTATGCTAAATCTGTTAGAGAAGTTGTTTTAATGTCTAGAAATATTATTAAAGCTATAGATAAAATGACTTTAGGGAAAGTAAAAGATGATGATTTCTATAAGTATTATGATTATTTTGATATGGCTGATGAAGCAATGTGTTTATATTTTATTAAAGATGGTAAGAATGTAGATTATATTGGAAATTTTAAAGATTATTCAAATATAGATTTCTTACCAGAAGATCTTAAACCACCATACAGAATGGAAACTTATATAACACGTCCAGCACCTGAATCCTATGATTTATTTTGGTATGATGAAAAAAATATAGACATCATATTTAGTGCATTACTAGGAGATAAGAAAGAAGTTGATAAGAAACAATTTTGTAAGGTTTTAGCTTTTCATGAAGCATATTATAAAAATATTAATAGTAAGTTTATTAAAAAAATAATGAATTATTTTAAAGATGATAGTAATATAATAAATGTATTAACTAAGTTTAGGGATGACCAAACATTAATAAATGTAATGTCTGAAAGAATTGGTAATAATACGATTATTTTAAGTATAGAAAGAGGAGAAAAATATAAAGGAGTAAATATTTATAAAACTTTAAATATTTATTTCGTTTATAGTAAAAGCGTTAATGCTTTAGTTAGATATTTACTAATTCATGAAATAAAAGAATATAAAGAAGAAGATTTAGATATAGATGATATAAAGAAATTTAGAGCTTATATTAAAAAAAATAGCACTGATGAATTTAAATTAAAGTTATTTAATTATAAAGAAGCAATTGATTATCTAAATGATAAATATGATATTAAAGATATAATAAGCGATATATTTAATAGAGAATATAATATAGATAGGAATTGTGGGGATTATGATTGATAATACTTAATATATAGATCATTATAGGAGGTAATAATATGCCATTTCAAATGACTTTTGATATAGAGGAATATAGTGGAGAAGCTATAGTATATAGTGATTATAATATAGATTCTAATATATTAATTATTAAAGTAGATAATCAATTAGACTCTAAATATATTATTAGAGTAAAGCCACCTTTAAAAGAATATGATAGATCAAATAAAGCTTTACTTAAGCTATATAATGATATATTAGAAGAAACTATTAATAATAACATATTTAAAATATGTTTACCCCTATTAGGATTAGAAACATATACCCAAAAAGCATCATATAATGCAGCTATGAAAGCTATTAGTGATATTCTATTTAAAGAAGAACAAGAAGATAGAGATATATTAGACATCACTTTAGTTGTATCTCCTGAAAAATATGAAAGAAAACCTAAAGTGTTATCTAATATGGATTTCTTGGAATTTTTTGAATGTAAATCAGCGTTTAACTTAGAGATTAGAGATAGCAAAACTGATTATCTAAAAAGAATTATAAAAGTCACTCATAGTCAAGTAGATAACATGATAAATATAGATAATAAACATTATGAATTTCCAATGTATTTTTTAGATGACTATTTAAATACAGTAAATGGTGATACTAAATGTTTAACTAAAGCTGGATATGATAAAAGAAGAAAGGATCAGCTATATAAGCAAAAGAATATTAAGAAAATAGATATTTATAGAATAGCATTTATTGCAAAAATGAATATAGGAATATTAATTCAGTTTTTAATGATAGCAGGTTTATCATTAAATCCAACTGATATATTAGATTGTTTTATTCTAGATTACTATACAACTAAAAAGTATTCTAAAGCAGGAACATTCTATGAATTTGTACAACTTGTATATTGGGAAACAGGAATAGATTTAACATTATATCCATATAATAAAAAGATTAAAGATGATAAACAAACTGATTATTCAAAAACACTAATTGAAAATAATGTTAATTCTTCTAAATCATCAAGTGGTAACCAATTTAAAAGACCGGATGTATCTGAATTAACTGAAGATGATTTTAAGGTTTTAGATAACTTTTTATCTAGAAATGGTTTTGAAGGCGTTTCAAGAGAACATATTATCGAATTTTATAATGAAGGACTTTTTGATGATTTATTAGTGGAGGATTAATAAGTTATGCCAACAAAACTAGGAAATGATTGCTATAGTTAAAATGGCTACTAGTTTTTATATAGTTTGAATTTGAATTAAATTTATTGATTATTGTTGGAGGTGTTTTTATGTTAGAAATCTCTAGTAAAGAATTAGGTGAACTAAAAAAACAAATAAATTCTCTATATTGTGAACATTCTGGTGAAGCTCGAACCTTTGTCCCTTATGTTTCACGGCTATGTTTGCGTAAAGTAGACTTTAACGTTTATACAACGCTCTTTAAAGACAAGAGAGGTAAAGATTATTTAGCATTGTTTTATATA
>CAZJPL010000003.1:0-49049 GCA_964547945.1 uncultured Anaeroplasmataceae bacterium
CCTGATATCTTTTTAATATAAAATTATAATCACAACTAAAATGTTCTACTTTATTAGATATAGTATAGGATTCTCTTACATAGTTTCTTTGTCTATATCTTTTTTGTTTTCTCACTAAATTAAAAACGAATTCATGACTATCATCTATACTTTTATTATACTGTTTAACTCTAATAAATTTTAATATAGATCTATTAGCTTTATCATAATTATCTTTCTTCCATATCTCTGTTTTAGTATGATGAGATTCAAAATAAACTATTCCATTTTTTATAATATATAATTCTATTTCTTCTATCATACTTATATTCTTTTTTCCACTAACATCTATATTAACTACAAAATAAGGATATCGAAAAGGATTATAAAATATAATACCTAATATTATTAATGCCATTAATAAAATAAAACCTAAAACAAGAAATAATAAACCTATAAGTATTATATTAATCACCGCCTTTAAATTTGTTTTATAAGAATATTGACATGTATAAAGGTAAA
This sequence comes from uncultured Anaeroplasmataceae bacterium, assembly GCA_964547945.1. GTDB lineage: Bacteria > Bacillota_I > Bacilli_A > Acholeplasmatales > Anaeroplasmataceae > CALUXS01. The sequence continues at coordinate 502 of CAZJPL010000003.1, forward strand.
GTCAATTTATTATTAATGTAACCTAGATTACCAAAAATAAATTTATAAGCTTTAGATGGTTTGTAGTGTGAAATATAATTATCTAGGGAGATACTTTTATTGTTGCTGGACTTAACCGCAATAGGTAATACAAAAGTCTCATCTTCTATTAAGAATTCTATTTCTTGTGTACTATTAGAATTCTTAAAATAATGTAAGTTTATATTTTTTTTGTTCAAAACATCTGCTATTACAGCTTCAAATATCCCACCTTTTACTGCGCCTATTAGTTTATTATCTAATATCGCTTGTTTCAAAGGAAAACCATACATAGCTGTTAATAATCCAATATCTGTCAAATAAACCTTAAACTCATCTATCTTTTCATATCCTTTTAAAGGAAAGAGAGGTGTACTAACATTATAACAAAACTTAATTATTCCAGCGTCTAAAAGCCAGTTCAAAGAATTTTCATATTTTCTGCTAGACGCATTCTTTTCAATGATTTTATATTGAAATTTAGTATATTCTTTGTTTAATTGTTTAGGTATAGAATCTAGACAAAGTCTAATTTTACCTTTTTCAGTCCTTTTTGAATATTTCTCTATATCATAATAAAAACTATTAAGAATTTTTTGTTGAACTAAAAAAGTCTCATAATAATCATTCTTATTTATAAATGTATTTACGACTTCTGGGTAACCACCTACGACCATGTAGTCTTTAAACTTTTCTAAAAAATAATTATTTATTGAATCTTCTACTTTATTTTTATTGATAAAATTCTCTTTTAATAATGAAATACTTTCTTTAGTTTGCCCTAATCCCCACAAAAATTCTTCAAAATCTAAAGGATACATATTGATATGTTTTTCATAGCCTACTGGAATTGAAACTATTTCTTTATAATGTAATCCTAACAAAGAACCAGTAGCTATTACATCATATTTATCATCTAAAGCTAAAAACTTAAGTGCTGTCCTAGCATTAGGACACTCTTCTATTTCGTCTAGACAAATGAGCGTATTATGCTCAATAAACTTTATATTTGGAATAAAATATGACATTTTTCTATAAATATCATCAGCCATTAAACTATCATTAAATATATCTTTTAATCTTGGATTTTCAATAAAATTTAAATATATGAAACTTTTATATTCTTTTTTACCAAATTGTTGGATTATAAAAGTTTTACCACATTGTCTAGGACCTTTAATTAATAAACATTCTTTAGATTTATTATTTTTCCAATCTAATAATTCAAAATATATTTTGCGTTCTAACATACTTGTCGAAAAAACAAATTTCGACCTTCACCTCTCTTCCTATAATATTGAAAAAATAAATATAGTATAAATTCCATTGTTATTTTAACATATTTTTTAAAAAATGCAACGAATTCGACTATCCAAATGCCAAAAATTGCAACGAATTCGACTATCTACACAAAAATCAGTTTTTATACCTAATCAAGATTAGTTATTATTTTCGTATTTTTTAAACAAAAAACAAGGTGAAAAGAAAAGTCACCTTGTCGTATTAGTTTTATAATTATTAGGAGAGTAAATTTTATAAAAGTATGTATTAACACGCAACAAATATTACTAGTCAAACCACCTTTCCTTTGTTGGTAGCCATATTATACGAAAGAATAGTGGTTAAATTATCATATTTTTATGTAAGATTATATTTTAATTGTGTTAAAATTAACATTTTTTATTCAGTCCTTAAAGCTACAGCTGGATCTTTCTTAGCTGCTGATCTAGCTGGGATAAAGCCTGAAATTGCGGTTAAAAGTACACTTACAAGTAACATTACTAAAGCTTGCCAAATTGGAAGACTAGCTATAGGATATATTCCTGTCGAATTATTAACTATGACATTTACTATAGCTGATAAGATATAAGTTATTACTATACCAAACATACCAGATGAGAAGCCTATAATAACTGTTTCAGCATTAAATAAGTTAGAAACATCTTTCTTCCTTCCACCTAGAGCTCTGATAACACCTATTTCTTTTACACGCTCCATTACGGATACGTAAGTTATTATAGCTATCATTACACAAGATACAACTAAAGATAAAGATGTAAAACATATTAGAGCTATAGTTACTATATCAATCATTCCATTAATTAAGGTAATAATTAATTCTAAACTATCAGTATAACTTACACTGCTTCTTTCTTCATAAGATAAGGTAACCCCATTTACTACTATATCTCCTTCATTGTTCCAAGCATCTAGGTAATCAGTTACTAGATCTTTATCATCAAAACTTACTGGATAAATAGATATACTATTGGGAGTTGAGACTCCACCTAAATTTCTAAGTGTAGGACCAAATTCAGTAGTACTTGAACTAGAACCAGTAAATGCTGCCATTAAACTTGAACTACTACTTGAACTAGAATATAGAACACTAGTTATTGTATTTTCTTTACTATCAGTATAATATGTTAGACTATAATATATAGCATTTTCTATTTCATATAAACCTGTTACCATATCATAATTACCAGATGAAGTTCCAAATGTAAAGTTTCCATTTTCATCAGCGTTTTCTAAACCATATTGAACAATAGCTGAGTTAGCTGAAGTTTCTAATATATATTCAGTTAAAGCTGGAGTATAGTAAAAACCACTATCTAGACAACCATAAGATAGGTCTTCTTTAGCTTTTAAGATACCTACTACTTGTAATTCAATTGAACCTGTAGAATCAGTAATTTGATCTGTTGTAGTATTATATACCCAGGCATCATAATTATCATAATATGTGTATACTGAATCATTAGTATAATATGTAAATGTTTTACCTAATAATTCTTCATAAGTAAATTTAGTTTTAGTAGATACACTTTGATCAGTAGTAGATTTAGCTAAATTAACAAATTCTTCTTGAGTATAATAACCAAGTTGAGCTAAAAGTAGATCTGTTAATTCATCATCGTCATCAACTACTATCATTACTTCATTAGCTTCAGTAGCTACATCACCAGCTAAAATGTCATATTGACTTAAAATATATTCCTCATTAGAAAAACTTTGAGATAACGGACTAGATAGTGTTGATAATAAGCTTGAGAAAGTGTCACCATATCCTGATTCTTCTAAAACATTACTATAAGTTTCTTTAATAGCGGCAATAGATTTTGTTGTAGTTTCGCCATTTCCTTCAGTATATGTAGTATATATATTATTAACTATATCTATGCCATAATCAAAACTCATAACATTATAATATTCTTCAGGCATAGCTTTTAAATATTCTATATATTCATCAGTTATACTATTAGATACTAAGAAACTATTATCACTTAAATACATTCTAGCATAATATTCAATTAAAGAATTAACATTAACAGTATTAGCTTCCTTTATTATATCAACTTTTTGTCCCGTACTTAAATTACCTAATAAAGCTGTTAAATCATATGATTCTTCAGCTATAGTTATTGGGGCGCTTGATAACATGTCATCTTGCATACTATCTATATAATTAGATACACCTGATGATACAGCTAAAACAGCTGATATACCAACTATACCTATACTACCTGCGATACAAGTTAATACTGATCTTTTTGTTTTAGATAATAAATTCTTACTAGATAATTTAAAGGCAGTCCACCAAGACATTTTAGCCTTTTCAGGTTTATTAGTTACTCTAACTTGAGCTAAACTTGCTACTTCAGCTATTTCTTCAGCCTCAGAAAAAGGCATAGTATCTTCTATAATTTCACCATCTAATAATCTAACTATACGAGTAGAATATTTAATAGCTAAATCAGGATTGTGAGTAACCATAATAACTAAACGATCTTTAGCTATTTCTTTCATTAAATCCATGATTTGAATAGATGTCTCAGTATCTAAGGCTCCTGTAGGTTCATCTGCTAACAAAATATCTGGCTCATTAACTAAAGATCTAGCTATAGCTACTCTTTGACATTGACCGCCTGATAATTGACCTGGTTTTTTCTTATATAAACCTTTTAATCCTACCTTATCTAAAGCAGCTTTCGCTTTCTTTTGTCTTTCTTCTTTAGATATACCAGCAATAGTTAAAGCAAGTTCAACATTCTCTAATATACTTTGATGCGGTATTAAATTATAACTTTGGAAAACGAAACCTATTCTATGGTTTCTATATATATCCCAATCTCTTTCTTTAAATTCTTTAGTACTACGTCCACCAATAATTAAATCACCGGAAGTATATTTATCTAAACCACCAATTATATTTAATAAGGTTGTCTTACCACAACCTGAAGGACCTAATATAGAAACAAATTCACTAGCTCTAAAAGATAGATTAATTCCCTTTAAGGCTTCTACCTTTAAATCGCCAGTGACATATTTTTTAGTTATATTTTTTAATCTTAACATTAATTGTCACACTCCAAAACTTTACTTAGTAAACAAAGTTAATTTTACTCTTTTTTACCTAATTTTCAATCAAACATAATTAATTTACATTTTTTCACACACAATAACTATAAAATTTTATATTTTATTAATTTATTAATAAATAATCTTTAATAATCTTTTCTACTTCTATAAAACTATCTTGTTTAAAGATAATATCTTTGATTTTAGCTGAATTAGGTCGACCTTTCAAATACCAAGCTATATGACTACGCATTTCTAAATTAGCTAGTTTTTCGCCTTTTAAATCAAGTAATAATTTATGTTGTTTAACTATAGTATTATATATTTCTTCATTTGTTACTTTAGGAGTTTCTTTGTTGTAATCAAAATAATTAACTAACTCTCTAAATATAAAAGGATTACCTAAACTTCCTCTGCCAATCGCGATAGCTTTGCATCCTGTCTCAAACATCCTTTTAGCACTAGCTATATCTATAACATCCCCATTACCTATAACAGGAATATTTACAGCTTCTACTACCTGTTTTATTACATCATAATTAGCTTTGCAATTATAAAAATCACTTCTTGTCCTACCATGAACAGTTATTGCCTTAGCTCCGGCATTTTCTATAAGTTTAGCGACCTCAACAGCGTTAATAGAATCGTGATCCCAACCGATTCTAATTTTAACTGTGACAGGTTTACTAACACTTTTTACAACATTACTTACTATATCATAAATTAAGCTAGGGTTTCTTAATAAACTCGCCCCAGCTCCACTTTTTTTAGCTACCTTATTAACAGGACAACCCATGTTAATATCAATAATATCAGCATCCGTATTCTTATCAACAAATATCGCTGCCAAAACCATAGATTCTACATCACTACCAAAAATCTGCATAGAAATTGGATGTTCTAACTCATTAACATAAGTCATTTTAATAGTTTTTTTATTATTATAAACAATAGCCTTATCGCTAACCATTTCAGCCATTAAAAGCCCGGCTCCTTGTTCCTTACAAATAAGCCTAAAAGCCTCATTACAAACTCCAGCCATAGGAGCTAATATAAACTGATTAGGTATTAATACATCTCCTATTTTAAATTCCATATATTTCCTCTAATACTTCTTTAACTTCTTTGATAGGTAGACCTATTATATTTTCTAATTCTCCACTATATTCTTTAACTAATTTAGCTCCTATACCTTGTATAGCATAACTTCCAGCTTTATCTAAACATTCCTTAGTATCTATATAATCAAGTATTTCTTTATCTGTTAATTCTTTAAAAGTAACATAGGATTTAACATAAAAATTCTTAACTATATCTTTATATAATATAGCTACTCCACTTATTACTTCATGAGTAACACCAGAAAATGTCTTTAACATGTTATAAGCATCATTATTATCCTTAGGTTTCCCATATACTTTATTATTTAAAACAACTATCGTATCACAACCTATAATAACTGAATCACTATCTTCATATACAGCTTTAGCCTTCTTTAAAGCTACTAATTTAACATTTTCTTCTACAGATAAATTACTATTAAATTCTTCATTTATATCCTTAAATTTAATAATAAAAGGTGTATTTAATCTTTCTAATAATTCTTTTCTTCTAGGTGAACTAGAGGCTAGTATTAAATTCATTTTATCACGTCCAAATCGTATTATATCAAGGTCTAATTTTTATTTCAAATGTGTTTCATTAAATATTTATATTTAATGTGAAATTATGTAAAAAAGCCCATTTTTTACAATTTACTATTAAAATGATGTATGATATCATTTGATTAATAAATTTTTTATTAATTTTGGTGAAAACTAATGAAAACAATAATTAAACTAGATAAAAATATAATCAATACTAATAATAAATATATTTTAGCTTTATCTGGTGGTAGAGATTCCATGGCTTTATTTGATTTATTATTAAAAAACAATATTCCTTTTGTCATAGCTCATATTAACCATCAAAAAAGAAAACAATCTATAATCGAAGAAAATTATATTATTGATTTAGCTAAAAAATATAATATACCTTGTGAAGTTATTAAATATACTTATCAAGGTAAAGATAATTTTCAGGCAGATGCCCATAATTTTAGATACAATTTCTTTTACGATTTGGCTATAAAATATAATGCTAAATATATTTTAACAGCTCATCACGCTGATGATTTAGCTGAAACTATTATGTTAAGATTAATATCTGGTTCTAATTTATATGGTTATGGAGGTATTTCTAAACTAACGCCTTACAAAGACAAATTTATTTATAGAGCTTTATTAAATTATAGTAGAGAAGATATAAATAATTACATTCTAGAAAATAATATCTTCTACTTTGAAGATGAATCTAATTTAGAAGATGATTATTTAAGAAATAGAATAAGGCATACTATTATTCCTTTATTTAAGGAAGAAAATCCTAATTTCTTAAATAGCATTAATAATTATTCTACTATGTTAAAAGAATCATTTTCTTTTATAAGAGAAAATACTATCAATTATCTGAATAATAATTTAGTATTAGATTTAAATACTTTTAATAATCTACATATAGCTTTAAAAAAAGATATTATTAATTATCTATTTGAACAAAATAATATTAAAGCTAGTAATAATCTAATTGAGGATATATTTAGGATAATAAATAATCCTAAACCTCAAATAGATTATAATATATCTAAAGATACATTGTTTGTTAAAAGATATGATAGAGCTTATATAAAAGATAATACTAAAATCGAAACTACTACTTTAAAATTAGATTTAGAAAATACTGGTATATTTAGTGAGAGTTATAAGTTTACACTTACCGAAAAATTAATCAACCCTAATGCAAAACATCTCAAACTATGGTATAATGATGGAGATTTACCAATAGTGATAAGAACTAGATTACCTGGTGATTATTTAAGTTTTAATTTTGGTAAAAAGAAATTAAAAGATTATTTTATTGATAAGAAAATAATTAAAGAAAAAAGAGATAGCTACCCTATTATTACTAATTCAATTGGCGATATTATAGCTATATATGATATCTTAAATCTGAGTAAGGGTAGTAAATTTTGTTATTTAATTTGTGAGGTATAACATGTTACAAGATATTGAAAAGATTTTAGTTAGTGAGGAACAATTAGATTCTATTTGCCAAAGATTAGGTAAAGAAATTTCTAAAGATTTCGAAGGCAAAACACCTATTTTAATTGGTTTATTAAAAGGATGTAATCCTTTTTTAAGTGATTTATTAAAGAAAATAACTATACCTTGTCAAGTTGACTATCTAAAAGTTTCTTCTTATGAAGGGACTAGCTCAACTGGCAATGTAAAAATATTAAATGATATATCTACTGATGTTAAAGGAAGACATGTCATTATTGTTGATGATATAGTAGATACAGGAAGAACAGCTAGTTTAATTAAACTATTATTCTTACAAAGAGATGCCGCTAGTGTATCTATATGTTGTTTACTTGATAAATCAGAAAATAGGTTTGTTGATGTAGATGTTAATTATATAGGGACTAAAATAATTAATGCCTTTGTTGTTGGTTATGGTCTTGATTATAATGAACTTTATCGCAATTTACCTTTTGTTGGCATCTTAAAGAAAGAAAAATATAACTAATTTTTTTAGGAGGATTATATGCAACAAAACGAAAATAATAATCAACCGAAACGTAAGAGAATCGATTGGTTATTTATTATTGTCCTATTGATAATGATTTTTGCTGTTTTTTCGTTTATAAGTAGTTTAACTAGCAGTTCAACTGAAGAAAAAACATATACCGAATTAACAGTTTTAGTTGAAGAAGGCAAAATTATTTCCGCTACTGCTACTCCTGCAGGTGGTGAAAACTATACATTATATGAAGTAACTGGCTATTATAATAATGGTGGAACAGAGGCTTCATTTTATTCAGTTTTAAGTGAAACTCAACTTGATAAACTCGAAGATTTAGGATTTAATTTTACATATACAACTTTATCAGAGAGTATATTTTGGACTTTATTGATTAACTTCTTGCCAATAGTGATTATAATTATATTCTTTATATTCATATTTAGATCTCAAGGTAATAGTAAAGCCTTTGATTTTGGCAAATCTACAGCTAGATTAACTAAAGAAAAAACAGTTACTTTTAGGGATGTAGCTGGATGTGATGAAGAAAAAGAGGAACTAGTAGAAATTATTGATTTCTTAAGAAATCCTCGTAAATATATGGAAATTGGTGCTAGAATACCTAAAGGTGTTTTACTTGTAGGTCCTCCAGGAACTGGTAAAACTTTATTAGCTAAGGCGGTTGCTGGTGAAGCTAATGTCCCTTTCTTCTCTATTTCTGGTTCTGACTTCGTTGAAATGTTTGTCGGTGTTGGTGCTTCAAGAGTTAGAGATATGTTTAAAACAGCTAAGGAAAATGCACCTTGTATTATCTTCATTGATGAAATAGATGCTGTTGGTCGTCAAAGAGGAGCTGGTATGGGTGGTGGACATGATGAACGTGAACAAACCCTTAACCAATTACTAGTTGAAATGGATGGTTTTAATGGCAATATCGGTATCATCGTTATGGCTGCTACTAATCGCCCTGATGTATTAGACCCTGCCTTATTAAGACCTGGTCGTTTTGATAGACAAATTACTATTAATTTACCTGATGTTGTTGGTAGAGAAGCTATTTTAAGAGTTCATGCCCGCAATAAACATTTTGATAATACTGTTAACTTTAAAGATATAGCTCACCGTATCCCTGGATTTAGTGGTGCTGATATTGAAAACTTATTAAATGAAGCTGCTTTACTTGCAGCTAGAGAAAACAAAAAAATTATTTCAGTATATGATATAGATGAAGCAATAGACCGTGTAATGATGGGGCCTGCTAAAAAGACTAGAAAAATCAGTGATACTGAACGTAAAATCGTGGCCTTCCATGAGGCTGGACACGCTGTTATTGGTTTAAAATTAGAAGATGCTAGTGTTGTTCAAAAAGTAACTATTATACCTCGTGGTCAAGCTGGCGGATATAACTTAATGATTCCTGCTGAAGAACATTATCTAGAATCTAAAAAATCGCTTACTGCTAAGATAACTGGTTATTTAGGTGGCCGTGTATCTGAAGAAATCAACTTCAACGATGTTACTACTGGAGCTCAAAATGACTTCCAACAAGCTACTCGTTTAGCTCGTGCTATGGTAACTGAATATGGTATGTCTTCTTTAGGTCCTGTTCAATATGAAACTAACCAAGGTTCAGTATTCTTGGGCCGTGACTACTTAAAAGAACGTAATTTCTCTGATCAAATAGCTTTAGAAATAGATAGAGAAACTAGAAATATAATTGAAAATTGTTATGAACAAGCTAAAGAAATAATTTTAGCTAACCTAGATTTATTAAATAATATAGCTAATTACTTATTAAAAGTAGAAACTTTAACTAAGATAGATATTGATGAAATTTGCGAAACTGGTCATTTAAAGAGAGCTGATGACCAAGATAATAAAACTATATTAACTGAATTACCTAGTGATTTCATGGGTAATATAGAAACTGAAGTATCTACTACTTCTACTGAAGATACAGAGGTTAACGATATAGTAAATAAAGTAAATAGTGATAATAAAGATATAGAAAACGGAGAAACTTCTAGTGAGGATAGATAAATATTTAAAAGTTTCTCGCTTAATTAAAAGACGTACTTTAGCCAAAGATGTCACTGAAAACGAAAGAATTTTAGTTAATGGGAAGGTTGTGAAACCTTCCTATCAACTTAAAATAGGGGATTTAATCTCTATCATATATGGGACTAAGACTATTACTATTAAAGTTAAGTCTTTAGATACTAGTGTGAAAAAAGAAGACGCTACTAACATGTATGAATTTATAGGAGAGGAAAAGAATCAGGAGGCACTATGAATTTTTTATATACATTTATCACTAGTTTTATATACAACTATCTTATAATATGGATTGTTAGTTTATTTTCTACTAAAAAAAGAAATTTAATTAGTATATTAGCTCTATCAATAGTTAATATAGCTTATATAGCTATTGAATGTTATTATTTATGGGAAGATTTTATTTTTGTTGCTAGCAATAACGCACTTAATGAATACCAATCTTATTTCTTAATTCAAGGTGGTAATATTCTAGCTATTGCTTTAGCTTATTTTGCTGGTCTAGTATTATTACTTGATGGTAAAAGAATATTCAAATCACGCCGTCAACAACAATACGCAAATGCGGTTAAAAATAGATCTAAGGTTCCTACTATAATTTCTATTGTAGTATTAGCTTTACTAGGTGCAGCATCTTTAACTTACGCTATTATAACAACTGTCTATAGTGATATAAGTTTATTACTTGCTACTTTCGGAGCTTATGGTATGGCTTTAGTTTTCTTTGGATTTGCTTTTTATATCTTTTATATTAATTTCACTAAACAAAAGAATCTTGATACTACTTCTACTCAAAGTAATGTCATTAACGCAACCATTCTTAATAAAACTAAAGTTGATGTTGAGTTAATGTTTATTTTAGATTTAGCTAATAATAAATACTATTTTAAAGGTATTTTAGATAATAATAGAACTATTAATTATTATTTAGGTAATATCTTAAATGTTTATGTATTAACTGATTTTGGTACTATTGAAATGCCTGAAAAAAAGGTTTTAGTAAAAGGTATTAAAGTAGAAAAAATAGATGAATCATTCTTAAGAGAAATAAAATTATCTCGTGTTACTAATTTAAATGAAAACTTCTTAAGTATAATGAGCAATTTTGAAAGATATCATATTAGAACTGTTTATTTAGATGCTAATAATAATATATCTAGAATAGTAGAAAAATAAGTCTTCAATTGAAGACTTATTTATTTTAGTATAAAATGTTACTAGGAGAAAACACTATGATTATTAATAAATTTAATATAATATCTGAAGGCTATTGTTATGCTAAAACATTTGTAATAACTGATAATTTTAACTATGATTTAACTTCTATTGATCCAAAATTAGAAATAGAACGTTTTTTAGATGCGATTAATTTAGCTAATAAAGATTTAGAAAACCAAGAAGCTCCCTATTTTACTATTCAAAGATTAATATTAAATGATACTTTATTAAAGAATACTGTTATAAATAAAATAGAGGACTTAAAATTAAGTGCTGAAGCAGCTATTAAAAAGACTATATTAGAGTTTAAGAATAACTTATTAAATTCTACTAGTAGATACCTACAAGAGCGAATATATGATTTAGAAGACATGTCTCAAAGACTTATAAATATCTTGACTAAAAATCATTATAGCTTCCCAAAAGAAGATTTTATTTTAGTTGTAGATGAATTACTTCCTTCTATATTGCTCGAAAATGCATCACATATTAAAGGCATTATAACTAAAGTTGCAGGCTTTATGTCACATGGAGCTATATTAGCTCGTAATTTAGAAATACCTTATATTACAACTAATATAAATATACCTAATAATACATATATTATTATGGATACTAGGTATAAACATCTTATATTAGAACCTAAGGAAGAAGATATTATTAAATTAAAAAATAAAGAATGTAATAATATTTTATCCTTCTCTCATAACGGTTATGGCTTATACGCTAATATATTTGATAACGAAGAGTTAGATAAAGTAAACAAATACCAGTTTGATGGAGTAGGTCTATATAGAACAGAATTTATTTTCATGCATAATAATAGACCTCTAACAACCCAGGAACAACAAAAAATATATACTTCTGCCGTTAAAACTTTAGGTCCTAAAGATATTTGTTTTAGAACCTTTGATATAGGTGATGATAAGCAAATACCTTATTTTAAAACCTATAAAAAAGGATTTCTAAACTATGTTAATAATAGGGATATGTTTGAAGATCAAATAAAAGCTTTAATATCTTCTAATTTATATGGTAAGATGAAGATAATGTTTCCAATGATTGAGAATAAAGAAGAGTTTAATTTCTTAAAATCTTGGGTATTATTTATTAAAAAAGAATTAAATAATACTACTCCTTTAAAAATAGGTATGATGTTAGAGACTAAAGAGGCTTTATTACATATAGAAGATTTTAAAGATGCTGACTTCTTCTCAATCGGGACAAATGATTTATCTGTTCAGTTATATAATATAAATAGAGAAAAAGCTAAAGATATACCTTTAAAACTAATTATAGATCTTCAAAAAAGATTAGCTCATGTCGTTAAATTTTGTGAAGAAAATAATATTGAATTAAGTATGTGTGGTGAATTAGCTGGTATACCTAAAGCAACCCAATTATTCTTAAAAATAGGAATTAAAAACTTTTCAGTTAGTCCTTCTTCCTTTAAAAACTTAAATCAATCATTATATAATTATCTTAAAGATAAAGAGTAAGAAATTACTCTTTTTTATTTTTTAAAAATTTTTGGCACTTTAGTGTTGACATTGCCAAAATATAGAGTATAATATAATTGTAATTGGCAAAGGTATAATGTGAGTGCCAAAGAGGAGGAATTAAAATGTTAAAAGATTTATTTTATTTTAATGATTTTAGGGAAGATTTCCCAATTGATGTGATATCTAGTGATAAAGGATATACCTTATTAGCGAACCTACCAGGATTTACTAAGGAAGAAATTTCTCTTAGCTTTGAAAGTGGTTATTTAAATATTACTGCTAAACATAAAACTGAGGATCCAAGGGAAAATATTAATTATATAGTAAAAGAACGTTCTTTAAAGAATAAAAAACGTTCAGTATACTTTGGTGAAGTTGATGAAGATAGCATTAAGGCTAAATTTGAGAATGGTGTTTTAATAGTTAGTATTGAATTCAAAAAACCTGAAGAAAAGACAAAAAGCACTATAATAATTGATTAAAAGGAGTTGATGTTTCATGAGAAAAAATAATGCTTTAAGTATCTTTGATATTGATGAATTCTTAAATGATTTCTTTAAACCTGAAAAACGTGATATGAAATCAGACATTAGAGAGTTAGAAGATAGTTATGAAATAGATATCGAATTACCAGGTTTCAATAAGGATGAAATTAAGGTAGATTATGATGATGATTATTTAATTGTATCTGCTAAACATGAAGAAACTAATAAGCAAAAAGGTAAATATATTCATCAAGAAATATCATATTCTACTTTAGAAAGAAACTATTATGTAGGCAATATTGATAAATCACAAATTAAAGCTAAATTAGATAATGGTGTACTAACTATTAATGTTCCTAAAGCTAAATTACAAGCTCCAAAGGGTAAAACCATTCTTATAGATTAATATATTTTAGAATAGAATCAGGGAAACCTGGTTCTTTTTTTGGTACTCTAAAATTATAGTATAAAGTTACAAATGAATATTTTAATCTCTTTAATCGTTATTAAAAAGTGTTCGTTGCGTTAGTTTTTCTTCCAAACCAATATTTTCAAAATTAAAAGTTTCATCAATTTGGGTTCTTTCTTTGCTTTGGATAATAAGTATATAAGGCAGATATAAAAATCTGTCTTATTTTTTTATCATACGCTACATTATTGACGCTTACGTTTTATATTTAAGTTTTTCATAAGTTTGTAACAAACTATGAATCATTTTAAAACTTCTCTTACCTAAACTTTTTCCAACACTTTTCTTTCATAAAGGATTTAATTATATCAAAATCTTTACCTTCATAATATTCTACTAATAACTTTTTAAATTTTGGAACTTCTTTTTCTGGAATTACAATTAACCCTTCACCTTGTGCGATTAAAAAATGATTCGCAAAAATAATAGCAGCTCTTTTATTTCCATCATTGAAAATTTGTGTTTTCATACAATACAAACATAATTCGATTGTTTTATCTATATTTGTGATGTTACTTGCAATTATGTTATTTATTTTTTCTTTCACGTCAATTTCATTTGGAATAGGTGGAATATAGTTACTACCAATTTTAACTGGTACACCTCTCATTCTTCCGCCTTCGGTATAAAAACCTTCATTAACAAGACCTGCAATATATGAAAGAATGTAATAATCCGTTTTTGCCTGAATGACATCTTTATCCATAATAAATTCCCAAGCGTGTTTAAGATTTAAAATTTTCTGCACATCACTCGCTAACATTCCACTTACTTTCCCATTTTCAATAATTGTTTCTGTTTGTGGATAAGTTGTTGCAACTCCCTCCAAAACTGCTTGATCATAAATATTAACTTTCATATTTGCTCTTGCAAAATCCAAATTTAATTTAACAATTTGGGATAATTCATTTGAAATATAACCTAAAGTCGCAAGTTCTTTATCAATATGCCTAATTGCTTTTTTTAATTCTCGTGCTTCCCTTGAATATCTTATAAGCATTTGATAAAGTTCATCAGAAAATTTATCTACATATTCGGAAGTAAGTTTACCTAACTCTCGTTTTCTCATATATAGATATTTTCCACTTTGACGTTCCTTGATTTCTGGTGTTCCTGTATATGGAATTAAATTTAATCTAATTTCTAAATCAGCTTTTTTTCTTAACAATTCTTGAATATTATCAAAATTATTCATAGCTAACTCCTTATATTTAGGGAATAATTATATATTCATTCTATATATTTGTTCCCCAAAAGTCAATTATTTTATTTTTGTTATGGATCATTTTAACGTAAAAAAAACAAGCGGTTGGGGATCCCGCTTGTAGAAACTAAAATAGAAATTATAAAAGGATTCTATTTTAGATATTTCTCTAATATATTTGTTACTGAATTTTTACCAGCTATTAAACTGATAAAATATTCTTCTATCTTAGAAGCTAATGGAGTTTTTGTTAAATCAGTTCCAAATATAGCTACATTACTTAAAATATTCGTTAAATCAACAGATTTATCTCCTATTTTAACTTCACTCAATTCTTTTTGTAATGCATTTAATTGTGGATCACTACTTAATTCCATTACTTCTAAAGTATCATCTAAAGCTAATAAATAACGCAACCATCCAGCTATAGCTAAAGGTATATGTTTTAAATCCTCCAATTTTAAATCACTTGATTTAAGATAAGATTTAATAGTTTCACCATATCTAACTGGAATCTTTTGACTAGTATCAGTTGCGATACGTTGTGGGGTATCTGGTATAGCTTTATTAGGTAATCTTTCTTCTATTACTTCTTTTAAGAAACTTTCAGGTCTAATAATTTTAGGATCAACAACAACCTTCATACCTTCTTCACCAATACCATTAATTAATTTTACTAATAATGGATTAGTCATTTCTTGAGCTATACTTTGATAGCCTAATAAACAGCCATAAACAGCTAAGGCCGTATGTAATGGGTTTAGACAGGTTGTAACTTTCATAGTTTCAACTTTATTAACTGTTTCTCTATCAGTCATATAAACCCCAGCTTTTTCAAGTGGTGGGCGACCATTAGGGAAATTATCTTCAATTACTAAATATTCACTTACTTCACAATTTACATAAGGAGCTATATAAGTTCTTTTTGAAGTAGTAATAGGTGATATATCATTAAATCCTAATTCTACTAATTTATCTTCTATTTCTTTAGCTGGTCTAGGAGTAATTTTATCTATCATAGACCAAGGGAAAGATACTACCTTATCATCTTTTATGTAAGTAATAAAAGCTTCATCTACAAGCCCATTTTCTAGCCATTTAGAAGCAACATCCAAAATACTAGCTTGCAGTTTTTCTCCATTATGTGAACAGTTATCCATGCTTACAACAGCTATAGGGTATTTACCAGCTAAATATCTCTCATAAAGCAAAGATGCAACAACGCTCATAGCATGTACACCTCTAGCTGGTCCATTCTTAAAATCTTCTAATACTAAACTAGTATAATTACCATTAATATCAATCAAACTATATCCTTTTTCAGTAATAGTAAAAGATATAAATTGTAAACTAGGATTAGTAACTATTTCTTTTAATCTAGGATAATTATTACCAGCTACACCTTCAACTATACTTGCTGAAACAGTATATTCAGGATCCTTATTTGCAGATAAACTAGCTATTAAAGTTAAACTATCACAAGGATTATATACTTTTTCAATAATTTCATAATCAAAAGTTTCACCAGCTATAATACCTTTATCTGTTAAACCTTGATTTAATAAATCATTTTGAAGTCTAGCAATAAAACCTCTGAAAATATTACCAGCTCCAAAATGTAACCATACCGGATTTTCTTTAGTGTCTTTCCATACTTTTTCAACATCGTATAAAGGATAATTAACACCACTTACTTTATTTTTTAAACAATTTCTATCTAATTTCATCTTAATCCCTTCTTCTTTAGCAAAAAGCGCTTTTTCTACGTTTATTATAACAAAATAAAAATAAAAATCAACCTAAATTTATAATTAGGTTGATAAATTTATTATCTAATGAAATTAGTAGCTATTCTTTTTTCTTTTTCTGGTATTTCTATATTAGCTTTTTTACCAGCTTCTATAGATTTTAATAACCAAGCCATGTTCTTAGCTAATATTCTCATAGTTTGTAAGCCTTCTATATCTTGTTCAACTTGAGCTTTATTACTACCATGAACTTCATTCCAATAATTAGATGAAACTATAGGCATGTTATTTATTGTAAAATACTTATTAATAACATCAAAAGCTGTAGTAGAACCAGCTCTTCTAGAACTTACTACACTAGCTCCTACTTTATATTGCAGTTTGGCTCCTGATGAATAAAATAGGCGTTGCATGAAGTTCATTAAAGGACCACTAGGATTAGCATAATAAACAGGACTGCCAAAGATAAAACCATCGTAGATATTTACTTTATTAGCTATTTCATTAACTTGATCATTAAATACACAATTACCATTATGATTAGAACAGTACTGACATGCTAAACAGCCTTCTATTGCTTTATTACCTATCCAATAGATTTCAGCTTCTATACCTTCTTTTTCTAGAGTACTAGCTACTTCTTCTAAAGCTCTATTTGTACAACCATCTTTTCTTGGACTTCCATTAATTAATAAAACTTTCATTTCATCTCTCACATTATTATAAAAGACAAGCTTTCTATTGCTTGTCATTTAAAATTTCAAATTTTTCTACTTCAACACATTCATAAGGTTTATCTAATAAATTGTTAAAAGATACATTATTAATATTAACCTTATTAACATAATTAAATAATAAACCTTTACCCTTTATATCTTCAGCAAAACTCATCATAGCTGGTTTGCCAGCTATAGGATTATCAGCATAGCTAAAAGATACATCTTCAAAGTTTATTTCACCTATAGGTTGCTCTGGAAGGCCATAAAAAGCACCTGCAGCACAATTTACTTCCTCGCATTTAATGTGTCTAAAAGTGAATTTACCTAAATAAGGTGTTCTATCATCAACTGGTAATTTTTCTTTTGACCAAACATATTCAGTCTTACCATCAGGATCGCAGAAATAAAACATATTAATTACTAAAGGAGTTAATACTTGATTCATATAGATATTTTCAAAAGTAATACCATCTATAATAGCATCTTTTCCTCTACCACGTCTAGTTTTAATCCTAAGACCTCTATCTGTTTGATTAAAGAAACATTTAGTAACTTTAATATCTTTAATACCACCAGCCATTTCACTACCTAAAACGACGGCTCCATGACCAAAGTTCATTGAACAGTTTCTAATATTAAAGTTTTCTGATGGCCTCTTATATTTAGAACCCATATATATTTTTCCAGACTTAATAGCTATGCAGTCATCCCCAACACTAAAATGAACACCAATAATGTCAACATTTTGACAAGATTCAGGATCACAACCATCAGTATTAGGACTATCTTTAGGACTTATTAATTTCATATCAATAAACCTAATGTTTTTAGAGAAATAAGGATGTAAATTCCAAGAAGGTGTATTTGTTACTGTAATACCTTGAAAAGATATATTTTCACAGTTATTTAAAAATACCCCACGTGGTCTCCACGCAATTCTTTTTTCTCTTACATTAATCCACCAATCAGAATTTTGAGCATTACCATCTACTATACCTTCACCAATGATATTAACATTCTTAACATTAATACCAGTAATAATACTCGCAAAACAACTTAAAGGATTGCCTTCCCAAGTACCTAGATTATATTCACCTTTTTCATCAGTAGTATAAATAGTTCCAGGTAATATAGGATATAACTTTCTATCAGTAACACCAAGAAGTGTTGCCCCTTCAGCTAATTCAATAGTTATATCACTTCTTAAAAATAAAGGTCCGGTTAAATATTTACCTTCAGGAATATATACTCTACCATCTTTAGGACAAACTTCAATTGCCGCCTGCAAGAAATTAGTGTCTAGATTCAAACCATCCCCAACAGCCCCGATATCTTTAACGTTTATAGTTACATATTCCTTTTTAGTCTTTATTTCTTTAGAAGTATTATCAACACTAATACTATATTTAGTATTAGGTTCTAAACCATATATTGAAAATACATTAGTTTTAATATTTTCTTCATATAATTTATTATTAATATATACGCTATAATCTACATTAGAAAAATAAGCATTATTATTAACTAATTCTATTGTACAAGATCTTGTCCCTAAATAAATCACTTCAAATTCCATCTTGTCACCTACAAATCCTCATCCTGAACAATTTTATTATCTTTATTAAATTTATGTTTCTTAACATAATTCATAATTGAATTTTTAATAAATAGATAAATAAAATCTACAAAAGTAACAACTAACGCAAATACCAATGGATCAACACCATCTACATCAGAACCCCAAATAGATATTAAACCTTTAGCTGAAGCAAAACCACATACATAAACGCATGGTAATACTACAATAAAAGCATAACCTAAATTTAGGAAAAATGATTTAGTTCCTTTTACATTAATCATATTATAGTAGAAAGTATCATCTCTACTAGTACGCATTAATCTAACTAATTGTTTAATTATATATTCACTAACTAATGCATAACCTAATACTAAACAAATGTATAAAAACAGTGTAGAGTTACTATCATCATCACTACTCCACAATAAAGAACTTCCAATTCCAAAAAAATAAAAGGCAGCACCCGCTGCCCAATATTTTATAAAAAGAATTTTAAGCCAAGACGGAATTTTGTTTAAGAAATTAGGTTTTTTATAATTTTCTATATCATTTTGATCTAATTCTTCTTTTTTCATCTAAGCCTCTTAAATTCTATTTTTATTCCTTTTCAAGTGTCTTATCAATAAAGAAGAAATTCATTATTGATCCAGCCAAGTTAGATACTGTAGATATACCTACACAAACTATAGAAACGATTATTGATGTCAATTTACTTTGTTGAATGGTATTAATATAATTTCTCACAAATAAATAACTCATATAATCTTTTATATATAATATAGCAAATAATATTAATATTGCTGAAATTATAATACTAAATGTAGCATGGAATGTAGAACGTTTACTTGAAAAAGAAACACCATTAAATATAC
Organism: uncultured Anaeroplasmataceae bacterium; assembly: GCA_964547945.1. Taxonomy (GTDB): domain Bacteria; phylum Bacillota_I; class Bacilli_A; order Acholeplasmatales; family Anaeroplasmataceae; genus CALUXS01. The sequence goes on from CAZJPL010000003.1 coordinate 20,354, forward strand.
TTATACAACCTATTAATATTAAAGCAAATAAATAAAATGCAGTATAATCATAACCTGTAGGCAATACTTGAATAGCTGTTATATGTGAACCCATGAATAAACCAATACATAGACCAGGAACCATCAACAAAATCATAGAAATATGCCAAGGAGCTAATACAAAGAAACCTTTTAGGTCATATTTTAGGTTTCCCCAAAACTTTTGAAAATCAAACTTTTTCTTTTTAGGAGGATTAACATCTACTACTTGTTGTTCTTCAACTTCAACAGTTTCAGTTTCAACAACATCAACAACTTCAGTTTTTACTTCATTGTCTTGCATAACTAAACCTCCTTCTCATCTTTAATTCTTAATTGTGTTTCTGAATCGAAGAAATGCATTCTTGATTTTTCAAAACATAAATTAATCTTATTTAATTTGCCTTTAACATCCCTAACATCAACTTTAGCAATAATAGATGAGCCAACATATTTAGTATATACTAAATAATATGAACCTAACATTTCCTGTAATTCAACATTACATGCAAATTTTGCATCTTTATTTTCAGTTGACCTTGCTTCATCTAAACAAATATATTCAGGTCTAATGGCCATAACTAATTTCTTACCTAAATATCCTTGTTTTTTAAGCATATTAAACTTTTCATCAGATACTTTAACTTTTTTAGCTAAAGCTTCTTTTTTAAGTGCTAAAGCATTTTCTTTAGCTTCTTCATCAAGTGTTTCTATTTCTTCATCAGTTACAAATGCTTCTTCAGCTGTAAAGAATCCTTCTTTATCAACAATACCATTAACAAAGTTCATTGGTGGAGTACCGATAAAACCAGCAACAAACAAGTTTGCAGGATTATCAAACATTTCCTTAGGTGTAGCTATTTGTTGAACTCTACCATCAGCCATAACTACGATTCTACTAGCTAATGTTAAGGCTTCAATTTGATCATGTGTTACATATACAAATGTAGCACCTAATCTATTATGTAATTGCATTAACTCTTTACGCATTGTACCACGTAGTTTAGCATCTAGGTTAGATAATGGTTCATCTAACAAGAATACGAATGGATTTCTAACGATAGCTCTACCAACCGCAACTCTTTGACGTTGACCACCTGATAATTGTTTTGGTTTTCTATTTAAATAAGGAACAAGTCCTAATATTTCAGCGGCTTGCATAACTCTTCTATGTTTTTCATCTTCATCTACTTTTCTAATTGTTAAAGAAAAGGCTAGATTTTGATAAACTGTCATATGAGCATATAATGCATAATTTTGGAAAACCATAGCTATATCTCTATCTTTTGGTGCTAAATCATTAACTCTTTTACCATTAATAATTAAATCACCACTAGAGATTTCTTCAAGACCAGCAATCATTCTTAATGTTGTAGATTTACCACAACCAGAAGGACCAGCTAGTACTATAAATTCACCATGTTCTATTTCAATATTAAAATCAAATACAGCTTGTACTCCATTAGGATAGACTTTATTAACATTTCTTAAAACTAAATCTGCCATATAATCCTCCTAATTTCCCTTAATAACTGATTGATTAGCTAAATATTTTTCTAGTTTAGTAGACTTAATATATCCAACCACACCAGCTACTACAAAACTTGCTGTACTAACAGCTAATAAAATAATCATTATAACTGCCCTTACATAACCATTTTGAGTTAATAAATTACTAACATTTGTACTATCTGTGATTGCAGCTCCTAAAAAACTACTTGATGTATAACCACTAGCTACATAATCGCCATAATTAATTATAGTTTGTAATGGGAATATGAATATCATTATAAATGACAATGCACCAAGCACAAGCAAAACATAAGAATACCCCTTCTTATGAGCTTTTATTTTTTCAGAAGATAAAAATCCAACTAAGAAAATAGCAATATTTACCAATACATAAACAAATGACACTGTAAATGAATATTTAACCGTATTTAATGTTACAAATATACTTAACAATAAAAATAAAATAGCAACATAACAAAGCTTTTGAGATAAAGTGTTGTAATTGTAATGAAGTTCTTCATCTTTAATTCCTGCTGATTCAGTAACAGACAACAACAACAAATCCCATTTATGAACTAATAATAAAGTAGTACCATCTTCATCATAAATATTAGCCACTAATACTGCTTTGCTTTCTGCATCACTATGTCTATTAACAATTACCATTTTATTTTCAATAAGTTCAAAAGTGTTATCTAAATTATCTTCTAATTCGTATTTAACAACAATTCCTTTAACATTATCTACTAATTTAGATTTTGTTTTTGTTTTTGTTGAAAAAACTGTTGTTACAATTTGATTTGTTATCTTTGAAACTAAGCCGATTTTAGAGTTAAGTAGGTCTTTATTAACTTCATACGCCTGCATCAACAACCACCTCGCTTATGTCTCTAACTTTACGATTACTTTGTATAGTTTTAATTGTATTAATAGCTAAATATAATAATGATACTACAATAGCTAGTGAACAACTTGTTATACCAAAAATAAATCCCTTTTGATCATATTCATATTGATTAAAATCATTAGTGTTCATTCTATCATTATAAGCTTTAAGTACATCATAATTTTCAACGAATGTTGAAATACACGCACTTATTTTAACAATTGTAATTGTAGCTATAATGATAACTATTAATGGTAAAACTATCCCTGATACAAAATTAGATATATACATCTTTTTTCTTCTAGAATTGCCAAAAACATAAAATAAAGCAAAAGATACAATAGCAACTGCAAATGTAAGTAACAACCAATTGTTTGCTGATTGTAATTGACTAGCAAAACCAGTAACAGAAGAAGATACCCATCCATATTGTGTCATAAAAATACATGTGCAAACTAATAATACTGCACAAACTACTAGAAAGACAATATTGATTATCTTGTGAAGCTTATAAATCATTGTAAACTTCCCCTTCCTTATTAATAAGGTGCTTGGTGTGATTCATAAAACAACCACACCAAACCACCAATTTTTTTAATTATTAACTATTCATACTTTCGTATACTTCGCGATATACTTCTAAGAAGTTAGTATTTACAGCAGTGTATTCACTTTGATATGTACTTAAATTTGTAACACCATTCTTAATTAATGATGTATAACCACAAGTTTTTGAAGAAGAAGTTTCTGTCCAAGCTTGAACAACAGCATATTGTGTAACTGATTCAATTAAGTCTTCTTGATCAGAAGTAAGAGGCCATGTTGTTGGTACACATTGGAAGAATAATGATGAACCTTCATGATCTGCTGTATCACAAATAAACATTGAACCTGCTGCTATAGCATTAGAAATCTCTGTCATTGAAGTTTGCATGTATGTTTCTTCTGTAAATTGTAATTCTAGTGCTGATGATCTAATGTTACCAAATCCAAGAGAGTTTCCTACAAAACGAGTATACCATTCAAACCATCCACCTGATAAACCATAATCAGTTAAATCAGAATCAATTGAATCAAATACAAAGTCAGAAACAATAACGTAAGCTTCACCTTTATATAAACCAAGACCATCTAATAAATTACCATCGTCATCATATTCTATTCTATTACCATCGTCATCATATTGTGTAACTGCTGCACGATATGTTGTAGTATTAGGACCAAAGTCACAAAGGTCAGCACCTTCATCTGAATAGAAATAATCCATTATTTGACATGCAGTAATAATATATTCTTCATCTGCGTTATAAGGAATACACCATGCACCTGATTTTAATGATCTAGCATCTTCAGTAAAGTGAATATAAGTGCCTGTACCACTACCTAAAGTTTCACCATCTTTTTCATAAATACCCCAGTCAACTGCTGGTGGCATAATAGCTACTAATCCAAGATCATCTATCATATCTGTAGGTACTGTTGCTGCAGTTGATTGACAATAATCATAATATACTACACCAGTACCACTAGATAATTTAGTATCTCTCCAAGAAACACTAGTTCCTGCAGTACCATCATAATTTTCAATAATTAAACCTTCTTGATATAATTGGTTAATTTTAGTAATTGCTTCATATGCTGAATCTTGAGTACGTGCATCTTGTAATACACCATCAGTATCAAAATATAAGTAATTGCTTTCAGCGTTAGCACCTTTTTGACCAAATATTTGCATTAATGATAATACTTGACGTTGACGGTTAGTATCATTATTTCTAGGAACAAATACGTCAATAGCATATCCAGAATCAGTATCTTCAGTTGCTGCATTTTCACCAGCTAAATATTTTGGATTAGCTTTAATAGCTCTCCATAATGCGATGAAATCATCAGTATTATAAACTGCACTATTTGATAAGAATACATCTGAACGTTCTTCAAATAAAGGTTTTCCATCAGAGCCTTCTAAAGTCATATAAGTTTCATCGATATAATCTCTTAATTCTTGTACAATTCTTTGTCCTGTAGCTTCACTAGAACTTAATCGATTTAGAGTATATATGATACTATGTTCATATGAAACTGTTACAGTTAGAGAAGATTCACCATCATTATCAGTAACTAATACATCATATGATGTAGTATCTTCATTGAATGGTGTATATGTTCCCCAACCACTCATACTATCTGATATAACAGAATCATAAGTGAATGTATCCATATCAGATACTTCATAGTCATCATCTAATAACATCTTAATGTATACTGAAGCAACCATAAAGTATTTTTCAATATCATCAGAACCATCAAAATATGCTGTTGAATATACTTTACCATCTGATTGTTTTAACTGATTCCAAATAGATGGATGTTCTTCTAAATAAGCAAAATAATTAGGCATATATTCAGCATAATCATCTAAAGCAATTACATAGCCATCATTAGCCATAGTTGTAATTTGACTTAAGTTTGACATTAATAATTCAACTGTTGAACCATCTTCCCCTTTATAACCATTGTTCATAAAGCTTGTTACTGAACTTTGAGTTGAACCTGCTGTATAGAAACCAGAGTCGACTATATCAACACCGAATTTTTCTTCAATAACTTGCCACATTGGTAATAAATCCCCATATGTGTAAGTTACACCATCAACCTCATAAGAACGAGATTGCATATATGTAGCACCTTGATCATCGGAATAAACAACAGAAATATTAAATTGTGAATCACTTGAACAAGAAGCAAGACCGAATGCTGCAACTGCTAATAGTGCAGCACCACCAAACACTTTAACTTTTTTCATTTTTTTCCTTCCTTATTTTTTTAATTATTCTTTTACGCCACCGACATTAACCCCGGCTGCAAAATATTTTTGTAACTGTGGATAAAGTATTATTATTGGAATTATCGAACATATAATCATAGCTGCTTGAATAGCATTTGGTGCAGCTGGTAGATTAGTTGCACTATCTCCACCTAATACAGTTTCAATATATGATCTCATATAAACTTGTAATGGTTGATAATTTCCACTTAATAATAATCTAGGCCAAGCATAGCTGTTCCAATGATTTAAAGCATAGAACATTGTAACAGTTGCTATAGATGCTTTTGACATCGGGATATATATCTTCGTTAGTAATTGGAACTCATTCGCACCATCTATTGTAGCTGCTTCTTCAATCTCAGTAGGAACTGTTGAGAAGTAGTTTCTTAATAAAACTATGTTATAAGCACTAAATCCTAATGCGATTAAGTAACCAAATCTATTATTATTAATACCAAATCTCAAGAAGTTTTGATATGTAGGCATCATACCTGCATTAAACCACATTGTAACTATTAACAAGAAGTTAAATCCTCTACCCCATAATAATCTAGGTTTAGATAGAGCATATGCACCAGTAATAGCTATAAACATACAAACTATAGTACCATAGAAAGTAAAGAATACTGTATTTGAATAAGCAATCCAATAATCAGATAAACTTATTACAAATAATATAGCATCTGTTTGGAAATCAACTGGCCATAAATAAACTTGTGAATAGTTAACTGCTGTCTCTCCAGAAAAAGCAGTAGATAAAGTATAAATCAAAGGATATATACACGCCAAAGCAAATATTGTTAATAATACATAGGATAATATCCTAAATGTTTTTTCTGAAAACGTCATTCTTTTCATATGATATTATCCTCCCTTAGAATAAAGCTGTGTCCGAAACTCTTCTTGAAATAGCATTGGCACCTAAAACTAAGACCATCGCTATAACCGAGTTAAACAAGTCAGCAATAACCGCCTCTGACCTTCCGGTATCCCCAGCGGAACTACCCTCAGTCCACCTATAAACTAATGTAGAGACAAGATCGGCTGTTTCATAAGAATCTTCTCTATATAACAATAAGGTTTTTTCATAGCCAACATTTAAAAGTCTACCAATTTGCATTATTAGCATAATTGCTAATGTTGGTGCCATACCAGGGAATGTTACATATCTTATTTCTTGTAACTTAGAAGCACCATCAATTTTAGCAGCCTCGTAATTTGTTGGAGAAATTGCTATTACAGCAGCAAAGTAAACAATAGAACCATAACCAGCGCCTTCCCAAATACCAGAAATTTGATAAATAGGTCTAAAGAACTTCGGATATGCGAGCAACGATGTACCTCTAGCTGTCGTTAAACCTAAATTGTAGAATAACTGATTTAATAAACCTGCAGAAACATTACCCGAAGAACCACCATAACACCAAGTTGCTATAATTGATGATGTTACAACGGTAGATAAGAACTTAGGTAAATATGAACAAACTTGTAAAAAACCTCTATAAGCAGTGTTCTTAATTTCACTGAATAATAAAGCTAATAAAATTGGAATAGGGAATCCAAAGATTAGCCCATACAAGCTTTGCATAAATGTATTTCTAAAAGCACGCCAAAAGTTTGAAGATCCTGATCCTACTAATAACATCTTTGCATAATATAATCCTCTCCAAGTCATTTCGGTTATACCTTGCCCAGAGCTATAACTTTTGAAACCTATTAAAATACCATACATTGGTAAATACTTAAATAGAGCTAAGTAGACCAATAAGGGAAGCAATAGGAGATATAAGCGCCAATCTTTTAGAATTGTCTTACCTGCACGTTTCCATTTAGTTCGCTCAAGTTCTTCTAGAATGTCTTCCGTATTGTTTAATTCGGCACTTTGTAGTGTAGCTTGCATTCTATTTTACTCCTTTCTCGAATTATAAAACTCTTTTTCTTTTTCAATCTCTTGTTTTTCACGTATTAGCCTATCCTTGACATTAACTAAAGTTTCTTGTCTATATAATAAATCAATAAAAATAATAGTTATAATCAAACTCATTAATTGTTGAAATGAAACAATGAGCATTGATATGAAAATGTTATAGTTTAAAAAACCAAAAACAAGTCCGCTAAAAATACAACCTATTATATATACAACAATAGATAACAATATTCTCTTGCCAAGAGTACTAACCATTCTATCCTTCTTTTTAACAAAAAAAGGGATTAAAACAGCCGTAGATAATAAAAAGGCTAAATTAACAAAATAATTTGCTGGCATTTGTTGACTATACCCCGTGTTTTGCAACAAATAAACATCAGCAAGATAACTAGCAAGCGCTAGTATTGGAGCCAATGAAATCCCTATAGGCCCCCATCTTACCATTGCTGCTATTATAACAACCATGGAACTTACAAAAATCGGTACTATAAGTGGTAGAAAAATATTTAACAACCAGCACCCTAATAATTCTGTTGCAACTCCCACTATCAACAATAGTAGCAAATCAATAGCCTTGTACTTGTTGATGTTCAAAAGCCAATCACCTTACTTTGTTTTTAAAAAAACATCCCCAATTTAAGAAAGCAAAAAAGTAAACGCTTTCTAATCGCTATTATTTTATATCAAAGTGAAATATATGTCAACATTATTTTATCTTGTAGTTTTCTCGCTTTTTTAAACTATTCTAGATTGTTTAATAATTGAAAAATTTTGAACTTTTTATCTACAAAATCTATTTTACGAGCCTTAATAACAAAATCAGAATTATAAATATAATTTATGCCATTATCTATATCCAAAGTTAGTTCAATTTCTTTAACTTTTTTCTCGTTTAAAGATAATGTAATAGTATTTATTATATCTTCATCTAATTCTAAATTATCCTTTAAATAAAGGAAATACTGATTATTATCTTTTTCAATCAAAATATTAGAAATATTATATGTTTTTGTGTTATATCTATCTCCAACACATAAAATCAAATTATATTTATTTATATCAATATTTAATATATTATCTAAACCTATCCTAAGCATCTTTTTCACCTATATATTCTAAGAAATCACTAACATATTTTTCGGCATTTTCCTTGTTAAGTTTTTTAGCAAAATCAACCACTTCTAAATTGGATTTTCCATATTCTAAAAACTCACTTGTCGCATGTCTATCTGTATCATTCCATCTAGAAAATAATCCTTCATTAAATCTAATTTTGTAATCGCAATCTATAAATGCACATTTAGCATATCCTCTCCACGGTCTAGCTAAATAATAAGAATTATCTTCATCAGTAGAACCTAATATTTGACATTTATAGAATAAATAACCGAATTTTGTATCCTCGCTATGAGATGGAGCAGCAACATAACCTCTTTTATTAAGACAATAAATATTACAACCTTTAAATAAAACTGTTGCTCCACCAAAGATGAAATCAACATCACCAGCAATATCACAATTATAATATTTTTGAATAGAAGGCCCACTTAGTCTTATTTTATCTGGTAAAAAACCAATATATCTTTCTTGTAAATCTTTCGGAAGTGGTGCAGTAAATAAACTATCTTGTTCAGATTTAATAGAAATATTGTGTGCTTCAAAGTTATTACCAGCAACATATAATGCCACAGCTTGTCCGTATTTTGATGACGGAATAGCTCCATTTTCTACTGTTAAATCATACATTTTAACATTATTACCTAACACTTGAACAGTATAAGTTCTAAAGGTATTACATTCATTTTTATCAGGCATAATTTTTAAATAGTAGTCTGAATTAAAGATTATAGTTCCTTTTTTTTCTTCTCCTCTTATAACTATATCATCTACATCAACTACAACCTTCTCTTTGTATAAACCTCTAGCTAAAATGAGTTCATCTTTTGGTTTCATTTTACTTAGAGTTTCATTTATAGAACAATTACTATCAATTTTATAAATCATAATTTTATCTATTTCCTTTCGTTTTCTAAATTATAACAATAGTGAAAACGCTTGTAAAGATTAGGATCTTATAATCAAAAAATAACCTCTCAATAGAGAAGTTATAATTCTAAACTGTTTTGATTTAATAAAAATTCTTTTAATCCCAAAACTAAATATCTTTTATCATTTCTTCTAGCTTTCATATTTCTTTCTACAATGATTATTTTCTTAAATGAATCATTAATTTTATCAAAAGATAAAGTTTCTTGTTTAAACTTATCTTCATCAGGTATATCATAAGTAGATTGAATATAATATCTATTGCTTCCTAAATTGGCAATAAAATCTATTTCTAATTGTTTTCTTGTTGTTATACCATCTTTAGTAATTCTAGTTTCTACAACACCAACATCTACATTATAACCCCTATAACGTAGTTCATTATAGATAATATTTTCCATAATATGAGTGTTTTCAACTTGTCTAAAATCTAATCTAGCATTTCTAAGTCCAATATCTTCAAAATATATTTTATATGGTGTATTAATATATTTTTTGCCTTTAACATCGTATCTATGAACCTTAGAAATAATAAAAGCATCTTGCATATATTCAATATAATTATCTATAGTAGAAGGACTAAAAATGACGTTTTTGAGCGATTTAAACGTATTAGATAATTTAGTAGGGTTAGTCAAGGTAGAAATACCCGAAGCTAAAACATCAATTAATTCATTTATATTTCTATCGTTATGTAATTTGTTTTTTTCAATAAGATCTCTTATATAAACATTTTGAAATTGAGTTTTTAAATAATTCATTTTTTGATTACTAGTTTGCATGGAAAGAGTAGCTGGTAAGCCACCATAAAGCATATAATCTTCAAGAGCATACTCCTTATCTTCATATGCATTATAAAATTCAGAAAAAGAAAGTGGTAAAACATGTATTTCATCTCCACGTCCTCTAAACTCCGTCAAAACATCTTTTGATAGAAATTTAGAGTTACTACCAGTGACATACACATCTAAATATTTTTTTCTTAAATAACCATTTAAAACAGTTTCAAAACAATCCAAATTTTGAACTTCATCTAAAAGTAAATAATGCATGTTATCATCTTTTATACGAGAATTAATAAAATTCATAAATTTATTTGGATTAACTTTCTCGTTATTTTTCTGTAATAAAGTTATATCTTCATCTATTAATTGTAAGTCATCACTAGAATCAAACGAAAATTGAATAATGTGTTCTCTATCAACACCGCTTTCTAATAAATAATTATAAAAAATTTCATTCATTAAATATGATTTTCCAGATTCTTTAATACCAGTAATAACTTTAACAAAACCATTATGCATTCTGATTTTTAACATTTCTAAATATTTATCTCTTGAAATCATAGCTGCCTCGCTTAATATTTTTGGCAAGATTGCCACTTTTATTAAATTTGAATGCCAATACCAATATTAAATACTTTACCTATTAGTTCTTTAAATTCTTGATACATAGGATAATCTTTTAATGAAGCCAATGAATTATATACTCCATTATAATACCAAGCTATATCTTCTTTAGAAGCATTGAATCTATCCCATAATTTGTCACCGATATTATTTAAATCTTCAAACATACTCCTTAAATTAGATACTTTATCTGCACAACAAACTAGTTTACTCTCTAAACTTCCTTTTTTAACCCTATTTATTGTGGCTTGTTTTCTTTCCTTCCAAGTTTTAGTCTTATCTTCGCTTTCTGAATTTACAATATTTGCCACAACAGATCCAAATATAGAAGTTATTTCTTCGATAGTTGTATTTGTGTCTTCTAAGGTATCATGTAATATACCAGATACTATAACCTCATTAGGACAATCATTCGCAGTTAATATTTGCATAACTTCCATAGGATGAACTATATAAGGAATATTTGTTCCTTTTCTTTTTTGATTTTGATGTTTTACAGTGGCAAATTCTATAGCTTTATGTATCATTTTTTAATCCTCATTTCTTGACTTAATTATAATTTAAAATAAAGAGAAGTCAATATTAGTAAGAATGTTAGAATTTTAATTTTTTCACTTAAAATCATGTTAATTTTTTAAGATTTTTGGTTAATAAAAATTTAGTAAAAGCGTTTTTATTAAAAAGAAAACAAGATTTATTAAATATTAAAACGATTAAAAATCTTAAATTTTATATAATGAAATCAGTAAGGAAAGGGATAATTATGTTAAATTTAAAAGAAAGCCCATTCTTTTTAAATGATGAAGATATTAAATGGGTTATAGAAACTAGAGATAGTTTAAGTATTAAAGAAAAGATTAGTCAATTATTTTGTTTAATTGCTTATTCAGCTGAAGATGAATATTTAAACTATTTAGCTAAAGATTTAAAAATAGGCGGGATTATGTGTAGGGTAATGCCTACTGATGAAATGTGTAAAACTGTTGAAGTATTACAAAAGAGTTCTAAAATTCCTTTTTTAATATCTGCTAATTTAGAAACTGGTGGAGCTGGAGTATGTTTAGAAGGTACTAAACTAGGAAGCCAAATGAGTATTGCCGCTTGTGGGGATAGTAAAATGGCTAAAAATTTGGGTGAAGTTTGTGGTAAAGAAGGATCGGTATTAGGTGTTAATTGGTCATTTGCTCCTATAGTAGATATTGATTACAATTTTAGAAATCCTATTACTAATACTAGAACTTTTGGTAGTGATAAAGATTTAGTTAAAGAGTGTGGGGTAGAATATATTAAAGAAATACAAAAATACGGGGTTGCTGCCTGTGCTAAACATTTCCCAGGAGATGGAGTAGACGAAAGAGATCAACATCTAGTAACTACTGTAAATTCTTTATCTTGTGAAGATTGGGATAATAGTTATGGTCTTATTTATAAATCTATGATAGAAGCCGGAGTTAAAACTATTATGATAGGTCATATAATGTTACCTTCATACTCTAAATATTTTAATCCAAATATCAAAGATAAAGATATTATGCCGGCTACTTTATCTTATGATTTGGTGACAAAATTGCTTAAGGAAAAACTAGGTTTTCATGGTTTAGTAATAACTGATTCAACGACTATGGCAGGGTTAAATATGGCTTTATCTAGGGATAAATTAGTGCCTATGACAATTGCTAGTGGTTGTGATATGTTTTTGTTCACTAAAAACCTTGAAGAAGATTTTAAATATATGGAAGAAGGGTATAATAAAGGTATTATAACAAAAGAGAGATTAGATGATGCAGTGACTAAAATACTAGCATTAAAAGCTTCTTTAGGTTTGCATAAAAAATCTAATTTACCTGATTATGATAATATTAAAAATACTTTGGGATGTATTAAATATAAAGAATATGCTAAAGAAGTGGCTGATAAATCTATTACTTTAGTTAAAGAAGAAAAAAATATCTTACCTATTAACCCTACTAAATATAAAAGAGTATTATTTTATAGTTTAGAATCTAGCGCCGGAAACATGGGTTTTAGTGTAGCAGTAGGAGCCAACAATAAATTAATGGATAAGCTTAAAGCTGAAGGTTTTGAAGTTACTCTATTTAAACCAAAACCTGGTTTTGAGGGAACTATGGCTTCTGCTGAAGAAATCAAAAATAATTATGATTTAATCATTTATAGCGCTAATCTAGCTACTAAATCTAATCAAACTACAGTAAGAATAGAATGGTGCGAACCAATGGGAGCAAATGTCCCAGTGTATATTACAACTGTACCAACAATCTTTATTTCTTTAGAAAACCCTTATCATTTATTAGATGTTCCTAGAGTTAGAACTTATATTAACACTTATTCTTCTACTGATATAGTGTTAAATTCACTAGTAGATAAATTGCTAGGTAGATCTAATTTTAAAGGGATAAGTCCGATTGATCCTTTCTGTGGTAAATGGGATACGAGGTTATAATATGATAAGAGGTATAATATTTGATTTAGATGGTGTTATAGTTTCTACAGATAAATATCATTATGAGGCTTGGAAAAGTTTAGCTGATAAAGAAAACATCTATTTTGATGAAGAAATAAATAATAATTTAAGAGGTGTATCTAGAAGAGAATCTCTAAATATTATTTTAAAAAACTCTAACAAAACATATACTGAATCAGAAATAGATGAAATGCTGACATATAAAAATGATATTTATAAGGCTAGTCTAATAAATATAAGCCCTAAAGATATCTTACCTGGAATTTTAGATTTACTAGATTTTTTAGATAAAAAGAATATTAAAACGGCAATTGGTTCTTCTAGTAAGAATGCTAAAATAATATTAGAACGCATCAGTCTACTTGATAGATTTGATGTTATAATAGATGGAAGTGTGATTACTAATACTAAGCCAGACCCTGAAGTCTTTATTAAAGCTCACGTTGCTTTAGGTTTAACTACTAAAGAATGTTTAGTTGTAGAAGACGCAATAGCCGGTGTTGAAGCTGCTCATAGAGCTAATATTAGGGCTGTGGCAGTAGGAGATGCCGCAAAAAATAAAGTAGGAGATTACAATATATTAAATATTTCAGAAATTAAAAACATAATTTCTAAATAATCAAAAAAGCGAGTGTTAATTGCTCGCTTTTTTAAACTTAAAATAATAATTTTTATTATTTAAGAAATATACTTCTACCTCTTGTTTCTTTTCTATATTGTATTCTTTAATATATTCATCATCTATCCAATCAGACACTAATATTTGAAGTAATCCTTCTATTTCTAATTCAACTATTATTTCATATATTGTTTCTTTAATTATTTTAGTACCACCACTACTAACTTTATTTATAGTAGATACATGGCCTAATATATATTCTTTATTTTTTATTATATCTTTTAATTTCTTCAGATTTTTATATCTAATTATATTTTTAACAGTAGCTAAAACAACTAATAATATTCCAAATATAACAAAAAGTAGTAAAACTCCTATATCAGATTTAATAAGTCCGTATATTAAGCCTATTATAATTAAAATAATACCTAATATTAGAACAAATATAAAATTCTTTTCTTTTCTTATTAACATACTTCACCTAATCAAATAACTTAATTTCTATTAATTTAATTTCTAAAGGCTCTAAAAAGATATCTATACTTAAAGTATTTTGAATAATATTTAATTCTTTATACTGATAATTAGGATAAGCAGCACTTCTAACAGTATGAAAAATTACACTATTTAAACTATTATAAGTATCAATAGGAGGTTTCCCACAATCTAACCATCTATCATATGAACTACCATATTTTCTATTAACACTATGTATTTCTATTTTAGCTTTAGAATAATTTGTAATATAAGAAAAATTAGTCTTTATTTTATTCTTATTAACAAAAGGAGAATACCTGTCAAATATAGGTTGATTAAATAGGTCATCCGCTATTAAATCCGCATTAGGATGTTCATAATTGTGTAATAAAAGAGTTAATCTTGATCTATCTTCATTAGCTGTAAGAATGTAATTAGGACCTCTAGATATAATATTTAATTCTAATTGTGATAAAAATTTCAAAGCATGTAAATTTGGCTTAGGTATACCATTTTTATAGAATAAACCAGTACCGCCAGAGAAAAAATTCATATCAGCTAAAGTCTCTTCAAAATCAGATATTCTATAATATGTAAATATCTTAGCTTTTTCTATATTATCTATAATGTTTTTAGCAATAAAATCAGCCATAAATATAGTATCATGTAATACATTATAATGATTAATAGTAAAGTTATACTGAGTAATAATTATAGGAAGTGGCGTATTATTTAAAGATAGATAATTTTTAACTTGATTTAAATATTTACTTAATCTATTTTCATCACTAGTTGGGGTAGTATAAGGTATCTTAGAGAAGCTTTTACCTTTTAAATTATAAGTTTCTAATATATCCCAATCACCATCCATATAAAATTCTAAAGCTACAACATCTGGTACACATAAGTTTTCTTTAGTCCATAAAAAGAAATCTCTAAACCAATCTAGCTTCTTATTAGATATAGGAATTAATTCAGGTGAAGTAATAATGAATTCTTTACTTCTATTTTTTATGGTTTGATAAGTTGTTTTATAAAAATGATAAAACTCTAAACTAGAAGCAAACCCCATATATTTATATTCTGAATCCGGTTGTCTCCAAGGTATAAATATCCAATTTTTAACTATATCAAAACCATATCTTTCAATAATATGATCAAAAAAAGTATTTAGTAATAAAACCCATTCATCCATCTTATTAGGTAAAGATGTATTATATTCATCTGCAAATACTGTCTTATTTTTATCTTTCGCTAGAGCTTCCGGCATATAAGTTAAAGATAATAGTGGTATTAAATCTTGAGATACTAAAAAATCTAGGATTTCATTTATTAAATTAAATCTAAAATATAATCTTCCACTTTTATTTCTTGAACAAAAATATAAGCTGTCTGAAAATATACCACATAAATAAACATATTTAATGCCTATTAATTTTTTAGAATCTATAATAGCTCTTCTAACATCTTCATAAGCTGTATTTCTAGCATTATTAACTGAAATAGCTATAGTACTAGGATTACTATCTAAGATAAATAAAGGTTTTTGTTTGTAGTGAGAATTAATATTAATTTCTTTATATAAATTGCTCGCTATATTCTTTTCAGTTTCTTTCTTTAAATCAACTAATAACTCATTTACACCCTTATCTTCTTTTGATGTTATTTCATCAACTATAGATTGATCTTTTTTGTTTCTTCTAGTTTCAGAAGGTAATTCATTATATTTTTGTTTATAAGCTCTTAAAAAGGCGTGATTAGAAGCAAACCCATTTTTTAAAGCTATATCTATGATAGGTAAGCTAGTTTCTAATAAATCTTTAACACCATGTCTTAATCTAACACTATCATAATAATCAGTAAATGTCGTGTTTAATTCTTTTTTGAATAAATTAGATAAATAAGGTAAAGAAAAATCAAATTCTAAAGCTATATCATTTAAAGATAAGTTATTAGCGTAATTTAATTCAATATAATCTAATATTTCATCCATTTTTGTCTTTTGATAAACCGAATCTATTTTCTTATTACTAGGAAAAGAAATATTTAACTCATCTATTATAGTATAAGCATAGGCAAAGGCTTTAGCTAAAGAAAAATTAGCTTTGCCATAATCTTCTATTAAACTAGTTAATTTTTTTTGAAGTTGTAAGAATATATTTTTATTACTATATTCACAAGAATTACAGAAAAAAGCTGATTGTTTAATCGTATCATCTAAATTTAGACGTGATACTTTAATAGTTACACAAGATATAACCCCGTTTAAATGTATGATTTGATAGTTTTCTGTTTGATTAATTAAAATAACATCATTTTGATTAAACTGATATTCTTTTGAACCTATTAATAATTCAGCACTTCCTTTTAGGTTAAACAGAATCTCTAAATCGGTATGTTTACTTTTTACAAAGCTTTCATTTTGTTTAATTTTTATATTGATTGGATAATGATAATTTTCATGATTTTGCATATGGAAATTATAACATATTTAATATTTTATGCAAATATTTAAACTATTTAATTATTTTTTAGAGTGAATGTCGATTTTTTAAGATAAAACGCTTTAAAAGTTAAGTTTTTTAAGATAAAAGCCCTTTTAATAATTTTATGAAAACGTTTCACTTAAAAATAAGATACGAAATAAAAAGAAACAAAATTAAAAATAAATTATTGCTATGTTAAAATTTGGGTACAAAATTAAGAAAGGGGAAAAAGTATGGCGTGTGAAGATAGCAATTTAATTTTTGAAGCTAGACACATGCATAAGGAATTTGGACCAACCATAGCCTTAAAAGATGTAGATTTCGAAATACGTCGTGGTGAAATTAGGGGCTTGATTGGTGAAAATGGTTCTGGTAAATCAACAATTATGTCGATTGCTGCTGGGATGCAACCTACAACTTCTGGAGAGATGTTTTATAAGGGTGAAAAATGGAACCCTAAAACAATGCTAGAAGCCCAACAAGCAGGTATAGCAATGATCTTACAAGAATCAAACACAATTCCTGGTGTCACAGTTGCTGAAAACTTATTCGCTGGTAGAGAAAAAGAATTCTCTAAATTTGGCATAATAAGTATGATCAAAATGTATCAAGCAGCTGACAAAATATTAGGTAAATTTGGTATTACTAATATAAAAGGTAATACAAAAATCAATTCACTAAGCTTTGAAGCAAGAAAATTAATTGAAATCATCAGGGCAATGGAAAAAGATCCAGAGATTCTAGTTATTGATGAAACAACTACAGCCTTATCTTTAGAAGGTCGTCAATTATTGTATAAGATAATTCATGAAATGACTGAAAAAGAAAATAAGGCAGTAGTCTTTATCTCTCATGACTTAGATGAAATCATGGAACATTGTACTGACGTCACTGTTTTAAGAGATGGTGAAATTGTAGCTACCTTAAATAAAGAGGAATATGATGCAAGAAAAATAAGAACTCTTATGGTAGGTAGAGATATCGGTGATGCTTATTACAGAGAAGATTTTACTCCTAGTAGTGGTGAAAGCGTTGAATTAGAATTTAAGGATGTTAATTTTTTAAGCATTAAGAATTTTAATTTAAAACTACATGCTGGTGAAATAATAGGAATTGGTGGTTTATCTGATTGTGGTATGCATACGATAGGTTATCTAGCTTTTGGGGTATTAAAACCTCAATCAGGTACTGTAGAAAGAAATGGTATTAAAATAACTAGTCCTTCTAAAGCTATAGATAGTGGCATAGGTTATATCAGTAAAAATAGAGATACCGATGCCTTAATTCTAGAGGCTTCAGTTAAAGAAAATATTATTTTACCTTCTTTAGACCAATTATCTCATTTTACTTTTGTTAATCCACTTGAAGAAAACAAAATAACAGATGAACAAATTAAAAATCTAAGTATTAAATGTTATAACCGAAATACTTATGTATCTAAACTATCTGGTGGTAATAAACAAAAGGTATCTTTTGCTAAATGGTTAGCTAATCATTCTAATGTAATTATAATGGACTGTCCTACTCGTGGTGTCGATGTAGCAGTTAAACAGGCAATGTACAAGATTATTAGTGACCTAAAGGCTGAAGGTAAGGCAATACTTCTTATAAGTGAAGAATTACCTGAATTAATTGGTATGTGCGATAAAATTCTAATTATGAAAGATTTCAATCTAAATCATGAATTTACTCGCAGTGCCGACTTAAAAGAAGTAGACATTATAGAATATATGCTGTAGGAGGAAGAGATGGGAAATATATTAGAAAAAATCAAAACTTTTGATTATAAGAGATTTATTAAAGACCACGCTTTTTCTTTAGGCGCTTATACAGGATTAATTCTTTGTTTAATAATCTTTAGTATCTTACCACCAATAATATCTGGAGCTAACATTTGGTCAAAATATAGTATGTCTATTACTATTGAACAAGTAACTGTATATATGATATTAGCTCTAGGAGCTACAATGATATACGCTATGGGTAGCATGGATATATCAGTTGGTTATCAAATGGCTGTATTTAGTACCTTGTTTATTATGATTAGTAATGCTAGTGGAAGTATGATAGTAGGAATACTAGTAATAGTTGTTTTAGCTATTATATGTGCTATATTTAACGCTATAGTTGGTACTTATATTAAACTACCTACAGTTATGTCATCAGTTGTCTTAATGCAATTATTTAGAGGTATAAATCAAACTCTATTCTCAGATAGTTCAATTAACTCTTATGCTATACAACTTGACATGACTTTAGTTGATAGTACTTGGTTTAGAGTGGTATCAATGATTATCTTAGCTATCGTAGCCTTCTATATTTTATCTTATACTAAAATAGGTAAGAGAGCTAAGGCTGTAGGTGCTAACAAATACGCAGCTGCTCAAGCTGGTTCAAAAATGTTAGTGACAAGAATTTATAGTTATGCTGTATTTGGTCTCTTCTTAGTAATTGCTTGTGTATTTTTAGTTGCTAGAACAGGTGGAATCGGTGAAAGTGATTCATCTGGTTTCCAAATGGATATCATGATTATGTTACTAATGGGAGGTATGCCACTATCAGGTGGTATGAAAACTAAAATAAGTTGCGCTGTATGTGGTTGTTTAACTTATGTTTTACTAAGTAGAGGCTTAGGATTATGTAAAGTTTCAGCTGAATATATAACTTTAGTTAAAGCTTTAATATTCTTAGGTATCGTAGTTATTACATGTCGTAAACCAGGGGTTGTATTACCTCGTTAAATAAAAAATAAAAAGGAGAATAAAAATGAATAAATTTTTAAAGACATTATGTTTTGCTGGTATGGCTGGTCTTGCAAGTTTTAGTTTAGCATCTTGCGACACTAGTGGTGATAAGGTTCAAGTAATTATCGGTTGTTACATGACTCGTGGTAATACTTATGAATCATTAATTAATTTCTTAGATTCTATTAAAGATGATCTAAATTTTGAATATAATACAGTTTTAATATCTCAAACTGATTCTCAAGCTAACTTATCAACATTCCAAACAGCTTTAGAGACTGGTACTGATTTAGTTATTACTATGATGGATAATAGTTTAGAAAATACTAAAGCTATATTAGAAGCTTGTGAAGATGCAGGAGCTTATCTAGCAGGTTGGCAAACTGATTTCAATAACTCTAGAGATGACACTGATTTCTTAAATAGTGAATATTTCTTAGGTACAGCTACTGATGGTGAAATGGATGGTACACAATTAGGAGAGTATTTCTTTGAAACTTTATTAGAATCAGACAATCGTACTATTGCCTTAGTTCGTTATCCTTCTTATGCTTATCCTACAGGTTTAGAAGCTACTACTGAATTTAAGAGATTAGCTGATGAATATAACGCAACTAATCCAGAAGATCCTTTCACTATCATCTACGCAAATTCAACTGCTGGTTCTGATGATTATTCTTATGATATTGGTTTCTCAGGTGATTTAGATACTACAGTTCTAGATGGTTGGATGGAACAAGGTTTAGATGCTATAGTTGGTGTTAATAGTTTAGCAGTTAGAATTTATAACACTTTAGCTGCTAGAAATGTAACTGATGAAATTGATTTATATACAGTTGGTTGGGATGATGCTATTATTCCTTATTTTGGTGAAGATAATACAATTAAGACTTTAGGTCAATCAGTTGTAGAAACTATTATTTTCCCATTAATATTAGGTATTAATGCAGTTAATGGTTACCAATTCTCTGATTATGAAAGCGATGGTGGCCTAGATAAATTTGCTATTGGTCAAAGAATTATGTTAGCTTCTTCAGCAGATTTAGAAGCTGGTAGACAAAATTGTATGATTTATAGTACTGATTATTCAGCAGATCATGCCTTAATTACTGGTGAAGAATTAGTAGAATATTTAGGAAATGCTGATGGAGCAAGCTTCGCTAAATTACAAGCATTAATTAACTCTTGGGATTCTGATTACGTATTATATCGTCAGTAATTAGCATTTAGCCTAATTACTGGAAGGAGGATAAAATGGCTGGTTCAAGCAATAATTCTTTAGAAGCTAAATCTAAATTTATAACTTCTAAAAGAGTTAAGTCTATAAGCACTAAAGTCATTGCTACTATTGCTTTCCCCTTATTAATATATGCCATTATGGCAATAGTTTGTGCAGCAAACGGCATTACCTTTAACCTATTTGCTATTAATTCAATTCAAGATATAGTTAAAAATACAGGTTACATGGCAATAGTCGCTCTAGGAATTGCCTTCCAATTGAAGTATGGTCGTTATGACTTTACTGGTGGGGCAATCCTAGTGGTTGCTGCTACAGTAGGAGCTATGACAGTCTTTAGACTTAATCTAAATATGTGGGTGTTAGTTTTAATATGTGTTATAGTTGGTATAGCCTTATCAGTTTTAAATGCTGTTGTTTATACTTGGGCTAAAGTTCCTATTCTAGTATGTTCTTTAGCTATGGGTTATGTAATCGAGGCAATAGGTGCCTTCGTTTCAGGTGGAGAATCTTTTAATATAACTGGATTTACTGATATGAATCAATTTGGTTATTTCCCTTGGATATTATTCCCATTATTAATAGCTTTTCTATTAAATTATTTTTACGGAAATTTTACTATATCAGGACGTCAATCTAAGTTATTACAACAAAACCAACTAGCCGCAGTTAATATAGGTATTAACGAGAAAAAGAATGTAATCATATCTTATATATTTTCAGGAGCAATGTTTGGTTTAGCTGGAGCAATCTACGCATCTCAAAACCAAATAACTCCAAATAGTGAGCCACTAGCTACAGTAACTACCTTATTTGGTAATATAGTTCCAGCTTTAGTAGGTTTATTCTTATCTAGATATATTGATGATGGTCTAGGAACTTTAGTAGGAGCTTTAACTATATCTATCTTATATTATGGTTTAGCTCTATTAGGACATCCTAATGATGGTTTAAGAGTTATCTGTTTTGCAATATTCTTATTAGTATTTATCTTCTTTAGTGGTTTTTATGATGAGATATGCAAACTATTTAAATATTTGATGTATAAGATAAAAAAGAAAAAACAGTCAAACTTACCGGCAACGGAAGCATGATATTAGGCGGGTTGCTACGCAGCCTGCCTTTTTTAAGAGGTAAATATGAATTTATTTATTGATGTTAATAGTAATACTTATAAATATTCAAAAAATTGGCAATTCGGAATAGGTAATGATCATGCCTATACCCTAACTAGAAAAGATGTATTTGAATATTTAAAGTATGTTAAAAAAGAATTAGGTTTTAAATATTTAAGATTCCACGGTATATTTGATGATGACATGCATATCTATCAAAGATTAAGTGATTTCCCTTTATTTTCTAAAATGCCTAAGGCAGACAAGATAATTGAATTAAACTTTAAACAAGTTGGAATAATACTAGATAATATTTTAGAAGCTGGTTTTAAACCATTCCTTGAATTATCTTTCATGCCAAATGCCTTAGCTAGTAAAAATATTACAGGTTTTCATTATAAAAATAATATAACTCCGCCTAAATCATACAAAAAATGGGCTTCATTTATTAAAGAGTTTATTAAATTTATAATTGATAGATATGGTATAGAAGAAGTTAAGACTTGGTATTTTGAGGTATGGAATGAACCAGATATTAAAGTTATCTTTTTTAGAGGAACTAAGGAAGAATACTTTAAACTATATAAGACAACTGTAAAAGCTATTAAAGAAATTAATAAAGATTTAAGAGTTGGTGGCCCTTCTACTTCAGGTTGTCTTTGGATTAGTGATTTTGTTGAATTTTGTGAAAACGAAAATGTGCCTTATGATTTTGTTTCAACTCATCATTATCCAGGAGATGGTTTTGGTAATAACTTCGGGCCAGAAAGATTTAAAGAAATAAAAACTAAAATACTTGAAATGGCTAAAAATAATACAAGTGTATTAGAAGCTATGAGAGATTTCTTCTTTCATCCTGAAGAATATAAAAACTATCCCAAAGATATTTTAGAAACTAAAGATAAAGAAATTAGAGAAATAGTTAAAAATAAACCTCTATTTATTAGTGAATGGAATGTTTTAGCTGTATATGGTGCCCCACTTTTAGATGAAAAGATGGCTGCCTCTTTTGTTATAAAAAATATTCTATCAACCAAAGATATTTGTGATGGACATATGTTTTGGTGTTTATCAGACTTCTTTGAAGAACAATTTTTAATCCATAAACCATTCCATGGTGGCTTTGGCTTACTTAATAATGATGGTATACCTAAACCTAATTTTCATGCCTTTAAAATATTATCTAAGTTATATAATAATCGTTTTGATGTTATCAATGAAGATATTAAATGTTCTTGTTTTAAAGATGATAACAAGCTTCAGATATTAATTTATAACTTTGATTTTGATTATTATAAAAGCGACGAAACAAATATTAACTTGGTTATAAATAATGAGATAACTAAAGGAAAAATCAGTTATATAAACGATACTTATTCTAATCCTAAAAAGGTATGGGAAGATTTAGGTTCTCCAGATAACTTAAGTAAGAAAGATGTTAATTATATTAAAGAAAAAAGTAAATTAGAAGAATTAGAATTAAATTATGAAATAAGAGATAATAAAACTAATATAAATCTTTTATTAAAAACAAATGATGTTATATTTATTGAACTTGAATTGAGGGTGATATAGTGGACTATAATAAACCATTTAATTTAAATAGTGACGAAATTAAATGGGTAGAAAATACTCTTAGTCAAATGACATTAGAAGATAAAATTAAACAATTATTTATTGATATGGCGGCTCCTGTATCTGAAGATATCGTTAAAAATATAGTAGGTACTCATAAAGCTGGTGGACTTCGTTATATGAATCAAGAACCTAATAAAGTTAAAGATTTATTAAACTTATATAAGAAATATAGTGAAATTCCACTTATTATAGCTGCGAATACTGAAGCTGGTGGAAACGGAGCCTGTGTTGGTGGTACTGAAATAGGTCAGGAAGTTAAAATAGCTGCGACAAACGATAAATTATACGCTTATGAATTAGGTAAGGTATCAGCCTTAGAAGCTAAAGCTGTAGGCTGTAATACGGTATTCGCTCCTATAGTAGATATTAATTATAATTGGCGTAATCCTATTATAGCTAGTAGAACTTTTGGAAATGATCCTATTAAAGTTGCAGAATATAGTAAAGAATATTTAAGAGCTTGTAAGGAATTAAATATAGCTAGTGTGTGTAAACATTTTCCAGGAGACGGAGTAGATGAAAGAGACCAGCATTTAGCTAATTCTATTAATTCTTTATCTTGTGAAGATTGGGATAAAACATATGGCTATGTCTATAAAGAAATGATAGATGCCGGAGTTGAAGGTATTATGATAGGTCATATTTGCCTACCTTCATATGAGAAAAAATATAATTCTAATATTAAAGAATATATGCCTGCTAGCCTAAGTGATACTTTAATTAATAAATTATTAAGAGAACAATTAGGTTTTAATGGTTTAATCATAACTGATGCTAGTCATATGGTTGGGATGACCGGTAGAATGGCTAGGAAAGATATAGTTCCTACTTCTATTAAATGTGGTTGTGATATGTTCTTATTTTATAATGATTTTGAAGAAGATATTAATTATGTAAGAGAAGCTGTAAAAACTGGTTTTTTAACTGAGACTAGAATAGATGAGGCAATTAAAAGAATATTAGCTTTTAAAGCTCATTTAGGTCTAAATAAAGGATATAGTGATATAGCTTTATCAAATATAGGTTTAGAAGAAAATAAAAATATAGCTAGAGAAATAGCTGATAAAGCTATTACTTTAGTTAAAAATAATGATTTAGAAATACTTCCTCTAACAAATAAAAAATATAAAAAAATATTATTAATTCATCATGATATATCTAATCCATTTAATTCTTATATTTCTAATAAGAATACTAAGAAATATTATGAAATAGTTAGCGATTTATTAGAAAAATCTGGTTTTGAAGTAGAAATATATGAGCCTACCCTCCAACAATTAAAAAGAGCTAGTGATGATGAAATTAGATCTACTATGTCTAAACTATATACTTCTAAATCTAGTATAGCTAGCATTAAAGAAAAATATGATTTGATTATTCATATGGCAAATGTCCCTGGCAATAGTGTTGTCCAAAGAATTGATTTTGCCTTAACTAAAGGGGCTATAGATATTCCTTGGTATGTATATGAAGTTCCTGTAATTTTTATATCTGTTAATAGTCCGTTCCATTTATTTGATGTTCCTCAGGTTAAAACTTATATTAATACTTATGATTCTAAAGACTATACTATGGAGTGCTTAGTTAATAAATTACTTGGTAAATCTGAATTTATTGGAGTTTCTCCTGTAGATGCGTACTGCGGAGTTGAAGATACTAAATGGTAAAAGATAAAATAATATTTATTGATTCTGATGGGACAGTTATGGATTCTATGACCTTAAAACATACTTCTTGTTTTGGGCCAGCTATTATAGAAACTTATAATTTAGAAGATTATAAAGAAGATATATTAAACAGATGGAATATAATAAATTTATATTCTTTAACTCGTGGTATAAATAGGTTTGATGGTCATTACATAATACTTTCTTATATTAATAGTAAGTATAAAGATATTCCTTTTCTAGGGGAATATAAAGAATGGTTAGATAATACTAAAGCTAAATCAAATCAAGAATTAGCTAAATATATAGAAACATATCCATCTTTAAAACCTATACTTGATTGGTCTATTCTAACTAATAATTTAATTAGTAAACATCAAGAAGAGGTTAAACCTTTTAATAATGTTGAAAATATATTAAAAGAATTACATAAGAATTTTATTATAGTTGTTATATCGTCAGCTAATAATAAGGCAGTTATGAACGAATGGGAAAAATTTGATATATTAAAATATACAGATGAAGTTTGTACTCAAGAAATGGGTACTAAAGAAACATGTATTGAAGATATTTTAAATAAAATAAAACCTACATCAGCTATTATGTTAGGGGATGCGGTAAGTGATTTATACGCGGCTCAAACTAATTCAATTAATTTTTATCCTATAATTCCACTAGAAGAAAATAAAAGTTGGCAGGATTTTTTAACAATTTATAGTGAAAAATTCTATCATAATCAATATAATGAAATTGAAAATAAATTAATTGAATCTTTTTATAAAAAACTTAAAAAGGAGAATTAAAATGGCTAATAAAATGTTATATCCTCGTAACACTATAACTCGTCAAGTTATTGATTTAAGTGGAATGTGGAAATTTAGTTTTGATTTTGATGAAGATGGGGAAAAAAGAGATTTACCTACTAAGGGATTAAAGGATTATATTTTAATGCCAGTACCTAGTAGTTTTAATGATTTTTTTACTGATAAAAAATATAAAGAATTTTGTGGAGATGTATGGTATGAACAAGAATTCTACGCTGATAAATCTTGGCAAGATAAAGATGTAGATATTAGATTTTATGCCGCTTTACACAAGGCTACTGTTTGGTTTAATGGTGAAAAAGTAGCTTATCATAATGGTGGATTTACTCCTTTTACTATCAATATTAATAAATTAATAAAATATGACGAAGTTAATAAAATAGTAGTTAAAGTAAATACTATAATAGATAATACTACTCTTCCATCTGGTGAATATAAAGTATTAAAAGATGGCAGAAAAATATGTACTCCTTATTTTGACTTCTTCAATTATGGCGGATTAATTAGACCTGTTAAACTAGTCATCACACCTAAAACTTCTATAGTTGATGTTACCTTAAATCATGAATTAACTGAAACTGGTAGTATTACTCATTATGAAATTGAAAAAATAGGTAAGGGTGAAGTACTTGTTGAAGTATATGATAAAGATAGTAATAAAGTAGCTTTTTCTAAAGGTGAAAAAGGTGATTTAGAAATCATAAATACTAGATTATGGGGAGTTAGAAATGCTTATTTATACCATTTTGTTTTTAAAATATTAGATAAAAATAAAGTTGTTGATGAATACTATTTAGATTGTGGTATTAGAACAATTAAAATTCTTAATAATCGTTTCTTAATTAATAATAAACCAGTATATTTTAAAGGTTTTGGTAAACATGAAGATGCTGATTTTACTGGTCGTGGTTATAATTTAGCTGTTATAAAAAGAGATTTTGAACTTATGAAGTGGTGTGGAGCTAATAGTTTTAGAACTAGTCACTATCCATATAGCGAGGAAATCTTACAATTAGCTGAGGAAGAAGGTTTCTTAGTAATAGATGAGTTAGCTGCCGTAGGTATGTTAAAATCCACTAGAAACGCCGTGGACGCAGCTAATAAAAATATTAAGATTGAATCTTATTTTGAACAAGAAGTTGTTAAAAAATATACTCTACCAAATCACTTAGAAGCTTTAAGAGAGTTAGTATTAAGAGATAAAAACTATGCTTGTGTTGTTATGTGGAGTCTATTTAATGAACCAGACGCAGTTAGTTCAGATGATTGTATTCCTTATTTTGAAAAAGTATTTAATACTTGTCTAGAATTAGATGTTCAAAAAAGACCTAGATCTTTTGCCCATATTATTGCCTCTAATCCTCAAAATTCTAAAGTAAGTTATTTATGCGATGTCATAATGTTAAATAGATATTATGGTTGGTATTTAATGGGCGGAGCTGAATTAGATGATGCTATGCTAGCTTTAGATAGTGAACTTAGTGATTGGGATAAAGTAGGTAAGCCAGTAATGTTTACTGAATATGGTACTGACAATTACATGGGTTTAACTAAGTTACCTGCCGTAATGTGGACTGAAAATTACCAAGTTGAATATTTAGAAAAATACCATGAAGTATTTGATCGTCATCCTTCTATTATTGGTGAACAAGTATGGAACTTTGCCGACTTCCAAACTACTGAAGGTATTATAAGAGCTGATGGCAATAAAAAAGGTATCTTCACTAGAGATAGAAGACCTAAAATGGCTGCCTTTGAATTAAGAAAAAGATGGTTAGCTTTACCTACTAATTTTAAAGGAGAATAAAATTATGAAAATGACATTTCGTTGGTATGGTTTAGATGATCGTATCAAATTAGATTGGATTAAACAAATACCAGGCATGACTGGAGTTGTCACAGCTTTATATTCTGTCCCTGTAGGTCAAGTTTGGCCTGAGGATGAATTTAAATCACTTAAAAAAGAGGTTGAATCACACAACCTAGAATGTGAAGTTATAGAATCAGTTCCGGTATCTGAGGATATTAAATTAAGAAGAGGAGATTACTTACTTCACATAGAAAACTTTAAAGAAAATATTAGAATGTTAGGTAGAAATGGTGTTAAAGTAATATGTTATAACTTTATGCCAGTATTTGATTGGACTAGATCTCAATTAAATCATAAACTACCTGATGGTAGTGAAGCCTTAGTTTATTATGAAGAAGATGTTGCTAAACTAGATCCTACTAAATTAAGTTTACCTGGCTGGGATAGTTCATATAAACCTGAAGAAGTTAAAGAATTAATCGATGCCTATAAAACTCTTGGTGAAGAAGGTTTATGGAAAAATTTAAAATTATTCTTAAAAGAAATTATTCCAGTAGCTAAAGAAAGTGGTATTTTAATGGCTATACATCCAGATGATCCAGCTTGGCCAATCTTTGGTATACCAAGAATAATAACTACTGAGGAAAATATTGATAGATTCTTAAAATTAGTTGATGAAAAAGAAAATGGCTTAACTTTATGTTCTGGCTCTCTAGGAACTAGAAAAGATAATGATATGGTTCATGTAGTAAAAAAATATGCAGCAATGGATAGAATCCATTTCGCTCATATTAGAAATATAAAACTAGTAGGAGATCATTCATTTGAAGAATCAGCTCACTACTCTAAATGTGGAAGTCTAGATATGGTAGGTATGGTTAAAGCTTATCATGATGCTGGATATACTAAATATATTAGACCTGATCATGGTAGAATGATTTGGGATGAAGATGCAAAACCAGGTTATGG
>CAZJPL010000004.1:0-44235 GCA_964547945.1 uncultured Anaeroplasmataceae bacterium
GTAGACCTAGAACCTTAGAAGAAGTTGGTAAAGAATTTGGTGTTACAAGAGAACGTATTAGACAAATTGAAGCTAAGGCTTTAAGAAAATTGAAACATCCTTCACGTTCTAAAAAGTTACGTGATTTTATGGTTCATGAGTAAAAGAATTGAGAAAATAGCCAGTTATACTAAAGGTTTTGTTTCAATTGTTGATATAGGTTGTGACCATGGATTAACTATAGTCGAAGCTTTAAAAAATTATGGTGTTAAAAAAGCTTACGCACTTGATATAAATGAGGAACCTTTAGAAAGAGCTAAAATAAACATAAAAAAGAATAATCTTTCTAATAAGGTTTCTTTTTTATTGAGTGATGGTCTAATCAATTTTAATCAAGATTTTGATTTAGCTATAATATCAGGTATGGGTGGCAATCTTATAGTAAAGATACTAGCTGAATCAATAGATAAGTTTAGAAATAAAGCACTATTATTATCACCTCAAAGTGATAATGATTTAGTTAGATTATATTTAGCAAATAATAATTTTAAGATTATTAAAGAAGAAGCTCTTATAGATAAAAATAAATATTATGAAATAATTTTAGCTATACCAGGTAAAACTAAATATAATTCTTTTGAAATATTGTTTGGACCACAGTTATTACAAGATAGAAATAAAATCTTTTTAGAACACTATGATAAATTACTAACTATAAAAAAAGAAGCCTTTAATAAGACTAAAGATAAAGAAATTTTAAAAGATATTTATCTATATACTTATTTATTGGAGGATAAGATGAATAAACATAATTATTATAAAACTAATTATTATACAAGTTTATTTATAGATGATAATATTAGAGATTTGATTGTAATATTCCCAGGTGGCGGATATGAACATACTTCTAATAGAGAAGCTGAAAATGTCGGTTTAAAATTAAATGCTTTAGGTTATAATGCTATAGTATTTCACTATAGAGAAACTTTAGATACTTATGATGTCTTATATCCTGAAATAGCTAAAGCTATTAATAGCTTAGATAAGAAAAATGTAGCTAAGATTTATTTTATGGGCTTTTCAGCTGGTGGTCATTTAGCTTGTCATTTAGCTAATCACCTAGATGAATATAATTTATCTGCTGATGGTTTAATACTTTGTTACCCTGTCATATCTACTAAACCAGAATGTATTCATGAAGGTTCATTTAATTATTTATTAGGTGAAGATATAGATAAACTAAATTTATTTAGTGAAGAGTTAAATGTAAGCGAAAAAAGCCCAAAATTATTTATATGGCATACGACAACAGACCAGTCTGTTTCAGTATTAAATTCTATTTATTTAATAGAAGCATATAAGAAAAATAATATTAATTTTGAAGCTCATTTTTATAATAGTGGAGGTCATGGCCTATCTCTTGCTACTAAGGATGCTGTCCAAAAAGAAGGACAAGATAATCCACATATAGCTACTTGGTTTAAATTACTTGAAGAATGGCTTTTAACTAATTAATGAAGAAAGGAGAATAGTCTATGAATAAGTTTTTATTAGAAATAATAGCCCTTATTTTAGGCTATTTTTCTTTTTATACTATATTTTATCTAACGGATATATCTTATTATTATTTATGGTCTTTTATTCCAGCTTTTTTAATATGTCTATTAATAATACCTTTTATAATTCATTATCATAATAAAGAGGTATCTTATGATGGTAATATTATATTTAAATCTTTTTTTAGTAAAAAATATTGGAGTTTAGCTTCACTAGAATTAAAAAAGATTAAAAATATTGTTATGATATCAATATTACTTGCTTTAAGTGTATCATCAAAACTAATAACTTTACCATCAGGATTTGGAGATTTAGGTATATCTTTTAGTTATATATTTATTGCTATAGGGGCTATGTTATACGGACCTTTAGCTGGTCTTTTAATGGGCTTTTTAGCTGATAATATAGAGTTTTTAGTCTATCCTTCAGCTTATCCTTATTTTATAGGTTATACAATATCTAGTATGCTTACAGGTTTAATATGTGGTTTATTTTTTTATAGAACTAAGATAACTTTCTTTAAAACATTTTTATCTAGATTAATAATAAATCTATTTATTAACGCAATACTTGGTACTGTTTGGATGGGAATAATAGCTGATTATACTAGTTTTTCAATGTATTTATCTAGATTCTTATTAATTGCTCTACCTAAAAATCTAGTATATTTAATTCCTCAGTCTATTGTTTTATATGCTGTCTTTAAAGCATCAGCTAAGGTCTTTGTTAGAGCTAATATGCTACCTTTAGAGATTAAAGATAGTATATCGTTATTTTGAGGTGAGTTATGGTAGTAAGAGTAATTGTTAATGTCGATACTAAAGAAGTAGATAAATTATTTGATTATGCTGTAAGAGATATAGATACTTCTATAGTTAAAATAGGCTCAAGGGTAATGGTTGAATTTAGAACTCGTAAAGTTTTAGGATATGTCTTTGAGATAGTAGAAGAATCTGAATTTAAAGGTAAATTAAAACCTATAGAAAAGGTAGTAGATTTAGAACCTATCTTATCAGAAGAAATGATTAATATAGTTAAATATATTAAAGAAAATTATTATGTAACATATATTAAAGCTATAAATACTATTTTACCTTTTATAGATAAACTTAACTTTAAACAAGAAATAGTAGTCATTAATAAAGATAAGATATCAGAAGATTTATTAGATATAATAAAGAAACAAAAAAACTTAGATATTAAACGAAAAGATACTTATTTAAAATTAAAAGAAGAAGAGAAAAAAGGTAATATTAAATTTAATTATAAGTTTATATTGAAGAATCTAAAAGTTGATTACTATGTCAAATTAAATAAAGATAATACTGATATTAAATTTAAATCAGAAAAGGCTAGAATACTACTAGATTATTTGATAAGTATAGATAGACCTATATTAAAAGCTGAATTAACAAAATTAGGTTATAGCTTAGCTACAATAAAATATTTACTAGATAAAAATATAATAACTTATACTGAAAAAAAACGTTATACTGAACCTAAAATAGTTGATTATAAGCCTAGTATTTTAATTCCTAATGAGGAACAAGAAATAGCTATTAATAGTGTAGAATTAGGTAAATTTAATAATTATTTATTATATGGTATTACTGGTAGTGGTAAGACTTTAGTTTATATAGAGCTTATTAAAAAAGTTTTAAAAGAAAATAAGGAAGTAATCCTTTTAGTACCTGAGATAAATCTAACTCCTCAAATAGCTTCTATTTTTAAATATTATTTTGGTTCAAATATAGCTATAATTCATTCTAATCTATCTGCTCAAGAAAGAATAACTGAATATACTAAGATTAAAAATAGAGAGGTTAAAATAGTATTAGGACCTAGATCAGCTATATTTTCACCTCTTACTAATCTTGGTTTAATTATAGTAGATGAAGAACATGTAGAATCTTATGCTCAGGATAATGTTCCTTGTTATGATGGTAGGGAAATAGCTTTATTTAGAGCGAAATATTATAATATTCCGATAATTTTTGGTTCAGCTACTCCTAGGGTATCTAGCTTTTATAATGCTATAAATAATAAGGCTAAATTATTAACTCTTAAAAATAGAGCTACTAAGGTTAAATTACCAAAATTAGAAATAGTTGACATGAGACTAGAATTAAAAAATAAGAATGTAAGTACTATATCTAATTTGTTAAAAGAAGAAATAACTAATACTTTAGCTAAAGGTGAACAAGCAATCTTATTTTATAATCGTAGAGGTTTTGCTACTTCAGTTATGTGTAGAGATTGTGGGCATGTTATAACATGTCCTAATTGCGAAGTACCTTTAACTTATCATCAAGATAAAGATAATTTAGTTTGTCATTTATGTGGTCATGTAGAAAAAAATCAAAATGCTTGTCCTAGGTGTAAATCTAAAAGAATAAGATATGTAGGTTTAGGTACTGAAAAAATAGTATCAGATGTTGAAGAATTATTTCCTAATGCGAGTACTTTAAGAGTAGATAGTGATAGTGTAGGAAGAAATCATGCTGAATTTTATGAAGACATGAGAGATAGTAAATCAGATATTATTATAGGTACTCAAATGATAGCTAAAGGTTTAGATTTTCCTAATGTTACTTTAGTTGGTATAATTAATGCCGATATTGGTTTTTTCCATCCTAGTTATGATGCAAATGAAGAAAACTACAGCCTACTTGAACAAGTAATAGGTAGATCAGGCAGACATAAAGAAGGTAAGGTAGTAATTCAAACTTATAATCCAGATCATTTTGTTATAGAATCATTAATTAAAAATGATTATAAATATTTTTATGATGTAGAAATAAAAAAGAGATATAACTTATCTAATCCACCTTTTAAAAATATTATTAAGATATGTTTAATAGCTGAATCACAAAGCTTAATATATACTGAATCTTTAAGTTTAGCTACTAAATTAAAAGATATAGCTGATTTAATAGTCTTAGGTCCAATAGAAGCTGTTAGATTTAGAGTTAATAATACTTTTACTTATGAAATATATTTAAAGTATGATAAAATTGACTTAGATTATTTAAATAAGTGTTTAGATAAGGTAAAAGTATTTGTTAAAATAAGTCAT
The DNA here is from genome assembly GCA_964547945.1 of uncultured Anaeroplasmataceae bacterium. Classification (GTDB taxonomy): domain Bacteria; phylum Bacillota_I; class Bacilli_A; order Acholeplasmatales; family Anaeroplasmataceae; genus CALUXS01. Next base: position 4,613 of record CAZJPL010000004.1, read on the forward strand.
ATATAGGTGATATTATGCGTATTATATTTTTAGGAACTCCTGAATTTGCTGTTCCTAGTTTAGAAATGTTAAATAAATATTATGAAGTAGTCTTAGTAGTTACTAAAAGAGATAGTGTTGGTAAACATGGCAAAATAATTGAATCACCTGTTAAATTAAAGGCTAAAGAATTAAATATAGAAGTATTTCAACCTGTTAAATTAAAAGATGATTATAATAAATTGTTAGAAGTAGGAGCTGATTGTCTTATTACTGCTGCCTATGGTGAATTTATACCTAGTGTAGTATTAAAAGCTTTTAAATATAATATAAATGTTCATGGTTCCTTACTTCCTAAAAGAAGAGGAGGGGCTCCTATTCAAAGAGCCTTGATAGAAGGAGATACTGTCACTGGTATATCTATTATTAAAATGACTAAAAAGATGGATGCTGGTGTCATATATTCACAAAGAAGTCTAAATATCTTACCTAGTGATAATTCAACTACCTTATTTACTAAATTATCTATTATAGGTAGAGACTTACTTAAAGATACTTTACCTAGTATCTTTGATGATAGTAATAAAGGTATACCTCAAAATGAAGATGAAGTAACATTTTCTTATATCTTGACTAAAGAAGATGAAAGAATAGATTTTACTAAGTCTGCAGTTGATATCTTCAATCAAGTTAGAGGTTTAGCTTTAACACCTGGAGCTTATTTTAAGTTTAAGGATCAACCTTATAAAATAATTGAAGCTAAGGTAATAGAAGAAAATACTACTTATAAACCAGGTACTATTGTTAATTTAAGTGATAGCTTTAATATTCAAACAGGTAATGGCTTGCTAAGTATTAAAAAGATTCAAGCTCCTGGTAAAAAGGTAATGGATATTAAGAATTTTTTAAATGGACAAAGAATATTTAAGGTAGAAGATATTTTAGATTAGGGTGTGATTTATTTGTTAAAAAAAATTAAACAAACTAATTTATATAATAATTTATTTGGATTTGAAAATAATATAGATATAAATGATGATGTAGCTGTTTTATTTAGAAAGAATGTCGTTATTAAAAATATTGTTTTAATTTCTAACTTTATTTATACTATCATTTTTACAATAGTATCTATAGATGAAAAATCTAATTGGTTTTTAACAGCTTTATGTCTTCCTGTTACTTTTTTAGTAAATAATACTTTAAAGAAGATGATGTATAGAGATAAAAACAATTATTTAAGACAACAAATTGCTATGTATATCTGTTGTTTTTACATGTTTTTATCGGCTATATTAATTTATACTAGATTAAAAACGGGTTTATCTAGCGATTTTTTTGGAGAAGCCGGATATATCTTATTATATTATTCTTTGGTAGTTTGTTCATTTTATCAATCTAAGAAATTATTAAAATCAGTATATCCTTGGGTTATTGTTTTAATAACTATTATTCATTTTAGTATTACTTATAATATCTTATTTGATAGAGATATAGTAAGTAATGAAAATTATATAATTACTTTTTTCACATCCTCAGAGTTTAAAGATATTCTTTTAAGAACAGCTATAATGTTAGTATTTATGTTAGTATTATATATTTCAGTAAGTGTTACTGAATATTTAGCTGAACAAAGAAAGAAAGAATTAGCTAGAAGACAAGAAGTAGAAAATAGTTATACTGATGTTGTTTCTAATTTATTTAAATTAACACTAAATCCTAAACCTAGAACTAAATCAGAAGTAGATGAAGGAATGTTGTTAGCTAATATGAGCTATAAATTAGCTGGTTTATATGGCCTAGATGATAATAAGGCTCTAGATATTAAAAGATATGCCAATATACATTTAGTAGCTAAGGTAGATTTAGAAATAGGTGAAGTGGCTAATAGTGAAGAAAAATTTAATAAGATAGAAGAAAGAACTAAATTAGCTAGTTTTGTATTAAAGAGATTACAACTTGAAAGAAAAATAGAAGATATAATAAGAGCTCATCTAGAAGGAGCTAACACAACTGATTTTCAAGATAGAATGGTTAAATTTGAAAATGATATAGAAAATCAAATAGTTATGCTTTGTGATATGTATATATCTTTAAGAAGTTCTAGAACATATAAGAGAGCTATAAGTCATACTAATACTATGGATTTATTAGCTAATAGTTTTAGAATATATTATGATGCGATATTATTTGAACGTTTCTTAAAGTTCCAAGATGATTTTAAAGAAATGTATGATAATTATGAAGTGTAGACTATAAAACTAAAAAATGTTAAAATAAATGAGATTGTGAGGGATATTATGAAACATTTTACTTTTACACCTAGTGGTGTATGTGCTAAACAAATAGATTTTGATTATGAAGATGGTATTATTTATAATGTTAAATTTACTGGTGGTTGTAATGGGAATTTAAAGGCTATTGGTAAATTAGTAGAGGGTATGACTTTAGAAGAAATAGTAAAAAGATTAGAAGGTAATACTTGTGGACCTAGAAATACATCTTGTGCAGATCAATTAACAAAGGCTATTAAGGAGGTCTTATAATGGCTAAATTATTTACTTCAGAGGCCGTTACTGAAGGACATCCTGATAAGATATGTGATCAAATATCTGATGCGGTATTAGATGATGTATTAGCTAATGATCCTGAAGGTAGAGTGGCTTGTGAAACAGTATGTACTACAGGTATGGTATTTGTTTTTGGGGAAATAACTACTACTCATTATGTTGATATACCTAAAATTGTTAGAGATACTGTAACTAAAATAGGTTATACAAGAGGTAAATTTGGTTTTGATGCTGATAACTTAGCAGTACTTACAGCTATAGATCCTCAATCACCTGATATAGCTATGGGTGTTGATGAAGATACTGATAAAGAACAAGGGGCAGGAGACCAAGGTATGATGTTTGGTTATGCAACTGATGAAACTAAAGAATACATGCCTACAGCTTATATTCTAGCTCAAAAATTAGCTTATCGTTTAGCTGAGGTAAGAAAGAATAAAACTATTCCATATTTAAGACCAGATGGTAAAACTCAAGTCACTGTTGAATATGATGATAACTTTAAAGTAACTAGAGTAGATACAGTTTTAATATCTACTCAACATGATCCTAATTGCGACATGGATACTTTAGCTAAAGATTTAAAAGAAGAAGTTATCTTAAAAGTTATCCCAAATAATTTATTAAATAGTGACACTAAATATCTATTTAATCCTACTGGTAGATTTGTTATTGGTGGCCCTGCAGGTGATAGTGGTCTTACAGGTCGTAAGATTATAGTAGATACTTATGGTGGTAGTGCAAGCCATGGTGGTGGAGCTTTTAGTGGTAAAGATCCTTCTAAGGTTGACCGTAGTGCTTCATACATGGCTAGATATATTGCTAAAAATATAGTAGCTAGTGGAATTTGTAAGAGAATAGAAGTAGAAATATCATACGCTATTGGTTTAGCTCTTCCAACATCAGTATGTGTTAATACTTATGGTACTTCTAAATATAGTGATGAAGTAATAGTTAAGTTAATTAAAGAGGTATTCCCTTTAACTCCTAAAGGTATAATTAATCATTTAAAACTAAAAAGACCTATTTATAAGAAGACTTCTTGTTATGGTCATTTTGGTAGAGATGATGAAGATTTTACTTGGGAAAAATTAGATAAGGTAGAAGAAATTAAAAATATTTTAAATAAATTAAGCTAAGACTCTAAAATTTAGGGTCTTTTTTCTATTATATTATGAGGTGATAATATGATATGTAAGAATTGTAATAAATTCTTTAATAAGGAAAGAAGATTCCATGAATTATTAACTAGACCAAGTATCTATTTATGTAAAGATTGTTTAAATCAACATGAAATAGATTTATCTGAAGAAATACTTCCTTTAGATAAGGGTTATATCTTAAGAATAATTTATTTATATAGGGTAAAAAGAATTAATAATATAGATTATTTAGTATTTGATTATAGTAAAATATTATCTAGATTAATAAAAAGAGTAAATTATTTAATAATAGAAGATAAATTTAATTTAAATAATCTAGATAATTATAATTATTTAGCCTTATTATTAGAGAGTGATATAACACTAATTTCTTTTGTTAAAACCTTGTAAAGAAAGCGCTTTAATGCTATAATTTTAGTGAAAGATAAGACCTTTGTTTTATCTTTTAGATATAGCTAGGGAGACCTAAATATAAACTATATCTTGAAAGGAAAGAATATGATTAAAGTTGAAGTTGTGGGTAAAAACAAGTTCGAACCATCAGATTCTAATAAGGAATATGCAGTTAAGAAATTGCAAAAGCTAGATAATTTATTTAAGAATGAAGATGTTTCAGCTAGAGTAGTATGTAAGGTTTATCCTACTTACCATAAGGTAGAAATTACCTTATCTACAAAGAACCCAATTCGTTCAGAAGCAAAAGAAAAAGATATTTATGCAGCTATTGATATTTCAATAGATAAGTTAAAAGATCAAATTAGAAGATATAAAACTAAACTTGATCGTACTGGCAAAGATGGAATTAAAAATGTTGATGCTGCTCATGTAGATGTTAAGGAACCTAAATTAGTAAGAAGTAAAGATATTGATTTAGAGCCTATGACTAAAGAAGAGGCTATAGATCAAATGGAATTATTAGGACATGATTTCTTCATATATTTAGACAGCAGCACTCATAAAACTAACGTAATTTATTTACGTGATGATGGCGATTATGCTGTATTAGAAACTAACGCTAAATAAGTTAAAACTTAATATATATTAAAGTCATCAGGTTTTCTGGTGACTTTTATTATTTTGCTTTTATTTAATATTAAAATATTGTATAATATTTTGAATTGCTAATTTAGGAAGGATAAAATATGTCTATAAAGAAATTATTTGATTCAGGTTATAAAGAATTAAAAAGATGTCAAAAAATAGCAGCTAAGGTTCTAGCATTAGATACTCAAATGCAAGCCCTTAGTGATGATGAATTAAAAAATAAAACTGAAGAATTTAAAAATAGATTAAGTCAAGGTGAAAGCTTAAATGATTTATTAGTAGAAGCTTACGCTGTTGTAAGAGAGGCAGCTTATAGAGTTACTGGTATGAAAGCTTATCCTGTTCAAATAGCTGGAGCTATAGCTATTCATGGTGGTAACATAGCTGAAATGAAGACTGGTGAAGGTAAAACTTTAACTGCGGTATTCCCAGCTTACCTAAATGCCTTAACTGGTGAAGGTGTTCATATTGTTACAGTTAATGAGTATCTAGCTCAAAGAGAAACTGCTGGCGAAATTGGGGATATTTATCGTTTCTTAGGTTTAACTGTAGGTCTAAATTTAAGAGATATAACTCGTGAAGAGAAAAAAGAAGCATATAATTGTGATATTTTATATTCTACTAATAGTGAACTTGGTTTTGATTATTTGCGTGATCATATGGTTCAATTTAAATCACAAATGGTTCAAAGACCACTTAACTATGCTGTAATTGATGAGGTTGACTCTATTTTAATTGATGAGGCAAGAACTCCTCTTATTATATCTGGTGCGGCAACTGATAAATCTATGGCATATATCCAAGCTGACACTTTCGCTAAAAGATTAAAAGATGAAGATTATGAATTAGATTTAGAAACTAGAACTATAGTTTTAACTCCTCAAGGTATTGAAAGAGCTGAAAAATTCTTTGGGGTAGATAACTTATATGACATTCAATATGTTAAATTAGTTCACCACATTAATAATGCTTTAAAAGCTAATTATATTTTCCATAATGGTGTAGAATATGTTGTTCAAGATGGAGAAGTATTACTAGTAGATTCATTTACTGGTCGTATTTTAAAAGGTAGACAATATAGTGAAGGCCTACATCAAGCTATAGAAGCTAAAGAAAATGTTCAAATTAAAAAAGAAACTACTACAGTAGCTACTATAACTTATCAAAATTATTTTAGAATGTATAAAAAGCTATCTGGTATGACAGGTACAGCTAAAACTGAGGAAGAAGAATTTAGAGATATCTATAACATGTATGTTGTTGAAGTTCCTACTAATAAACCTGTTATAAGAGAAGATAGACCAGATTTATTATTTTTAACAAAAGAAGCTAAATTTGAAGCATTGATAGGAAATATAAAAGAAAGACATGAGTTAGGTCAACCTATACTAGTAGGTACAGCCGATGTAGAAACTAGTGAATTAGTAAGTAACATGCTAACTAAAATAGGCTTAAAACATGAAGTATTAAATGCTAAAAATAACGCTAGAGAAGCTGAAATAGTAGCTTTAGCTGGTCAAAAAGGTCAAATTACTATTTCTACTAACATGGCTGGTCGTGGTACTGATATTAAACTTGGTGAAGGTGTTAAAGAATTAGGTGGTTTAGCTGTATTAGGTACTGAAAGACATGAGGCAAGAAGAATAGATAATCAGTTAAGAGGTCGTTCAGGACGTCAAGGAGATCCAGGTTTCTCACAATTTTTTATTAGTGCTGAAGATGATTTGCTAGTTCGTTTTGGTGGTGATTCATTTAAAAATCGTTTAGCTTGGGTAATTAAATTAAATGCTGAAGGTGATGCAAAAAAACCTTTAGAATCTAAAATGTTTACTAAGGTAGTAACTCAAGCTCAAGAAAGAATAGAAGGTAACAACTACGATGCTCGTAAAAATGTCTTACGTTACGATGATGTTATAAGAAGACAAAGAGAAATCTTCTATGCTCAAAGAACTGAAGTAATCTCTGAATCATCTATTGAACCAGAAGCTAAGAAATTATTACATGATGGTATAGATTTAGTTGTTAATCAACATATTAAACAAGTTGGTAATAATAAATTTGATATTGATGATACAGCTATTGCTAATACATTTAATACTGAATACTTCGGCCCTAATTCAGTAGATATTGAAGAATTAAAACAAAAAGATGAAGTTGAAATAGTAGAATATCTATATGATATAGCTTTAAAGAAATTAGAGGAAAAAAGAGAAACTTGTACACCTGAAATCTTTGAAGAAGTACTTAAAACAGTTATCCTACGTATATTAGATTCTAACTGGACTACTCATATAGATGACATGAGTGGTTTAAGACAAGGTATATCTTTCCAATCATATGGTCAACAAAATCCATTACAGTTATATCAAACTGAAGGTTTCAAGAGATTTGAGGCTATGATGGATAAAATTAAATTAGAAGTATTAAAATATTTAATGCGCGTTCAAATTAAAATGAATATTAGACGTGATGAAAACGCAACTAATAAACTTGCTACTAATGCTCCAGATAATACATTAAAATCTAAACCTAAACAAAATACTCAAAAAGTAGGTAGAAATGCTCCTTGTCCTTGTGGTAGTGGTAAGAAATATAAACATTGTTGCGGTAAGAATGCACAATAATATCTAATAGCTGTGAAGTATAGTCTTCGCGGCTATTTTTCTATTTATTCAGAACTAAATTACCAAAAAAGGTGTATACACACTAAAAATGGCAAAATATTTATTGTTGAATCAAGAAATATAGAGTATAATTAAATTACCAAAAAAAGTGTATATATACTAAAAAAGGAAATAATAATATGATAGAAATTAAAAGAGACTATTATTTGAATAAGCTTATCAGAAGACTTGGTAATGGTAGAATTAAAATCATAACAGGTATAAGAAGGTGTGGAAAATCTTATTTATTAAATAAGATTTTTAAAGATTATTTACTTAATAAAGGGATATCTGAAGACCACATTATTAATTTAGATTTAGACTATATTGAAAATGTAAAATATCATGATCCTATTATGCTTTTTGAATATGTTATGAATAAAAGAAAAGATAATGAAATGTATTATGTTTTGTTAGATGAGATTCAAGAAGTAAAAGATTTTGAACGAGTATTAAATAGTTTATTAGGTAAGGGAAATTTTGATATTTATGTAACAGGTTCGAATTCTAAATTTTTATCTAGTGATATTAAAACTGAATTTCGGGGTAGAGGTGACGAAATAAGAGTTTATCCGTTATCATTTAAAGAATTTTTTTTAGCTGCGCCAGGAACAGATGAACAAAAATGGATTCAATATATAAATTATGGTGGTATGCCATATATTTTATCTTTAGATACTAATAATGATAAAAGTGAATATCTAAAATATTTATTTGAAAATACATATATAAAAGATATTTTAGAAAGAAATAATATTCATAAAGACGATGTTTTATATAAAACAATTGATATATTATCATTATCCGTAGGTTCTCTTACTAACCCTAAAAAAATCGCAGATACCTTTGTCAGTGAAGGCTTAAAAGGAGTATCTCGTAAAACAATTTCTAGTTATATTGAATATTTATTAGATTCTTTTTTGATAACTAAGGTAGAACGATATGATATAAAAGGTAAAAAATATATTTCAACACCATCTAAATATTATTTTGTTGATCCAGGACTTCGTAATGCTAGAATAAATTTCAGGCAAGTTGAACAAAACCATTTAATGGAAAATATTATTTATAATGAATTATTAGTACGTGGTTATAATGTAGATGTTGGAGTTGTAGAACAATACTCTAAGGATAAGACGGGGACAACAGTAAGAAAGCAATTAGAAATAGATTTTGTTTGTAATCAAGGCAGTAAGAGATATTATATACAATCAGCGCTTAATATAGATGATGAAGAAAAAAGAATGCAAGAATTAAGACCACTTCTAAATATTAAAGATTTTTTTAAAAGGATAATTGTTGTAAAGGATGATATTATTCCATGGACTACTGAAGAAGGAGTCTTAATTATAGGAATTAAAGAATTTTTATTAAAAGAAGATAGTTTAGATTTATAAAAACAATAAATTTAGATTTAATTTTTAAATTTATTATAAAATAGATATAATAAAATGATTTAATTTGACTATTTATATTATGGTATAATCTATAGAAGGGTGATTTTTATGGAACGTTATGAAATAAATAAATATATGGATACTTTTAAAGATAAAATAAGTGATTTATTTCAGGCTTTACAAATTGAAAATAAAAGAGAAAAAGTAAAAGAATTAAATGATATTATATCTGATCCTTATTTTTGGCAAAAAGATACAAATCATCAACAAATAATAGGAGAAGCTAATAATTTAAAAGAAGATATAAATTTATATGATAATGTAGAAACTAAATATAAAGATTTAGTTGATTTAGTTGAATTATCACATGAAGATGAAGAAGCTTTAATATTATTAGAAGATGAAATATTAAACTTTGTTTCTATACTAGATGAAGCTGAACAAAGAGCTTTATTAAGTGATAAATATGATGGTTTTAATGCTATAGTAGAACTGCATCCTGGTGCTGGTGGTACTGAAAGTATGGACTGGGCTAGTATGTTATATAGAATGTATCAAAGATATTGTCAAAAGAAAGGATTTAGCTTAACTATCCTAGATTATCAAGCAGGTGATGAAGCTGGTATTAAATCTATTACTTTTTTAGTAAAAGGTAAATTTGCGTATGGCTTATTTAAATCAGAAAGAGGAGTACATAGATTAGTAAGAATATCTCCTTTTGATTCAGGTGGTAGAAGACATACTTCATTTTGTTCATGTGATGTAGCACCTGAACTTGGTGACAGTGATGAAATAATTATTAAAGATGAAGAAGTTAGAATAGATGTATATCATAGTCAAGGTGCTGGTGGTCAAAGTGTAAATACTACAGACTCAGCTGTTAGATTAACTCATTTACCTACAGGTATAGTAGTAACCTGCCAAAATGAAAGAAGTCAAATTAAAAATAAAGAAGTAGCTTTTAGAATTTTAAAAGCTAAATTATTAGAAAAACAATTAGAAGAAAAAAGAGAAGAAATAAATAAATTAAAAGGTATTCAACAAAGTATAAACTTTGGTTCTCAAATAAGATCTTATGTTTTCTGTCCTTATACTTTAGTAAAAGACCATAGAACACAAGAAGAAACTAATAATGTAGATGATGTAATGGACGGTAATATTGATAATTTTGTTTATAGTTATTTAAAATATGAAAGGAAAAATAATGAAAACTAAGTTAAAACAATATTTATTTGTCGCATTTGGTGTTTTATTAATGGATATAGGTTATTATTACTTTTATAATCCAGTTAATTTAGTAGCTGGTGGTGTAACTGGTTTATCTATTATTTTTAAACCTTTACTTGAGAATATAGGTATGTCTCAATCAACATTCTTATATATTATTGAAGCTATATGTTTATTACTAGGCTTAGTATTAATAGGCAAAGATTTTTTCTTTAAAACAATCTTAGCTAGCGTATTAAGTCCTACATTTGTTTTACTATTTGAAACTATATCTAGCCAAGATTTAATTATTAATACAGTTGAGAATAAATTATTAATAGCCTTTATCTGCGGGGCATCCCTACAAGGCATAGGTATAGGGATATGTTTAAGAAACAATGGTTCAACTGGTGGATTAGATGTTATACAAAAAGCCATATCTAAATATTCAAAAGTACCTTATTCTATAGCTATGTATCTAACTGATTGGGTAATAGTAATATTAAGTGGTCTTAGTTATTCTATTCCTTTAACTTATGATTTTGAAATAGTTTTATTTGGTTTCTTAAGTGTAGCTTTAGCTGCTTATATTATAGATATGATAACTCTAAATGCTAGAAGTAGAAGAACAGCTTATATCATAACTAATAAACCTGATTTAGTTAAAGCTTATATATTTGAACATATAGGTAGAGGATGTACTGAAAGTTTAGTAAAAGGTTCATATACTAATGAAGATAAAACAATGATAATTTGTGTTTTAAATAAAAATGAAAGTTATAAATTAAGAGAAGACCTAAAGGAAATAGATGAAGATGCCTTTACTTTCTTCACATCAACAAGAGAGGTTATAGGTGAATATGCCAACAAACCTAAGAATAACTGATATTAAAGAATTAAATAAAGAAGAATATGAAGTAATTATAGATAATAATACTTACATATTAGTTGCTGATACAGTATTAAAATACAGATTATATAAGGATAAAGAAATAGATAATTTAGCTGAAATAATAGAATATAATAATAAAATAAAATATCTAGATAAAATAAGAAAATATGTTAGTAGATATTTAAAATCCAAATATAATTATTACTTATATTTTAGTAATAAATATGAAGATATAGATATCACATATATCTTAGATTATTTAGAAGAAATAGGCTTAATAGATGATAAGAAATATACTAATATTAAAGCTAATAGTTTAATATCTAATGGTTATTCAATAAACTATATTAAAAAATATCTAATATATAAAGATCACATAGATTCAAGTGTAGTAGATGAAGTATTACAAAACTTAGATAATACTGATTCTAATATAGAAAAACTTATTCTAAAGTTAATAAGAAAATATGATAAGTATGATAATAAAGAAAAGAAAGATAAAATAATTAAATATTTATTAAGAAAAGGATATAATCTAGAAGAATTTAAAGATATCTTAATTAATAACTTAGAAGTCTAAATGGGCTTCTTTTTTTATAAATATATAGTATTATTTGCGGTTATATCTTAGCACTTAAATAATATAGGTATAAATTGTTTTAGTGTGGAAAAAAGGATTATACTTTGTTATAATTAGATTAGATTAATTGGAGGCTAAAATGTTAATAAGAGATAAAATTGATAGTAATTTTTTATATTTTTTTGATCAAGGTAAAGTAACTAATCTCTATGAAGTTATGGGTAGTCATTTAGTTAAGGATAATGATGGTAAAAATATAGCTTGTGAATTTGTTGTTTATGCTCCTAATGCTATTAGTGTAAGTCTTATGGGTTCTTGGAATGGTTATGCTAAAGACAAGGATTATTTAGAGAAAATTGATGATTATGGTATTTGGTATCTTAAAATAGATAAGAATTTAGAATATGCCAAATATAAATATGTTATCACTACTCCAGATAATGAAGTATTATATAAATCTGATCCTTATGCGTTTTGTTCTGGTTTAAGACCTAATAAAGATTCTGTAGTCTATGATATAGATGGGTATATTTGGAAAGATGCTAATTACATGTATAGTCATCCTAAATCTTATGAAATGCCTGTTTTAATTTATGAATTACATTTTGGTTCATGGAAGAGATTAGGTTTAGGTGAAAATGAAGTATATTCTTATAAAGAATTAGCTGATATGTTAATACCTTATTTAAAAGAATATAATTATACTCATGTTGAATTAATGCCAATATATGAACATCCTCTAGATGCTTCATGGGGTTATCAAGGTACAGGATATTATTCTATTACTAGTAGATATGGTTTACCTAAAGATTTGATGTATTTTATTGATAAGTGTCATCAAAATAATATTGGGGTAATCTTTGACTGGGTTCCAGGGCACATTTGTAAGGACGCTAATGGTTTATATAGATTTGATGGCTCTTTTGTCTTTGAATACCCATATGAACAAGATAGAGAAAACTATGTTTGGGGAACAGCTAACTTTGATTTAGGTAAGGGAACTACTAGATCATATCTATATTCTAATGCTATATTTTTTATGAATTATTACCATGTAGATGGTTTTAGAGTAGATGCTGTATCTAATATAATTTATTATTTAGGAGATAAGACTAGAGGAGAAAACAAGGGTGCTTGTGATTTCTTAAGAGGCCTATCTACTATATTATTTGCTAAAGATGATAGAATTATGCTAATAGCTGAAGATAGTTCAGATTATCCTGGTGTTACTAAACCTAGTGATATGGGTGGTTTAGGCTTTAATTATAAATGGGATATGGGTTGGATGAATGATACCTTAAAATACTTTAAATTAGATCCTATTTATAGAAGATATAATCATAATTTATTAACCTTTAGTATGTTATATTATTACAATGAACAATTTATCTTACCTTTTTCTCATGATGAAGTTGTTCATATGAAGGGTAGTCTATTAAATAAAATGCCTGGTGATTACTGGCAAAAGTTTGCTAATTTTAGGTTATTAATGGGTTATTACATGACTCATCCAGGAAAAAAATTATCATTCATGGGTAATGAGCTTGCTCCATTTAGTGAATGGGCATTTTGGAAAGAATTAGATTGGAATTTATTAGATTATGATTCACATAAAGGAGCTAATAAATATATTAAAGATTTAAATAAATTATATAATAAAGAAAAGGCCTTATATGAACTTGATTATAGTTATGATGGATTTAGATGGATAGATGCTAATAACACATATCAATCAATCTATGTCTTTGTAAGATATGCTAAAGATTTTAAAAATCATTTAGTAGTAGTATTAAATTGTACTCCTAATACTTATCACAATTATAGAATAGGAGTACCTGGTACTAATACTTATAAAGAATTAATCAATTCAGATGCTGAAATTTATTATGGTTCTGGTCAAACTAATTCAAAAGATATTAAAATATTATCTGAACCAGCCCATAATTTTAATCAATCAGTGGAAATAACTATTCCACCTCTTGGGATGGTTATCTTAAAGATGAAACGTCAAAATAAACAATAAATCTTTATTTAATTAGAAATTTATTATATAATTAGTCGGTTATTTTAATAACTAAATTGAAATTTATAGGAGTTTATATTAAATGAAATATTCATGCTTTGATAATAAAGAAGTATTTAAGGAAGCATTTATAAATAATGTTGAAAATAGTTATGCAGTCGATTTTGAAGATTCAACGCCTTATCAACAATTTGTTGTTTTAGGTGAAATGTTACGTATGTATGTAGCTCAAGATTGGCATCAAACTAATGAATTATTAAAGAAAAATAAAAGTAAGATAACCTATTATTTCTCAATGGAATTCTTAATGGGTCGTATGATTACTAATAACTTAATGAATGCTGGAGTATATAATGTAGTAAAAGAAGCTTTTGATGATTTAGGACTTGATTTAAATGATGTAGAACATCAAGAATCTGATGCTGGTTTAGGTAATGGTGGTCTTGGTCGTTTAGCTGCTTGTTTCATGGACTCAGTAGCTTCACTTGGTTTACCTGTTCATGGTAATTGTATTAGATATCGTTATGGTTTTTTTGAACAAGGTATTAAAAATGGGTATCAAGTTGAACATCCAGATCGTTGGTTAAAAGATGTTCATGTTTGGGAAATAAGAAAAGATGATGAAGCGGTAGAAGTACCATTTTATGGTTATATTGAAATGAATACTGAAAATGGAAAACTTCAAGTATTGCATCGCAATGCTGAATATGTTAAGGCTGTACCTTATGATGTGCCTATTATTGGTGATAACAATCATATAGTTAACACATTACGTTTATGGAGTGCTGAACCAGCTTCAACTTATCCTGCAGATAATGCTTTTGAATATCATTATAGAATAAGAGAAATATCATCTTACCTATATCCATCTGATGAAACATATGATGGTAAGGCTTTAAGACTTAAACAACAATATTTCTTTGTTTCAGCTGGTGTTAAATCAGCTGTAAGAAAACATAAGAAAATTTATGGCACAGTAACTAATCTAGATAAGAAGATATGTTTCCATATTAATGATACTCACCCAGCTTTAATTGTTCCTGAATTAATGCGTATTCTAGTAGATGAAGAACGCCTAGATTGGGATAGAGCTTGGAATATAGTTAAAAATACTTGTGCTTATACTAACCATACTATTCTAGCTGAAGCTTTAGAAAAATGGCCACTAGATTTATTTAAAACTCTATTACCTAGAATTTATACAATTTGTGAAGAAATAAATCGTCGTTTATTAATAGAAATATCTTCTAAATATGGCTCAGATAGTCCTTTACTTCATGAACTAGCTATTATTAAAGATAATACCATTCATATGGCATCTTTATGTATTCATGGTTCATTTAGTGTTAATGGGGTAGCAGCTTTACATACTGATATCTTAAAGAATATTGAGATGAAATCATTTAGTGATTATTATCCTAATAAATTTAATAATAAGACTAATGGTATAACTCATCGTCGTTGGTTAATTCAATCTAATCCTGAATTAGTAGAAATAATTAAAGATATTTGTGGTGATGATTTCAGTCATGATATGACAAAATTAGAAAAATTGTTAGATTATGCTGATGATGAAAAAGTTCAACAAAGATTCTACAACATGAAGCGTGCTAGAAAAGAAGCACTAGCATCTAAAATTTATCGTTCTCAAGGTGTAAGTATTGATATTGATTCAATCTTTGATATTCAAGTAAAAAGATTACATGAATATAAACGTCAATTAATGAATGCCTTACATATCATGTATTTATATAATAGATTAAAAACAGATAAAGCATTTAAAAAAGATTTTTACCCAACAACATTTATATTTGGGGCTAAGGCAGCTGCTAGT
This sequence comes from uncultured Anaeroplasmataceae bacterium, assembly GCA_964547945.1. GTDB lineage: Bacteria > Bacillota_I > Bacilli_A > Acholeplasmatales > Anaeroplasmataceae > CALUXS01. The sequence goes on from CAZJPL010000004.1 coordinate 19,961, forward strand.
TATGTGTTTGCTAAACAAGTAATTAAATTAATTAATACTATAGCGGATAAAGTAAATAATGATACTGATACTAATAAACATTTAAAAGTAGTATTCGTAGTAAATTACAATGTAACTTATGCTGAAACTATTATACCAGCAGCTAACGTGTCTAAACAAATTTCAACAGCGTCAAAAGAAGCTTCAGGCACTTCAAATATGAAGTTTATGATGAATGGTGCTATTACTCTAGGAACTTTAGATGGAGCTAATGTTGAAATTAAAGATTTAGTAGGAGATGACAATATAGTTATCTTTGGTATGGATGCTGAAGAAGTAAATGAACATTATCGTAAAAGAGACTATAATCCTTATACTTATTATGAACAAGATCCTAGACTTCATGAAGTATTAGATCAATTAACTAATGGATTCTTTGAAAAAGTATCTCCTCAAGAATTTGAAATGATTAGAAATAATTTATTGTATCAAGATAATTACTTTGTTTTACGTGATTTTGATGAATACGTAAAAGCTAATGAAAAAGTTAATAAATTATATAAAGATCAAAAGAAATGGCTTCACATGTCAATTTGTAATGTAGCTAAATCAGGTTTCTTCACAACTGATCGAACAATGGAACAATATAACGAAGATATATGGCATTTGAAACCATTACAAAATAATAAATAAATCTAAAGTTATACTTTAGATTTTTTTTAAAGGAGCTAATTTTAAAGTGAAAGAAAAATATCAAAGTTTAATTGCTAAAAATAATAAAATTATTAATATTATAACTATAGTTAAATTAGCCTTATTTATTTTATTTTTAGTATTCTTTATTACATATTTTACATCTGATAATAGAACTAATTTGTATTTAAGTTTAGTTTTATTAGTTTTGTTTTTTGTAGTATGTGGTTTAACTAGAAAATATTATTTAGACAAAAAATATTATAATCAGGCTCTTGATGCTATAGCTAAACACGAATCAAGACAAAGTGGTAAAGTAGTTAATCAAAAAGGATTTTTTGATAAGGGTCAAGAATTTAAAAGAAGATTTTCTAAAAATTCATTAAGAGATAAATACTTACTTGAAGATATAGAAGTATTTGGTAAGAATTCTTTATTTGAACATTTATCTAGTGCTAAATCAGTACTTGGTAGATATAAACTAGCTGATAGTTTATGTCATGGATCAGAAAAAATGTTTTATTTAAAGGAAAAAACATATGATTTAGGTAAGAAAGATATACATATAGATTTAGAGGCAAGTCTGGCTTTTAATAATATAACTCAAGATATAGATGAAGAAAATTATGTAGATATGTTAAGCCAAAAATTTACAAGTAAGAAAAAACTTCATCTAGGTTTAATAGCTATATATTTACTTGATATTATCTTAATTATTCTTACAGCCTTATCTACTATATCTCCACTTTATATATTAATAGCTGTAGTTATTAATATTTATTATTCAAGTTTATTTAAAGATTCATTAAATACTTTAAATCTAACAAGCTTATATAATTCTATAGGTCAAACAGAGAATGTCTTAAATTATTTAGCTAAACTAGATTTAACTGATATAGATGAAAAATATACAGAAGAATATTTTAAAGCTCAATTAAAAAAAGTAAAAAGAATGTCAGCTTTATGGCAAGTTTTATCTTTTAAAAATAATATAATATTTAAGTTAATATTTAATGGTTTAATTTGTTTTGAACCACTATATCAATTAATATTTAATAAATTACAACTTAATAAAGATGAAATAAATGAGATACTTGATGATATAGCTAATTTAGAATTATTATGTTCATATGCTAATATTTCAGCTGATTATGATTCTTGTATAGGTGAAGTTAGTGATAAATTAGAATTTATTGATTTAAGTAATATACTAGTTACTAACTGTATACCTAATAGCTTTGCCTTAAATACAGGAACTATCATAACTGGTTCAAATATGAGTGGTAAGACTACTTTCTTAAGAACTTTAGGAGAAGCTGTATTATTATTTAATGCTTGTGGTATAGTTCCAGCTATTAAATTTTCATCTCCTAAATATATGATGTATACAGCCCTAAGAGTAAAAGATGACATGTCTTTAGGGGTATCAAGTTTTTATGCTGAAATAGAAAAAATAAGAGAAATGGTAGAAGACACAACATCTACTCATAAACTAGCTTTAATAGATGAAATATTTAAAGGCACTAATACCTTAGATAGAGTATATGGAGCTCAAATGTTAATTAAGAAAATAGAAGAATTAAATTATGATTTTATCATTTCGACTCATGACTTTGAATTATGTGAAATACCTAGTATAGTTAATTATCACTTTAGTGAACAATATACTATGGATTATAAAGAAATTAGCTTTGATTATAAAATAAAAGAAGGAAAATCCGTTTCAACAAACGCAATCTTCCTTCTAAAAAAATCAGGTATTATTGACTAGATAATCTAAGATACCATTTTCTAAATAAGTTGGTAAAATTAAATCTGCCCGAGCTTTTAAAATATCATCGGCATTTTTAGGTACTATTTTTAAATTAACTCTATTTAGAACAGGTAAGTCTTCTAAAGAATCACCTGCCCCAATGGTATCTTTAATATCTAGATTTAAATTTTTAATTATAAAATCGACAAAATGACCTTTATTTATATCTTTCTTCGTTATTTTATATAATATTTTAGTGTGATCTTGAGCTATAATATGTAAGCTTATATCAGTTAAATTAAATAGTAAATGAAGAATATCACTATCTTTTTTAAGACAAATGAGAATCTCTTCAAAAGTATCTATTTTATTAGAAAATTCTTTAATAATCTTAGTATCTTTAGGTTTTATTGGGTAGATAGCATGAAGTCTTTCTTCGTAATTATAGATATGAAATACTTCATCTTGTTCATAAAATAAGAAGTACATATCTTTTTTATGATTATTAAATATATCTAAGTTTAATTTAAAAGATTCTTTATATATCTTTTTATTTAAACTTAAATAAGTGCCACTACTCGCAATAAAATCTAGATCTAAATTATTTATATTTAAAAAGTAATGGATATCACTAGGGAAGATATTAGATGTAACTATTATATGATTTTTACTAGAAATCTTTTTAAGAGCTTCAAGCTTATAATCATCTAGTAAAAAAGAACTACCTATTATAGTATTTTGTAAATCTAAGAATATTGTTTTAGACATGAATGCTCTCCTTTAGAATGCTTAAAATAAATATATCACATTTAAATATTATTATAAATAAATAATTAAAGATTTTTTAAATAAATAGTGTTATAATTAAAAAAAGTGGGTGATTAAGTGCTAGATATAGTCATAAGATTTGATTGGTCTATGTTAGTCGGCTTTTTTGGTGGAATAGTAGCCGGTTTTATTATTTTATTTTTAATATACTTACTATATTTATTAATAAATATAAGAAAGAAAAATAAAATAGTATTACCTAATGAAGAATTAACTAAAGAAAAAGCTTTAGAAAGAATTGAGGAAACTAAACTAGCTTTTAAAGAAAAAAAGACTAAAGGAAGTAAAAGTATTAGTTATGCCTATGATTTATGTGTTAAATTAATAGAAGATACTGCTACTGATTTCTTTCCTAAATCTAAACACCCAATTTTTGAATTATCTATTGATGAAATTATGTTATTAACTGAATACATTAGGACTAGAATAGATGAGCTATTAAATCATAAAGGTATTAATGTATTAAGAAAAATTAAGGTATCTACTATCCTAAATTTATTAGATACTAAAAAAGTAATAGAAGAAAATGAAATTGTAAGAACTACTAAAAAATATAAATTAAAATCAGCTACTAAATCAGCTAAAAAAGTAATTAATTTAGTAAATCCGTTTTGGTGGGCTAGAAAGCTTGTTATTGACGGGACTTTTAATATACTAATAAATAAATTATGTGTAGTCATTATTGGTATAGTGGGTGAAGAAACTTATAAAATATACTCTAAAAAAGTATTCTTAAAAGATAGTGATATAGATTCAAATAGTTACTTTGATATGGAAAATTTGGAGGAGGAATTATTAAATGAAGAAAAAAGTTAAGAATATAGTCGTTGAAGGAAAGTTTAAAATTCCTCAAATTGATAGTAAATCTGATGGTTTAAAAAGAACTAAACCTGGTTTTGAAAAGACTATAGCGGCTTCACCTTATTTTGGTAGTAAGGTAAAAGATAAGATTTTAGTTCCTGATAATAAAGGTCAAATTGATGTCACTAAAGCTTATGATGCTTTTAGACCTAAAGAAGATAAAAGAATATCTGATGAAGAATTAATTGAAAAATATGGAACTAAATATAATGAGTTTAATGTCTTAAATGAAAAAAGAAGAAAAGAAATATTAGGTGTATCTTATGAAGAAGAAAAAGAGCCTGAACCTGAATTAGAAGTTAGAACTATTAGTCCTGAGAAAAAAACTAGTGAGATATATTATCGTGATGATTATCCTCCTAAGAAAAATACTGATACTTATATTAAAAGAGAAGAGATAATTTCTGATGTGACTCCAGAATCACCAGTTTATGAAGAGACTCCCACTGAAGTAAAAAGACCTGAAGTTAGATTTGATTTAGGTATAGATGAAGTAATAGAAAGACCTCGTTTTGATACTCCTAGACAAAATACGAATACTTATATTTTACCTCCAATTAGTTTATTTAAAAAATCAACATCAACATCTGATGAAGTACCTGAATGGATTATAGAAAAGAAAGATGTTATTAATAAATTATTAGAGGATTTTGATATCGATGGTGAAGTAGTAAACTATGTAAAAGGACCAGCTTTCACAAGATATGAAATAATGTTACAATCAGGTGTTAAGGTAAATAAAGTATCTAGTTTATATGATAACTTCCAAATGGAATTAGGTGCTAAGTCAATAAGAATATTAGCTCCTATTCCTGGTAAGAAAACTGTGGGTATAGAAGTACCAAATGATAAGACTGATACAGTTTATTTTGGCGATATGATTGATGAAAAATTCTTAAATGATGGTAGACCTTTAAGAGTGGCTTTAGGTAAAAATATAGATGGCGAAACCATTTATAAAGCTATAGATGATATGCCACATTTATTAGTGGCTGGTGCTACTAAGAGTGGTAAATCAGTATGTATGAATACTATTTTAATATCTTTATTAACTAAGAATAGACCTGAAGATTTAAAACTTATTCTAATAGATCCTAAAAAGGTTGAAATGAGTTTTTATGAAGAAATCCCTCATCTAGTAACACCTGTTATTAGTGAGCCTCAAATGGCTTCAATTGGTTTAAAATGGGCTGTAGATGAGATGGAAAGAAGATATGATGACCTAGCAAGAGCTCATGTTAGAAATATAGAAGATTACAACAAAAAAGCCTTAAATAACGCCAATTTTAAGCATATGCCTTATATAGTTATTGTTATAGATGAGTTAGCTGATTTAATGATGACTTGTTCAAGCGATGTTGAAGATTCTATTAAGAGAATTACTCAAAAAGCAAGAGCGGCTGGTATTCATTTAATAGTTGCGACTCAACGTCCAACTGTTCAAGTTGTATCTGGTAATATTAAGGCAAATATTCCTTGCCGTATTGGTTTTAAAGTAGCTTCATTTGTTGATTCAAATACCATCTTAGATGAGGCAGGCGCGGAAACACTACTTGGTCGTGGTGACATGCTAATTAAAGATAATGACCAGCCAGAACGTGTTCAAGGTGCCTTTATATCAGATGAAGAAATTAATGCTGTTTGTGATTTTATTAGAGATCAAAGAGGTCCTAATTATATCTTCACTCATGACGATTTACAAAAACAAATAGATGTTGAAACTCAGTCAAGAGACCTTGGCCTACAAGAAGCTGAAAGCACTATCTATGAGGTTGCTAAATACTGTATTATTGAAGGCGGAGCTTCAATTAATGGTATTCAAAATAACTTTGGCTTTGGCTTTAATAGAGCTCAAAGAATAGTAACTTTATTAGAACAACGTCGCATCCTAGGACCTAAAACAGGTTCAACTAAGGGTAGAGAAGTTTTAGTTAGCTTAAGTGAGTTAAATCGTATGTTTGGTAGATCTAATGAAGAGGAATATTAAAAAAAATATTGAAGAAGCTATCAGTAAAGAACTACCTAGTAGAACTTGTCAAAATTTAATATTTAAAGATGTAATATTTAATTCTTTCTTTAGATTTTTATTTATCTTATTGTTTTTAATATATAGTATATTAGAAAGAGATAAACTAATAAAAGTATTTCGTTTAACTCTAGATACTATTTTAAATCATGAAGGTAATATAGATGCCGGAGTCTATTATTTTAGTTGGATTATAGTATTACTATCTTTATTATTTATATCTTTATTATTAGCTATTATCTTTAGTAAGGTAATAAAAAAGATTTATTTAAAGAAGATATACTTTTTCTATAAGATATATGATATATTAATTTTTATAGCTAGTATAATTGTAATTATAAACTTTATTATTATGTATATAATTACACCTGTAACTATAGAAGGAAGAAGTATGGAATCTAGCTATTCTAATGGTGATAAGGTTTTATTGTGGCATTTTGCCTATGAACCTCAAACTGATGATGTCGTTGTTATAGATGCTTCTAATTATGGTGGTTCTGATAGTTTTTATGTTAAAAGGATAGTTGCGAGTCCTGGTCAAAATCTAGTTTACAGTAATGGATATTTATATGTTGATGGTATAGTAGTTGAAAATAGTTTAACTGAGAGTGAATGGTATATTATAACTAATACTACAACATCTAGTTTTATATCTAGTTATGTTGTGCCTGAAGATAAGTATTTGTTACTTGGAGATAATAGAAGACAAAGTACAGATTCTAGATATTTTGGTTTAGTAGATAAATCAGATATAATAGGGAAAATAATATTAAGATATTATCCTTTTTCTAGATTTGGAATACCAAATAAAATAGTTAAAGAATAAGAGAGTAGGTGAGGAAAGTGAATGAGATAAAAGAAGGGCCACATATTAACTGGTTTCCAGGACATATGGCTAAGGCTAGAAGAGAATTAGATAGTAAGATTAAGTTAGTAGATTTAATTATTGAATTAAGAGATGCTAGAATACCTAACTCATCCGCTAATCCTTTATTTACTACTTTAATTAAAAATAAACCTAGATTAATTATTTTAGTTAAGTCTATGATGGCTGATCCTAAAATAACTAAAGAATTTGTTAAAGAATTCACTGAAGAAGGAACACTTTGTTTAGATGTTGATATGATTCAAACTAAAAATATTAGTTTAATAAAGAATTATATTAAATTAGCTAGTAAACCTATACTAGAAAAAAGGGCTAAACAAGGGATAATTAACGAAGAAATAAGAATTGTAGTTATTGGTATACCTAATGTAGGTAAATCTACTTTTATTAATAAAATGGCTGGTAAATCTAGTTTAAATGTAGGTAATAAACCAGGTATTACAAGAAATACTAATACTTGGTTAAGAATAGATAAAAATTTAGTTATATTAGATACTCCTGGTATCTTATATCCTAAATTAAAAGATCAAACTACAGCTATTAATCTAGCTATTTGTGGAGCTATTAAAGAAGAGATATTACCAGATGAATATTTAGTTTATAATGCTATAGATTATTTAAAGGAAAATTATCCTGATAAATTAATGGCTAGATATAATCTAGATACATTAGATGTTGATACTGAAAATATAATTAAAGAAATAGGAATTAAGAGATCTTGTCTTAAAAAACAAGGCGAGATTGATTTAAATAAAACGTATAAACTCATTCTTCAAGATATTAAAAATGCGAAAATAGGAGCGATTAGCTATGAAAGACCAAATTAATCGTTATAAACGAGAAGAAGAACTATATGATTTGGGTTATAAGTTAGTTTGTGGAGTTGATGAAGCTGGTAGAGGTTCTATTGCGGGGCCTTTAGTAGTAGCTAGTGTAATACTACCTTCGTTTGATAGAATAGAAGGAATAAATGATTCTAAAAAATTAACTGCTAAGAAAAGAGAAGAATTATTTAAAATAATTAATAAAAAAGCTATAGCTGTTTCAGTTGTTTTTATTAGTCCTGAAGAAATAGATGAGTTAGATATATATTCAGCTACTAAAAAAGGTATGATAGAAGCTATAAATAATTTAAAAGTAGCACCTGAATATGCTTTAATTGATGCGATGAAGTTATCTGAATTAACTTTACCTCATGATTCAATTATTAAAGGTGATTATTATTCAGCTAGTATAGGTGCGGCAAGTATAATAGCTAAGGTTACAAGAGATGATTATATGGATAAGATGGATGTTAAATATCCTAATTACGGATTTAAACAACATAAGGGTTATTGTACAAAAAAGCATATGGAAGCCTTAGAAAAATACGGGCCTTGTAAGATACATCGTAAAACATTTTACCCAGTATCTAAATATTATAAGAAGATTATTCAAATGTCTTTATTTGATTTAAACTAAGAGGGAAGTATTTCCCCTTTTTTCTTGACAAGCAAAAAAACTTTAGTATACTAAAAAAGGAAATGAGTGGTGTCACTTGAAAAATGCAAAAAATATAATTATAGTGGAATCTCCTACTAAATCTAAGACTATTGAAAAATATATGGGTGATGATTACGAAGTTTTATCATCTAAAGGACATGTAACTATGCTTGCTACTACAGGTAAGGATGGTTTAGGTGTTGATGTTGATAATAACTTTACTCCTAATTATGTAATAGATCCTAAAAAGAAGGCTTTAGTAGATGAGTTAAAGAAGAAATGTAAAGATAAAGTTGTCTATTTAGCTACCGACCCTGATAGGGAAGGTGAAGCTATTAGTTATCATTTAGCAAAGATTTTAAATCTAGATTTAAATAATACTAATAGAATAGAATTTCATGAAATTACTAAAAGAGCGGTAGAAGAGGCTTTTTTAGAACCTCGTAAATTAGATTTAAATTTAGTTTCTTCTCAAGACACTAGAAGAATATTAGATAGAATTATTGGATTTAAAGTATCTAAATTATTACAATCTCGTATTAAAAGTAAATCAGCAGGACGCGTTCAATCAGTTGCTTTAAAGTTAGTGTGTGACCTAGAAAGAGAAATACTTAAATTTGTTCCTGTTAAATATTACGAGGGAGTAGCTATTTTTGATAATTTTAAATTAGATTTAGTTAGTGTTGGTGGTTCAAAAGGTAGAATATTAGATCGCAAAATATTAGAAGATTTAATAGAAGAACTTGGACCATTTAGATTAGATAATATAAAAAGCAAAAAGACTAAAAGGGAATCTAAACCTCCTTTTACAACTTCAACTTTACAACAAGAAGCTGCTAATAAACTAGGATTTTCAGGAACTAGAACTATGTCTATAGCTCAAAGATTGTATGAAGGTGTTAAGGTAAAAGGTCAACAAATAGGTCTTATTACTTATATGCGTACAGATTCAACTCATTTATCAGATCTATTTGTTGGTGAATGTACTAATTTTATTAAAGAACATTATGGCCCTGATTATTTGGGTAAGCGTAAAGAAAAGAGTCAAAAATTAGCTCAAAATGCTCATGAAGCTATAAGACCAACATATGTTACTTATATACCTGATGAAATTAAAAATGATTTAAGTTTAGATGAATACAGATTATATAAATTAATTTATAATAGAGCAGTAGCAAGTCTTATGTCACCTGCAATCTTTACAAGTGTTAAAGCTAAATTTAATAATACTAATTCAGTATGGCAAACAACAGGTCAAACTTTAGAATTTTTTGGTCATTTAGCTATAACTGGTTTATCTGAAGAAGATTTAAATAAGAATTTACCTAAGTTTGAAAAAGATAAAGATTATCTAGCTAAAGAAGTTAAAATTATTGATAATGAAACTAAACCTAAAGCTAGATATACAGAAGCTACCGTAATTAAAGATATGGAAGAAAAAGGTATAGGTAGACCATCAACTTACGCTACAACAATGCAAACTTTAGTTGATAGAAACTATGTTGAGATAAAAGATAAGAAAATATATCCAACCGAACAAGGTATGTTAACTAGTGAAAATCTAGATAAATACTTCCCTACTATTTTTAATGTAGAATATACTGCTAACATGGAAGAAGACCTAGATAAAATAGCTAGAGGAGATAAGACTAGACTTGAAGAATTAAGTAAGTTTTATGAAGATTTCATGCAAGTATTTAATAAGGCATCTAGTAGTATGACAAAAATTGAACCTGAAAAAGTAGGAGAGCTTTGTCCATATTGTGGTTCTGATTTAGTATATAGAGTTGGTAGATATGGTAAGTTTGTAGCTTGTTCAAACTATCCAACATGTAGATATGTTAAACAAGATGAAGATAATGATACAGGTGTATTATGTCCAAATTGTAAAAAAGGTCATTTCGTTAAAAGATTATCTAGAACAGGTAGATCTAAAGGACAAGCTTTCTATGCTTGTTCAAATTATCCAACATGTAAGACTATTTACAATGATAGACCAATAGATGAATATTGCCCTCATTGTGGTTCAATAATGTTAATTGATAGTAATGGTAAAGCATATTGTTCAAATAAATGTCAAGATAAAGATGATTATAAGCCAGTATTATGTCCAAATTGTAAGAAGGGCCATTTAGAAAAGAAGATAGCTAGAAAAGGCTTTAACAAGGGTAAAACTTTCTATGCTTGTTCAAACTACCCGACATGTAAGACCATCTTTAATGATAAACCTTTAGATATTAAATGTGCAGTATGTGGATCTATGATGTTAGAAACAGATGAAGATATAGTTTGTTCAAATCCAAGCTGTGAAAATAGTAAAAATAAAAAGCAAAGTTAGTTTTGCTTTTTTTACTTTTTATTAAACTTGTTTATAAATTAAGCATTTGGTATAATTTATTATTGATTGGAGTTGTTTTTATGGGTTTTTTTAGTTTTTTTAAACGTGATAAAGAAAAGTCTAAAAAGTATAAAATGGGTCTTCATAAAACCCGTGAAGGTGCTTTAAAAAATATAAAAGAAATAGTTGAAAAAAGAAATAAAATAGATGATGAATTGTTTGATTCATTAGAAGAAGTATTTATATCAGCTGATATAGGTGTAGATACAGTTATTGATTTTGTTTCTTCTTTAAGAGATGAAGTATATCATAAAAAGATTAGTGATGTAAAAATATTAGAAGAAATGATTATTGATAAGATGTTTGACTTATATACTAATAATGAAATAGTAAATGCGAATATTAAGTTAAATAAAGATGGTTTATCAGTAATATTGTTTGTCGGAGTAAATGGAGTAGGTAAGACAACTTCAATAGCTAAGATTGCTTATAAATTAAAAAAAGAAGGCAAGAAAGTTTTACTTGCTGCTGGAGATACTTTTAGAGCTGGAGCTGTTGAACAGTTAAAAGAATGGTCTAAAAGAATAGGAGTAGATATAGTAACTAAAGAAGCTATGTCTGATCCTTCAGCTGTAATATATGAAGCTTGTGATAAAGCAGTAAAAGAAAAATATGATATCTTATTATGTGATACAGCAGGTAGATTACAAAATAAAGTTAACCTTATGCAAGAACTAGGTAAAATGAAAAGAGTAATTGATAAAAAAGTACCTAATTCTTTATGTGAAACATTACTTGTAATAGATGCTACTACTGGTCAAAATGGTATGCTTCAAGCTAAGGCATTTAAAGAAGTTACTGATGTTACTGGTATAATCTTAACTAAATTAGATGGTACAAGTAAAGGTGGTATTGTTTTAGCTATACGTCATGAACTTGGTATACCTATTAAATTTATTGGTTTAGGTGAACAATTAGAAGATCTTATGGTCTTTGATATTGAACAGTATTTATATGGTTTATTTACTGATTTCTTTGAGGAATAAAAATGGGTATAGATAATAATATTTATTATTGTGATTTATATGATATATATAATAAATTATTAACAGATAAACAAAAAAAATATTTTTATGATTATTATTTTCTAGATTTATCTTTAGCTGAAATAGCTGAAACTTATAATTTAAGTCGTAATGCTATATTTGATCAAATAAAACATACAGAAAATAAATTAAAAGAGTTTGAAGATAATCTAAAATTAAAAGAGAAAATAGATAAGATTGAAAATTTAGATCTAGATTCTAAAATAAAAGAGCTTATTTTAGATATTATAAAGGAGTGGTAATATGGCTTTTGATTCATTAAGTGAAAGATTACAAAAAGCTATGAAAAAAATTACAGGTAGAGGTAAATTAAACGAATCTGACATCGATGATATGTTAAGAGAAGTACGTTTATCTTTACTTGATGCCGATGTTAATTTTAAGGTTGTTAGAAGATTTCTAGCTAATGTAAAAGAAAAAGCTATAGGTTCTAAAATACTTGAAGGCTTAAATCCAGGCCAAATGGTTGTTGAAATAGTAAGAGAAGAACTAAAAAATATTTTAGGTAGTGAACATACTGAATTAAATCTAAATAAAAATGGCCTAACTGTAATAATGCTTGTAGGTCTACAAGGTACAGGTAAGACAACAGCCTGTGGTAAGATAGCTCTAAATTTGAGAAAAAAGGAAAAGAAAACACCTTATTTAATAGCTTGTGATGTTTATAGACCTGCAGCTATTGATCAATTAGTAACTCTAGGTAAACAAATTAATATTCCAGTCTATGAAGAAGGAGTAAAAGCTGATCCTAGAAAAATAGCTAAACATGGTATAGAAGAAGCTATTAAATCAGGTGCTGATACTGTAATTATAGATACAGCTGGTCGTCTTCAAATAAATGAAGAATTAATGGATGAATTAAAGGATATAATTAGTATAGCTCGTCCTCATGAAGTATTACTTACAGTTGATGCGATGTCTGGTCAAGATGCTTGTAATGTAGGTCTTGCCTTCCATGAAAAAATACAGGTAACAGGTATTTTATTAACTAAACTAGATGGTGATGCTAGAGGTGGTGCTGCCCTATCTTTAAAAGAGATGACAGGTATCCCAATTAAATTAATGTCTACTGGTGAAAAACTAGATGATTTAGAGATTTTTTATCCAGAACGTATAGCTGATAGAATACTTGGTATGGGTGATGTTTTATCTTTAATTGACAGTGTTAAAGAAAATGTTGATGAAGATGAAATGGAAGCTATGGCTGATAAAATGTTAAAAGGTTCTTATAATTATAATGACCTTTTAAAACAATTTAAAATGATTAAAAGAATGGGTTCTTTATCTAAAATAATGGGTTTCTTACCAGGTTTAGGTAAAATTAAACAAGCTATGAATCAAGTAGATGATAAAGCCTTTGTATACATGGAATCAATGATATCATCTATGACTGAAAAAGAAAGAAATAATCCTAAACTAATAGAAGAAAGTGCTAAAAGAAGAGAAAGAATAGCTAAAGGTTCAGGTAGATCTATAACTGAAGTAAATAATTTAAGAAATTCTTTAAATCAAATGCGTGAAGCTATGAAAAAGTTTAATAACATGTCAGATACTGATAAAAAGAAGATGTCTAGTCAAATAAGTAATGGCAATATGTCTGGTTTAGCTAGTCCTAAAAAAGTAAAAAAAGGAAAAGGAAAGAATAAAGGAAGGTTTAGATTTTGATTACTGTAAATCCAAGAAATTTAGAAGAAGCTAAAATATTAGCTCCTTATATAGATTGTTATTTAATTGGATTAGAGGATTTTTCACCTAAGTTTTTAAATCCTTTTTCTTTTAGTGATTTTAAAGAATTATTTAATTTAAATAAAAAGATAATCTTAAGATTAGATAGACTTGTTTTAGAAAAAGAACTTAATAAATATCTTGATTTAATAGATAGTTTAAAAGAATACGATTTATTATATTATATTACTGAACAAGGTTTACTTAATAAATTTATAAAAGATAAGAAAACAAATTTAGTAATATATGATCCTTTTACTATGCTTACTAATTATGAAGATGGCTTAACTTATTATAATTTAGGTCTAGATTCTATTAGTCCAAGTTTAGAAATTCCCTATAAAGATATTTTAAATTTTAAAATGCCTTTATTTTATTTAGCTTTTGGTAGAAGATTAATGTTTTATTCTAAAAGACAATTATTAAGCTTATATAAAGAAAAGGCTAATCTAGATTTTAGCCTTGATAATTTATATATAGTAGAAGAAAAAAGAGATGATAAATATTTAATCTTTGAAGATGAAGGAACATATATTTATAGATCATATTTTATTAATAACATTCCTTTAATAAAAGAAAATAAATATATTAAATATCACTTTATAGATTCTTTATCATTAGAGCCTAATACTTATTTAGAAATAGTAAAAAGAACTAAAGAATATTTAGATGATAAATTAAATATTCTTGATTTCAACAATATAATAAAGAGTTTAAATTTAGTTATAGAAGATGGTTTTACCTATCAAGATACTATCTATATTAAAGGTGATATAGAAGATGAAAAAAATTGAATTACTAGCACCAGCAGGTGACCTATTTAAATTAAAAATAGCTATATTATACGGGGCAGATGCGGTATTTATTGGAGGAGAAGAGTTTTCTTTAAGATCTCGAGCTTCTAATTTTACTTTAAAAGATATAAAAGAAGCATGTGAATTTGCCCATGAACATAATGCTAAAGTACATGTTACTTGTAATATAGTTATGCATAATAATGATTTAAATGGTTTACTTAATTACTTAAAAGCTTTAGAAGAATGTAAGGTAGATGCTATTATAACAAGTTCTTTATATATGTTAGAATTAGCTACTAAACATACTTCTTTAGAAGTTCATATGTCAACTCAACTTAGTACTCTAAATCATGAAGGAGTAGAATTCTTTAAGAATTTAGGTGCTAAAAGAGTAGTTCTTGGTAGAGAATTAAGTTTATCTGAAATAATAGATATTAAAAAGAAATCTGATGTTGAAATAGAAGCTTTCATCCATGGTGGTATGTGTTCAAGTATGTCAGGTAGGTGTATGTTATCTAATAATATGACTAATAGAGATGCTAATCGAGGTGGTTGTGCTCATAGTTGTAGATGGAATTATAATTTATATCAAGAAGGTAGAAAATTAAATCCAGAAGGTGATTATTTTTCATTCTCAGCTAAAGATTTAGAAGCTTTAGAATTTGTTCCAAGTTTAATAGATAACAATATTGATTCTTTAAAAATAGAAGGAAGAATGAAAAGTATCCATTATATTGCGACTGTTACTAATACTTATCGTCATTTAATAGACGAATATTATGAATTTGGTTATATTAAAGATTTTGATAAATATAGAATAGCTTTAAGTAAGGCTGAAAATAGATTATTAAGTACTGGTTTTTATAAAGGTAATTTAACAATAAATGAACAATTATATGACTTAAATTTATCAACACCTACTAAAAACTTTATAGCTTTAGTTTTAGATTACGATAAAGATAATAAAATTTGTTATATTGAACAAAGAAACTACTTCACAAGTAATATTGAAGTAGAAGTATTTAGTCCTAAAAATTCTTATACTATTAAAATAGGCCAGTTATATGATGAGGCAGGCGAGGAAGTAGAAATAGCTCGTCATCCTAGACAAAAATTATATTTTAAGATAGACACACCTTTAAACCAATATGATATTTTGAGGCTATTATGACAAAATATAGTTTTGATATATTAATAGATAATCACCCTTTAAAAGTTGAACATGTTGTAAATCCTAGATTAAAACATACAAATATAAGAGTTTATAGAGATAGACTTTATATATCTAATAATGTAAGAATATCAACTGAAGAAATATTAAAATTTATTGAGACTAATAAGAAAAAGATTATAGCTATTATAACTAGACCTAAAATAGAAAAACTTAATCAACTACATCTCTGGGGTAATAAATATAGCCTAGATTTAGTTTTAAGTAATAAAAATAAATATCTAATAGAAGATAATAAAATAACTATTTATTATACTAAAGAAGATAATATTAAAAATGTTATTAGAAAAATGTATAAAGATGAATTATCTAAGATAGATATATTTAGTATGTATCAAGATATAATAAAAATATATCCTAGTGATAAATATAATAATGTAGTTATTAGTGATAAATATAATTACTATAAAACATTTTTAGGAAGATATTTTGTTAAAAGTAAAAAAATAGAAATATCTAGTTATATAGCTAAATATGATAAAAGAGAAGTATATCATGTTTTATGTCATGAAATAAGTCATATATTTGTGGCTTCTCATAGTGAAGAATTTTATAAAGTACTCTATATGTTTGATAATAATTATAAATTATCAAAAGCTAGAAGGAAAAATTTAAATAAAGAAATTAGATCCGATTATATTTAATTTGAAAATAATACAAAAAAATAGTATAATATGTTTTACTTACTTAAAAAGTAAGATTTACTTAAGATATTAAATAAAATTTATATATAAAACTAGAAAAGGATGAGACTATGGATAATGTTATTTATGAATTAACCTTAGAAGGTAAGAAAAAATTAGAAACAGAATTAGAAGAATTAAAAACTGTTAAAAGAGCAGACAATATTAAAGCTTTACAAGAAGCTAGAGCTCAAGGTGACTTATCTGAAAATGCTGATTATTCAGCTGCTAGAGAAGAACAAAGTAGAATAGAAAGTAGAATACTTGAAATTGAAAATATTTTAAAGAATTCAACTGTTTTAACTGTGGCAGATGATAATAAAGTTTCTGTAGGAAAAACAGTTGAAGTATTGTATATTAATTCTAAAATTCAAAAGAAGTATTATGTAGTTAGTACTATTGAAGCTGATCCTTTTAGTGGTAAAATATCAACTGATTCACCTTTAGGATCTGCCTTATTAACTCATAAGGTGAATGATAAGGTTTTATTCACTACTGAATCTGGTAAAGAACAAACTGTAAAAATTTTATCAATAGAATAAAACAGGCTATCCTGTTTTTTTATGTTTTTAAATGTTTAAGAAATTTGTTCCTAAATATCACTTTAAATCAATATATGATATTGATTATAAAGCTTTAAAAGATAAAGGTATTAAATATATTATGTTTGATTTAGATAATACTTTAATACCTTATCATGAAACTTTACCAACAGAAGACTTAATTAAATTAAAAGAAGAATTAATAAAAGACTTTAAAATAATAATAGTTTCTAATTCTAAGAAGAACAGGGTTTCTAATTTTGCTGATGCATTAGGTGTTAAATATATTAAATTTGCTAAAAAACCTTTAAAAAAAGGCTTTATTTTAGCATTGCATGAACTAGAAGTAACAAGTAAAAAAGAAGTTTTATTTGTAGGAGATCAACTCCTAACAGATATATACGGAGCTAATAGGATGAAGTTAAATAGTGTTTTAGTTGATCCAGTAAATAGAGAAACTGAAGCTTTTATAACTAAGTTTAATCGTAAAATTGAAAAGATATTTAGAGGTTTAACTAAGTTATTTAATAAGAATTCTAAAGCTATATTTAATAGTTATAGTGAGGTAGAAAATGATTAAAAAATGTTTAGGTTGTGGAACTTTAATGCAAAATGATCTTCCTGACAAAGAAGGTTATACTAAGGATATTTCTAAAGATTATTGTCAAAGATGTTTTAGATTAATGCATTATAATGAAACACCTAAAGTTTTTGCCGGTAATAAAGAATTTTTAGAAGTAATAGATTATGAATTAAAAAAGAAGAATTTATTTATCTATTTAATAGATATCTTTTCTTTTCCTTTATCTTTTAATAGAGAAATAACTGATAAATTAAGAGATAAAGATGTCGTGCTTGTTATTAATAAAGTAGATTTATTACCTAAATCATTAAATCTTACTAATATAGTTAATTTCGTATCTAAAGAATGTGAAAAAATATTCTTTAAGGTATTAGGCATATTTTTAATATCAGCTACTAAAGCTTATTATTTAGATGATTTAATGAATTATCTAAAAGAAGCTAGAAAAGAAAGAGATATTTGTATTTTAGGTTTAGCTAGTGTAGGTAAATCTACTTTTATAAATACTATCTTAAAAAAATATACTGAAACTAAAGTTGATACTATTGCGACATCTCCTATTCCAGGTACTACCTTACAAGAGATAAATATACCTTTTTATCTAGATAATAGAGGTTTTATTGACACTCCTGGATTAATTTCTGATGAATCAGTACTTATGCAAATAAAAAAAGAAGATTATAAGGTAGTTATACCTAAAAAAGAGATTAAACCTATCACTTATCAGCTATATTCATCATATACTTATTTTATAGGTGGTTTAGTTTATTTAGAATTTGAAAATATAACTAAGGGTAGTATAACTATTTATAAAGCTGATAATTTAGAAATTAATAGAGTAAAACTAGATAATACAAAAAAATCTTTAGCTAGATTAGGTACTAGTTTAGTTCCTTATACTAATAAAGAGTTTGAAACAATAGTTGTTGAATCTCCTAAGACTATTTTTATAGGTGGATTTTTAATAATTGAAACTAGAGGAGATTTTAGTTTTAAACTTAATTATAGTAAGGGATTAGGAGTAAAGATATATGACAAAGTCTTTAAAAGCTAGTATAGATAAAGTCACTAAACTACTTGAAGATAAGTATTTAGGGACTAAGTATGAATCTAGGTTAACTCATATCTTAGGAGTAGCTAACACTGCTAAGATTTTAGCTAGTAAGTATAATATATCAGAAGATAGAGCATATTTAGCTGGCCTTATGCATGACTATTTTAGATATGAATCAAAAGATTTAATGCAAGAATTACTAACAAAAGAAGAAATAAGTGAGTGCGAGGCTTGTCCTATTTTATATCATGCCTATGCTTCTAGTGCTTATTATTTAAAATATATAGGAGAAGATAAGGAAATAGCTAAAGCTATTAAATATCATACCTTTGGCAAACTTCCTATGACAAAATTAGAAGAAATAATATTGATAAGTGATTATATAGAAGAAAATAGAAAGTATGAAAACTGTATATATTGTCGAGATTTAGTAAATAGAGGTTTATTTTATACTGCTATATACGAATCAACTAGACATACTATAGAGTTTAATAATACTAGAAATATAATAGCTCATCCTTATCAAATAGAAGTACTAAATTACTACAAGGACGTGAAAATATTGGAATTATTAGAGATAATAAAAGAAAGTTTAGATAAAGTTAAAGCAGTAAATGTAATGTGCTATGATTCAAGAACTGTTTCACCTTTTTATGATTATATAGTATTAGCTACTGTATCTTCATCTAGACAATCTGAAGCAGTTAGATCATATTTAGAAGATTATATAAAAAATACCCCTTTCAAAATCAGAGGTGAAGAAGGGGCAGATAGTTCTTGGTATTTAATTGATTTACAAGATGTTATTGTCTCTATCTTATCTAAAGAAGAAAGAGAAAGATTAGATTTAGATAGCTTATATGCTAATCTAAATGAAGTAAGTATCTAAATAAAAATCTAGGGGTTTAGATTTATCATAATATAAGCTATCGTTTACTAAAGATATTATTTTAGTTGTTTCCTCAATTATTTGATTATATTCTTCATCAAATATTTGAAATTTCATATCTTTGTTTAGATAGTTTTTCTTAGTTTTTTTAGATAATATTTTTAGTAATAGATTTTTAAATTTAGTTTCTTTACTTAAAAATAATCTATTAAATTTATGACAATTGATACTTGCCTTTTTTAAATAGCTTGTAATATCTGGGTATTTTAAGATATGTCTAGCTACTAAATCTAAAAACACATAGTATGGTTTTAAAAAATCATAATAAAAATAACTGGTATTTTTAAGTTCAATTTTCTTATTTATTTTATTAGTTAAAAAGTAATAATTTTCTAAATTAACTAAATTTTCTTTATGTTTATTTAATACTAAATAAGTGATATATGCATATAGTAATATAATACCTTCTTTATTATAATTATTATCTTTAATAAGGTGAATATAATAATTAATGTTATATTTAATGTTTATGTTAAAATTTTTAAAGATATCTAGGTCTTTTTTACTACTAAATAGATTATAATATTCATTATAATAATAAGCATTAATTACATATAATTCTTGTTTATTAGGTTTAGTATTTAAAAAATATTTATCAGGAATTTTATCACAAATATCTTTAAAGATATAATAATAAAATAAAGAAGAAATCATAATATCACCAAGAAAATTATATAAAATATAAATTTTTTTTGCAAGAAGAGGACAATATGTTAACGACAAAATTAAAAGAAGATTTAATTGATCAATTGATGAATAAAGCCCAAGATTTAGATGTGGCTATCTTAAATTATACTTTAGGAGAAGATTTTTTCTTTTTAGATGCCTTATCTTTATATCAAAATGGTAATGGTGGTTTTGGTAAGGGTTTATTTATTGATAATTATAATCCTAATTCAACAGCTTTTGTCACTTTTTATGCTTTATGTTTATTATATATATTCAAAGTAGATAATGTAGAATATGATAAAATGATAAAAAAAGCTTTAACTTATTTATATCATAAAGCTAAAAGAGAGGATAATTTATTAGTTATTGGAGAAGAAAGTAATAATAATTATGCTCATAGTAGTTTTTTTCATTATCCTCAAAGTATAGATTATAAGCTTACTATAGGAGTAATAGGTATTACTTTATTATTAGTAGATAATACTAATCCTTATTATAAATTAGCTATAGAAGAATATAATAAGATTAAAGATAGGATAAATATAGATGATTTTAATAAAGATAATGTTATTTATTTAGCTATATTAAAAGCTGGTTTAGATAAGATAAATATATCAAATAATATAGATGTATCAAGTCTTATTGATATTAAAAATGTTATAGAAGTAGCTGAATTTATAGATGTAGATAAAGATATCTTAAATAGAGCTTTAAAAGCTTTAGTAGATACAATCAATAGTAATGGTCTATGGGATTATAGAGTATATTGGGGTAATACCTATCCTGAGGCTGATGTGGCTGAGTTAAAATGGTCATTTAGAAAGACAGCTCTTAATTTTTATTATTTAAATAAGTATAAATTTGTAGAATATGAATAAAAAATATTGTAAAATAAGACAAGAGGTGTTAAAGAAATGAAACCAGTTATGTTAATTATAATGGATGGCTATGGTATAGCTGTTCCAAGTGAAGGAAATGCAGTAAGTTTAGCAAATAAGCCAAATATAGATAGATTATTTTCTACTTATAGTACATCAACTTTACAAGCATCGGGAGAGGCTGTAGGTTTACCTGAAGGTCAAATGGGTAACTCAGAAGTAGGACATATGAATATCGGTGCTGGTAGAATAGTATGGCAAAGTTTATCAAGAATTAATAATGCTATTAAAACTGGCGAGTTTGATAATAATGAAGCTATAAATGAAGCTATTGATAATGCTTTAAAGATGGGTAAGAAATTCCATATCTTAGGTTTATGTTCAGATGGTGGAGTTCATTCTCATACTTCACATATTATAGCTATAGCTAATTTAGCTCATAAAAAAGGTATAAAAGATGTATATTATCATGCATTCTTAGATGGTAGAGATGTACCTCCTACATCAGCAAGTGAACCACTTTCAAAAATAATTAAAGAAGGTAAAGTAAAAGTAGCTACTGTAGGTGGTAGATATTATGGTATGGATCGTGATAAAAATTATGATCGTATAGAAAAAGCTTATGATGCTATGGTAAGAAATATAGGCCCTCATTATGATGATCCATTTAAAGCTTTAGAAGAATCATACGCTAATGAAATTACTGATGAATTTGTTGTCCCATTTATAGTTGATGAAAATGGTATGATAGGAGATGGAGATAGCGTTGTTTTCGCTAACTTTAGACCTGATAGAGCTATTCAAATAGCTACAGCTTTAAGTAATCCTACAGGTATAGTTTATCATCCTGATAAACCTTATAGATTAAATACTATAGGTGGACCTAAGAATTTAACATTTGTTTCAATGATGAAATATGCTGATTCTGTAAAAGGTAAGTTAGCTTTTGGCTTACAAGAATTGAATAATATTTTAGGCGAAGTAGTATCAGAAGCTGGTTTAACTCAATTAAGAATAGCTGAAACTGAAAAATATGCTCATGTTACATTCTTCTTTGATGGTGGTGTAGATAAAGTTTTACCAGGAGAAGATAGAATATTAGTAGCATCTCCAAAAGTAGCTACTTATGATCTATTACCTCAAATGTCAGCTGTAGAAGTAACAGATAAAGTAGTAGAAGCTATAAAATCTTTAAAATATGATTTAATTATTTTAAATTACGCAAACTGTGATATGGTTGGTCATACAGGTGTAATAGAAGCCGCTGTTAAGGCAGTTGAAACTGTAGATGCTTGTGTAGGTAGATGTGTTGAAGCTTTAGATGAAGTAGGCGGTGTAGCCTTAATTACTGCTGATCATGGCAATGCTGAACAAATGTTAGATGCTGAAGGTAATATTCATACAGCTCATACTACTAATTTAGTACCAGTAGTTATAACATCATCTAATTATAAGCTTACTGATGGTATCTTAGCTGATTTAGCTCCTACTCTTCTTGAATTATTAGGCTTACCTATTCCAGAAGAAATGACTGCTAAATCAATAATAGTTCATGAAGAAGCGTAATGTATTCTCTTATAATTAAGGAAACAAATAAGTGCTAATTATTGATTGGCACTTATTTTTTTTATAAACTTAAATTATTTTGTAATTTAAATCTTATTTTTAATCAATTTTTCTCAAAATTTTTAAGTGTAAAATCAATAATTATTTGACAATAATCATTTTTTGTGATATACAATTTTTGAAGGGTATCAATGAAGATTTTATCTATTGTTATTTATTAAATATTGTTTTTCTTATAATTTATAAAGTTAAAATTTTTCAGATAGAATCTTATTAGATTTTAGACTATGGCTTAATTAAGCTTTAATTAGTAAAAGTTAATTTGTAAAGATGTTAGATTTGTGGTGTTAATTGATTTATTAGTTTTTGTAAAAAATAAAATAGGGTGGGTGTTTATTATGCAACAAAAAGATCAAATGACATGTAAAAGCTGTGGAGGTAAATTGAATTTAGTAGCTGAGGATACTTTTAAATGTGAAAAGTGTAAAAAACTTTATCGAATGAAATTAGTGTCTACTGTAGATAATAAACAAACTAATGTAAAAGCTACTACTGAACAAGAAGCCAATATGATGTTTACTCTAGGTTATAATTATTATCGTGGTATAGGAGTACCTAAATCACATAGAGAAGCAGTTAAATGGTTTATGAAGGCTGCAGAATTAGGAAATGTTAGTGCTCAATGTAATTTAGGTGTATGTTATGAAAATAGCCAAGGTGTTGTTAAATCATATGAAGAAGCAGCTAAATGGTATAAGAAAGCTGCTGAACAAGGAAGTGCTTTTGCTCAAAATAAATTAGGCTATTTTTATAAATATGGTTTAGGAGTACCTAAATCATTAGAAGAATCTGTTAAATGGTATAAGATGGCAGCGGAATTTGGTAATGCAGAAGCCCAAAATGCTTTAGGTGAATGTTATGCTAAAGGAGAAGGTGTAGATAAATCAGAAGAAGAAGCTATGAAGTGGTTTAAAAAGGCTGCTCTTCAAGGTAATGTTTCTGCTAAAAAGAAATTAGAATATGTTGATAAAGCAAGTCAAGTAATTCATACACAAGAAGAACCAGTAAAAATGGATGTAGAATCTCCAAAAGTTGTCGATGAACCTAAATTTGAAGTTGAGACTACTGTGGACACTAGCGAAGATATTCCTCAAATAACTGAATTAGAATTTAAGGAAATAAGAAAAGCAGCTAAATCTGGTGATGTTGCTGCTCAATCTAAAGTTGGTTTATGTTATACTAAAGGAGAAGGAGTTCCTCAATCATATAAAAAAGCATTCAAGTGGTATAAAAAGGCTGCCAAAGCTGGTGATACTAAGGCTCAAATTATTGTTGGTGACTGCTTTGAGTTAGGTCAAGGAGTATCAAAATCATATAAGGATGCAGCAAAATGGTATAAGAAAGCTGCTAATAAAGGAAATCCTGTTGCTCAATATAAATTAGGTCATTATTTTGAATTGGGTCTAGGGGTTTCTAGATCAAAGAAAAAAGCTATAAAATGGTATCAAAAAGCAGCTGAACAAGATAATGATGATGCTAAAAAGGCATTAGATAATTTGCAAGTTAAATAGGATTAATATAATAAAAAAGAGGTTCTTTCTTTACTTTGGATATTATAGCGTTTTAAATAAACCGTTAGACATTTT
>CAZJPL010000005.1:0-38453 GCA_964547945.1 uncultured Anaeroplasmataceae bacterium
AGTTAACTTCAGGATGTTCATAGAATAACCACATACCTTTAGCAGCATCCATACAAGAACCACCACCAAGAGCTATAATACAATCAGGTTCAAATGAACGCATTAATTCTACACCTTTATGTACTGTTTGAATTGATGGATCTGGTTCAACATCACAGAATATTGAATATGGAACCTTTGGATGACGTAATTCTAATTGATCAGTTACTTTCTTTAAGAATCCTAAATCAACCATAGAACGGTCAGTTATAATCATAACTTTAGACATTTCTTTCATTTGATGTAGGTATTCAATAGAATCACGTTCAAAATATATTTTTGAAGGTATTTTAAACCATTGCATATTATTTCTCCTTCTACCTACCTTTTTAATGTTTAATAAGTTTATAGCACTAACATTACCACCAACTGAGTTATGACCATAAGAACCACAACCTAAAGTTAAAGATGGAATAAAGGCATTATAAACATTACCTATACCACCAAAGGTAGAAGGTGAATTCCAAATAATACGAATTGCAGGAATAACATCTCCAAAACGATCTACTAATTCTTGATTTTTAGTGTGGATGGCAGCACTATGACCTAAACCATTAAACTCAACCATCTCTTTTGCTAATCTAATACCATCTTCAGTATTTTTAGCTTTAACAAATGCTAAAACAGGACTTAATTTTTCTCTTGTTAGAGGTTCATCTACACCTACTTTAGAACATTCAACACCAATAATAGATACGTGTTCAGGTAAAGTGAAACCTGATTGTTCAGCTATCCATTCTGGTGATTTACCAGCTACAGCCGAATATAAAGAGGCTTTAGCTTTATCTTCTTTAGTGTTAACACCAAACATGAATTTTTCTAATTTTTTCTTTTCATCTTTATTTACAAAGTATGTATGATATTCTTTAAATACTTTTATAGCTTCATCATAGATTTCTTCATCAATAATAACTGCTTGTTCTGAAGCACAAACCATACCATTATCAAATGATTTAGACATGACTATATCATTAACTGCTTGTCTAATATCACAAGTCTTTTCCATATAAGCAGGAACATTTCCAGCACCTACACCTAAAGCCGGTTTTCCACATGAATAAGCAGCCTTAACCATTGCGTTGCCACCAGTAGCTAAAATAGTTGAAACTCCTGGGTGTTGCATTAGAGCTGAAGTTGCATCCATTGAAGGATGTTCAATCCATTGAATACAATTTTTAGGAGCACCAGCAGCTACTGCAGCATCATATACAACCTTAGCTGCTAAAGCACTAGATTTTTGAGCATTTGGGTGAAACGCAAAAATAATTGGGTTTCTAGTCTTTAAACAAATTAATGATTTAAAAATAGCAGTTGAAGTAGGATTTGTAACTGGAGTAATACCAGCAATAACACCTACAGGTTCAGCAATCTCAGTAACACCTGTAACATCATCTTCTGAAATAATGCCTACAGTTTTTAATCTTTTCATATGATGAGTTACATATTCACAAGCAAACAAGTTTTTAGTTGCCTTATCTTCAAAGACACCACGTTTAGTTTCCTCAATAGCGGCTCTAGCTAATGTTCCGTGTTGATCTAAGGCAGCTACACTACATTTAGCTACGATATAATCAACTTGTTCTTGCGTAAAATTAGCATATTCATCTAAAGCAACTAACGCTTTTTCTACTAAAGAATTAACTTCTGCTTGAGCTAATTCTTTTTGATTATTTACATCCATATAATTTCTCCTTTTCGTTTCGCGTAACTAGATTATACACTAGTAATTAATCTTATTCAAATCTTTAGAAAGTGTAAACGCTTTTAATATTTGATCCCAAAATAAAAAGGGAATCAATCCCTTTTACTTAATCCCATTTGGATTTTTCTTTTGAAAATTCCAACTACTTAAACACATGTCATGTAAGTTATATTTAGTCTTAAAACCTAATTCTTTATAAGCTTTATCACAATTAGCATAACAGCTAGCTATATCTCCAGCTCTTCTATCAGTAATCTCATAAGGTATAGCATGACCTACTACAGTTTCCATTTCCTTAACTACTTCTAATACAGAATAACCTCTACCAGTACCTAAATTATAAATAGTTAAATTATCTTTATTACTAACCATATTTTTTAAAGCTAAAACATGTCCATAAGCTAAATCACATACATGAATATAGTCTCTAACACCAGTACCATCAACTGTATCATAATCATTTCCAAAGACATTTAAATGATCTAATTTACCTATACAAACTTGAGTAATATAAGGCATTAAATTATTAGGTATTCCATTAGGATCTTCACCTATTAATCCGCTTTCATGCGCACCAATAGGATTAAAATATCTTAGTAAACATACTCTAAACTCAGAATTTACCTTAGCATAATCAGTTAATATTTCTTCTATCATTAACTTAGTTCTACCATAA
Source organism: uncultured Anaeroplasmataceae bacterium (assembly GCA_964547945.1). GTDB lineage: Bacteria > Bacillota_I > Bacilli_A > Acholeplasmatales > Anaeroplasmataceae > CALUXS01. The sequence continues at coordinate 2,418 of CAZJPL010000005.1, forward strand.
GGATTAGTAACATGTAATGGGAAATCTTCATAAATAGGAACTGAAGCTGGGTCCCCATACACAGTAGCTGATGAACTAAATATTAAATTAGAAACTTTATATTTAGCCATACATTTAACCACACTAATAATAGATAATAAATTATTTTCATAATATTTAAGTGGTAATTTAACTGATTCTCCTACAGCCTTATATCCAGCAAAATGAATTACTCCAAAGATATCTTGTTCACTAAAAACCTTATCTAATTCATTTTCTAGACAACAATTAATCTTATAAAATTTAACTTCTTTACCAGTTATACTTTTTATTCTATCAACTACTAAAGGACTAGAATTAGATAGGTCATCAACAATAATAGGATTAAATCCAGCTTCTATTAAAGATACAACTGTATGAGAACCAATATAACCAGTACCACCAGTAACTAAAATATTTTTCATAATATTACTCCCTAAAATCTCAAAATATCATTATAAGTAACAATAATAAATAAAATAATCAGTAAAATAAAACATATAGTATTTAAAGCATTTTCAAATTTCTTATTAGGTCTTCTCTTAGTAACAAGCTCATAGCCTAAAAATACTATCCTACCACCATCTAAAGCAGGTATAGGTAATAAATTCATTATACCTATATTAACAGATAATAAAGCAGCGAAAGCTAAAATAGGTAATATTCCTGTTTGAACTAAATCTATAACCATATCATAAATTCCAACTACACTAGATAAATTATCTACACCTATTTGTCTAATACCACTAGGGGCAATTAATACTTTAAGTGTTCTAAATACTAAAGTAAAATCAGACCAAAATTCAGTAAATGTAGATGTTATAACCCCGCCTAAATTAAAGTAATAAGTAGGTGATATACCTATTAAATATTCTATCTTTTCTATGCTTTGACTTGTTAGGGTTTCATTAGACCAAGTAACTATAGCCGCACATTCATCATAATCGATGTAGTCACCTTTTTCTAGGTCATAATATTTAAATCTTATTTGAGCTGCATCAGTTTCGCCTAAAATAGTAAGTAATTCAGCCCATGATGAAATCTCAATTTCTTCACCAATTTCAACTGTCTTACTAGTAATATAATTATCTACTCTAATACCAACAATTACATCACCAGCATCTAAAGGATAATCTCCGGTATCATCTTCATCTAAATAGTTTAGGGCTACAGTCCCAACTACTATACCTTCAGCTACACCTTCAGGTAATTCATCACTAGCATTTAAATTTGATAGACCTATAGAATTAATTATAATACTGTATTTAACTTCAACTTCTATCTCTTTTCCATCTCTAATAAGACCTAATGTAACAGTTTCAGGATAATCTTCATTATAAGCAGTTAATACTTCTTGAAATTCAGTCCAACTAGATACTGAAATTCCGGCAACACTTATAATTTCATCACCAACTTCTAAATATTCACTAGCGAAATATCCGCTTCCAACAGTTCCGATTACATTAGAATTATAATTAGGAACACCTACAGCACAAAAATAAATAAAATAAATTAATATAGCTAGAATAAAGTTCATTACTGGTCCAGCTAATAAAACTAAAAATCTTTTCCATAAAGATTGAGCTGAAAAAGTTTCTTTATAAGGAGCTATCTTTAAACTAGTATTCTTACTTAAATAAAAACTAGAATATTCTCTAACTATATAAGTAACAACACTAGAATCATCTAACTCAATAGTGATATACATACCACTTTCTTGACTAGAACTATATTCAACAACCTTACCTTTGACATCGGCGAACATATTAGTATCAGCATTAATTCTTATTACTTCATCTTCATCTAATACTAAACCCACTTCATCACCAACGCTCATCATCTGACTAACTTCATCATCAGCCATCTGAACATAACCACCTATAGGTATAGCTCTTAAACAAAACAAGGTTGATTTAAATTGTTTCTTATATATACAAGGACCCATACCTATACTAAATTCATGACACAAGATTGCTGCTTTTCTGGCAACCAAAAAATGACCAAGTTCATGAACTATAATAATGATTCCAATTATTAATACAAAAACAATTAAAGATACAACTACTAGCCAAAATCCACTTAAGGCTAAAATCATCTTATATCACCATACTCTTTTAATATTTCTTCTTGAATATCTCTATTAATTTTTAATATATTTTCAATATTATAAGTATAATTGCTATAATCTTTTTTAATATATTTAAATATAATATTTTCAATATCTAAAAAACTAATCTTATCTTCTAAAAACAACCTAACCGCAGCCTCATTACTAGCATTTAAAACTGCAGGATATAATCCCCCTAATTTACCGCATAAGTAAGCCGCTTTTAATAACGGATATCTATCTTTAGATAGCTCTTCAAAATGTAGATTTAAATTAAACAAATCAAGACTAGAATTATTATCTATCTTTAAATGTTTAGGATAAGATAAGGCATATAAAATAGGTATACGCATATCTGCATTACCTAATACTGCCTTAATACTATTATCTTTATATTCTACTAAAGAATGAACTATACTTTCTTTATGTAAAATAGTATCTATCTTAGAATAATCTATATCAAATAAATAATGGGCTTCAATAATCTCAAAACCCTTATTCATCATAGTAGCACTATCTATAGTAATCTTAGAGCCCATAGACCAATTAGGATGTTTTAAGGCATCTTCTTTAGTAACATTTATTAATTCTTCTCTTGTCTTATCTCTAAAAGAACCACCAGAAGCTGTAATAATTAATCTTTTAACATCTTTTTTATTTTCACCTTTTAAACATTGCCAAATAGCACTATGTTCACTATCTATAGGAGTTAATTTAACTTTATATTCTTTAACTAAACTAATAATTAAATCTCCAGCCATAACTAAAGTTTCTTTATTAGCTAAAGCTATATCTTTTCTAGATTTAATAGCTTCTATAGTAGGTATTAAGCCACTAGATCCAACTAAAGCATTTACTAAAATAGCCTTATTATCACTAGCCTTGTATCTAGCTATTTCAAGTAGTCCTGAATCACCATATACTTTTTTAATATCAACATCAAATTCTTTTTCTTCTCTTAAACAAATTAATTCAGGTTTAGCTTTTTCTACTAATTCTTTAGCTAAACCTAAATCCCTACCTAAAGACATAGCTACTATTCTAAATATTTTAGGATATCTACTAACTATATCTATAGTTTGTCTACCTATAGAACCAGAAGCCCCTAATATATATAAATCTATCATGCAGCCACCGGTATAAAATAAGATAAGATTTCAAATAAACAAAGCAAGAATGTCGCCGTCATAATAGCTGAATCAAGTCTATCTAAAACTCCACCATGACCAGGAAAGATATTACCAAAATCTTTAATGTTATAATCTCTTTTCATTCTAGATGCTACTAAATCACCAATTTGACTAAATATACTAGAAAATATAGTCATAAGTATAATTATAACTACTACCCAAGCATCTCCAACAACTTCGACATTAATAACTGTATCTAGAATAGTTGAGCTAGTATTTCCAAAGAAATCACCAAAAATATTACCATAAAATAAAGCAAAACAAGTAGCTATTATAGTAGCAAATATAGTACCACCTATAGCTCCTTCCCAAGTCTTTTTAGGACTAATTGTCGGAGCCATTTTATGTTTACCAAATAACATACCACAAAAATAAGCAAATGAATCTGTAAATATAGTAATTAAAAATAAATAAACAATAAATCTTGTTCCTAAATACTTTAATATAGTAATTGCTCCAAAACCTATACCTGTATACATAATAGTAATTAAACTCTTACCAACATCAGTAGAATTATAATTTTTAGAAAATATAGTACAAGAAAATAAAACTAAGATAATTAATATAATACAAGGTAAAAATTCTAAATTAATATTAAATAAAGCTAGTGTTTGATTAGTAATACTATGAGGTTCTAATTCAGCTAAAATAGCTAAATATAAAACAAGAGAACAAAACATAGTAACTATCTTAATAACTAAAGGCATTTTCTTTTCTTTATCAAACATTCTTAACATTTCATAAGATGAAATTATAGTTAAGGCAATAAGACATAATTGGAATAAAGGAAATAAACTATCAACAAGTAAAAGAGGAATAAATATAGCTAATATAACAATAGCCATTAATGTTCTTTCTTTCATTTTTGTTCCTCCTTTAAACCACCAAAACGTCTATCTCTAGAATTATAACTTATTATAGCCTTTTCTAATTCTTCTTTATTAAATTCAGGCCAAGCTACATTAGTAAAATAAAACTCAGCATATGCTATTTGCCATAATAAAAAATTAGAAACTCTTTGTTCCCCACTTGTTCTAATTAATAAGTCAACATCACCTAAATTAGCCGTATCTAAGTAATTATTGAAGCTATCTACATTAATATCTTCTTCTTTAATTTTATTATCTTTTAAATCACTTACTAATTTTTTAATACCTCTAACAATCTCATCTCTAGAGCCATAATCGAAACATATATTTAAAATAAGACCATTATGATCTTTAGTTTCTTCTTCTATTTGATTCATTAAATTAGCTAATTCTATATCTACATGATCTTTTCTACCACTAGATACTACCTTAATATTACTACTTACTATCTTATCTTTATAACGTTTATAATATCTAGCTGGTAAAGCCATGAGATAATTAACTTCAGCTTCAGGTCTATTCCAGTTCTCAGTAGAAAAACAATATACACTCAAGACCTTAATCCCTAATTCATCAGCATATTCAGCTATCTTAGAAAGATTAAAAGCACCTCTTCTATGACCATAAATCCTCATGAGACCTTTTTTTTTAGCCCATCTACCATTACCATCTAATATTATAGCAACGTGTCTAGGAATCTGTTTTAAGTCTTCCATAAAATCACCATTCAAATTATATATTAAAACACTTAATCTTTAAATATTAAGTCTATTAATTTTATCATAATAAACTTATTTTTACTAATATAAAAATATAGAAAACTATTGCTAGTTTTCTATAACTAATAACTATCCTTTTAATCCACGAGCTTGTCTATCCATATCTTCAACGACGATATCATATATTTCGCCTAATGAACGACAATATTCTAAAACTTTCCATGGTTCATTAGTATGGTAATGAATTTTAATTAATTCATCATCCCCAACAGCTAATAAACAATCTCCTTCGAAATGAGTATTAAAATATTCAATAATACTATTTTCGTCCAAATCTTCACCTTCAATTAATAATTGAGTATCATATCTATATTGTATCATTTATTACACCTCTTCTAATTATTATATGTAGATAAATTACATATATTTACTCTTTTGAGCTAGCCTATTATCTCATTTTTTTACATAAATTTCAAGTATTCACAATTTCATAGAAATATTAGTTTAAATGTTAAGCAGATTTAACAATTAATAGTTGATTTAATATCAGTTTTTGATATAATATGTGTCGGGTGATTAAAAAATGATAAAAAATAGAATAGCACAATTAATATATAGATCTATTTATGTCGGATTAGGTTTTATAGGTGTTTTATCAGCTTTTGGTTTATTATATGGAAGTTCTCCTAATTTAAGCAATTTGATCTACTATACTAATTTATCTAATTATTTATGCTTAATAGTAACTATAATTGTCTTAGTAGATACTTATAAACATATTAAAAAAGGTGAATTATACGGACATAATACCTCAATTAAACAACTTAAGTTTTATTCTACTATAATAATATTAGTTACTTTCTTAGTTTATAACATATTACTAACAGATAATATGTTTGGTGATGGTTGGAATGCTTTAGGAAATCTCTTATTACATATCTTACTACCATTACTTTTCCTATTTGATTTCTTATTATTTGATGAACATCATTCACTTAAATGGTATGATCCACTTTTATCAACAGTTTTACCACTTATTTACGTAGCGTTTATCTTAATAAGAGCACAATGCTTATCAGCTGATTATACTGGTACTGTTTATCCTTATTTCTTCTTAAATGTGGATAATTTAGGTATAGGCATGGTATTTGTCTGGGTAATAATCTTATTATTAATATTTATAGTAATAGGATATATCTTCTATTTATATGATAAATTGGAAATAAAAAATGGTAAAATAAAATTTAGTATTAAAAAGGAAATTGAATAAATTTAAAAAAAGCAAGGGTGAGAAGTCCTTGCTTTTTATTTTATATCACATAATAAATCAAAAACATAAATTAACGTTTTGAGAACTGACTTGCACGACGAGCTTTCTTAAGACCGTATTTCTTACGTTCTTTAACTCTTGAATCTCTTGTAATTAAACCTGCTGGTTTTAATATTTGACGATAGTCTGGATTTACCTCTAATAAAGCTCTAGTTATACCATGACGAATAGCACCTGATTGACCAGAGAAACCACCACCCTTAACATTAACGATAATATCAAATTTATCTACATTTTCAGTTAATTCAAGTGGTTGTAATACGTCTAAACGTAAAGCTGGAGAAGGTATATATTCTTCAAATGGACGACCATTAACAGTAAATGAACCTTTACCAGGTCTTAAAATAACTCTAGCTACTGAGCTTTTACGGCGTCCTGTACCTAAATATTGTACTAATTTTGGCATTCTACTTTATTCCCCTTTCCTTAAGCATTAACCTTTAATTCTTTTGGTTGTTGAGCTTGGTGAGGATGAGTAGAATCAGCATAAACATATAATTGTCTACGTTGAACATCACCAAGTTTAGTATGAGGTAACATACCCTTAATAGCATTTTCTACCATTCTAGTAGGGTATTTAGCCATAACTTCTTTAGCTGTTAGAGTACGTAATCCACCATTGTATTCAGAGTGTGAACGATATAATTTATCTGTCCATTTTTTACCTGTTAATACTATCTTGTCAGCGTTGATAACTATTACATTATCACCACAATTAACATGAGGAGTATAAATAGGTTTATGTTTTCCTCTTAATACACTAGCAACTACTGTAGCTAAACGTCCAAGAGTTAAACCAGTTGCATCTACAACATACCAGTCGTGTTTTACAGTTTGATTATTTGCCATATATGTTTTCATTTTCGTCCTCCTTAATTATTTATTAAGGGCTTTGTGGATATATAAAAATGTACCGCATAGTATTTTACTATAACTTACATCTTTATTCAAGTATAAAAATACTTAAAATTTTACTCAACGCTTTCTTGTTTTTCTTTGAATTGATTATATAAATTAGTAGTTGCATTATTAATAGGTAAACTAAAAGAAACACCTTGAGCTAAACTAGTAGGCCCAAATTTTTCATAGATATTTACCATTAAAGTATCTACTAATTCTTTAGATACTACAATTAATACTATTTCTTTTTCAGGATTTATATCAACACCATATATTTTTTTAGCCTCAGGTTTAACTGATCCACTACCATTTAAGATAGTTGCTCCTCTAGTACCTAAAGATTTAGTTAAATTAACTACTTCTTCACTATATCCATTATTAACTATAACTAATAACAAAGCTAATTCTCTTTTCATTTTTGCCCTCCTAAATCCGCCAAAAATAAATAGTCACTCATACCCATTAAACTATCTAAAGGAATGGTAAAAGCTACAGCTTGAATACCTATTTGATTAATCTTATCTTCTATAGCATCTAAACAATCTTTAGCATTATCTTCTCTAATAAAACTTAAAGATAAAGATTTAGTTAAATCACCTAAACCAAGTAAATTAACTATTTCATCACTAGCAATACCACTAGCCATGAAAGATAGGTGATAATTAACCGCAAATCTTTCAGTTATATCGAAAAATAAATCTCTTTTATTAACAGGTAAGATCATTACTAAAATATATATTTTTTTTATTCCTTGAGTTATCTTTATTTCTTTTTCCATATAAACTCCTAGAACTTAATAATTACTTCATCATCAGCTTGAACCAATTTACCAACCTGACGACGTACATGTAATCTATCTTTAATAAGTGATTGTAAACCAATAAATTCAATAACTATTACTGGTGTTATAGATACTAAGGCTACAACCCCAAAACCAAGTCTTAAAATATCACTGCCAATATAACCTAGACCTGCACAAGTTCCAATTGCGAAAGGCAAGACAAAACCACTAGTTAAAGCACCGGCCGCTACCCCACCTGAATCAAAGGCAACCCCGACATAAATCTTAGGTATAAAAAATGATAAACCTAAAGCTATTACTAAGGCAGGAACTAAGATAAACATAATATCAAAATCTAAAACAATATGTAAGATAGCTAAAATTATAGATATTCCAACCCCAATTATTAAGCTTATTAACATTGTCTTCTTCTTAATAATTCCATCTGTTATCTCATTTACTTGTTTAACTAAAACATGTACTGCAGGTTCAGCTATTACTGATACAGCTCCTATTATAAATCCAATTATATATAATACTAGTTTATTATCAGCCAAATCCATACCTATAGAATAAGCTATAGGCATGTAAGCTAAATTAACAGCTGTTAAAAAGAAAGTTAAGCCAAATAAACTATATACTACACCTATAGTTATTTTAATTAATCTAGTCTTATTAATTTTAATAAATAAGAAATTAATTACTAAAAAGAAAGCATATATTAATGCTACAGATAATAAAACACTAGTAAATGAATCCCATAAATTATTTAAAAAAGATGATAAGAAATTAGAATCTATTACATATAGTGATGTATCAAGTTCAAAAGTACCATCATATTTAATAAACATTCCAAGTAACAACATTACTATAACAGACATAATAGATACTATACCTATTAAACCAAAAGACATATCTTTATCTGCTTTTCTAGCTAAAACAGATGAAATACCTATACAAATAGCCATCATAAATGGTACAGTTACTGGTCCTGTAGTAACACCACCTGAATCAAATATAAATCCCAAAAAATCATTATTACCAACATAAACAACTAAAATACTAAGCCCAAAAGCTAAGCCGTATAAAAACAAAAATATTTGAGCCAAATTAGTTTTATGAATGCTACGCAAAACAAGTAAAATTAAAGCTATTCCAACCCCAAAAGCTACAGCTATAGTAATAACATTAGAGTCTAGTAAACCTTTAAGTTGTGATCCTAAAATAGCTAAATTTGGTTCAGCTAAAGTAACAAAAAAGCCTAAAACAAAGATAAAAATCAATAATAACCACAACTTACCTTGTCTAGTTAAAACAGCACCGCTTATCCTACCCATAGGTGTCATAGCTAAATCAGAACCCATATTAAATAAAGCTATCCCAAATCCAGCTAAAACTGTAGCGAAACTAAATACTAAAACATTATAAGTCTCTAAACTAATAAAGGGTGTAAAATTTAGTATTATAACTATTAAATAAATAGGTAATATTGAAATAAAGCCATCTTTTATTTTACTTAAAACAAAACTTCGCACATTTTCTTCCTCCTTCCTTAAAAAAAGCTAATGCTCCAGGCATTAGCTTACACAATTGATTTTTTAGTATAATTTCCGTATACCCGTTTTGCTTGTTCTACTATAATAAAACACTTAGGATCGTGTTTTTTACATATTCTTATTGTTTTATCTACTTCATAAGAAGATACAACCATAATTAAATCTACTTTCTTTTGATGAGAATAAGCGCCTTCAACAGGAATTATTGTACAACCTCTATGCATAGATAGAAGTTCTGTTAACATGCTTTCATTAGCGTTACTAGAAATTATATTTAATTTAACATAATTATAAGATGTATGAATCTTATCTATACATAAACTCGTAATAATTATTCTAATACATGAATAAAAGGCAATTGGCCAAGAACCAGAAACAATTGCACCACCACAAATAGCTATTAATACATTAGCTATCATAGTGAAAACACCAATTGGAATATTCTTTTCCATAGCTAGAACTTGTCCTAAAATATCAAGTCCTCCTGTCGATGTTCCAAATCTTAATGCTATACCACAAGATACACCTGTTAAAATAGCTCCAATAATCGCATAAGTTAATTGATTAGTGCTTGGATCTAACCCAAAAGAATCTACTACAGGATCTACTGGTATAATATCTAGTGTACAAATTGTTTGAACTAAAACAGATATTAAACTAAATATCGCAAAGCGTTTAGATACCTTACGCCATCCATATATAAATAAAGGAATATTCAAACATAGTGTATAAACACCTAGAGGGATTACACATACAGTGTCTATTAAATTTTTCAAAATCTGTGATAAACCTGAAACCCCAGATGCATATATGCCAGCAGGTTGTAAAAACCATATCAAACCCAAAGAATAAATAACTGCTGTAATAACAACTATAAATACTCTAAAAGAATCATCTAAAGCCCTTGGTGGGATTTTACCTAAGATTCTATGCTCTTTAGTTTCTTCACTCATGTTAACTTACCTTTTCTCCTGGTACTCCATTTTTAACTTCTACTAATTTCGCTTTTTCTCCGGCACAACAAATCATTCCATTTGAATCTACGCCACGTAAAGTGATTGGTTTTAAATTCTTAACAACAACAACCAATCTACCTATTAAATCTTCATCTTTATAATATTCTCTAATACCTGAAACTATTTGTCTTACTTCAGTTCCAATATCAACCTTTAAAACAACTAGTTTTTTAGCATTAGGATGAGATTTAGCTTCTAATATCTTACCTACTACTAAATCTACCTTAGAAAAATCATCTATACTGATTTTTTCTTCTTCAACTTTAACTTCTTTATTTTCTTTAGCTAAAACAATATCAAGTACGTCTTTTTCAACATCTAAACGTTTAAATAAAACAGTACTTTCACCAACATCATATTTAGCAACTTTAGCTATTTCTAAATCATCATAAGAAGATAATTTAGTATTTAAGAAAGCATATATTTTCTTAGATGCACTTGGCATAATATTTTCTAACATTATAGCTGATACTCTAATAGATTCTAATAAATAATATAATACTTCTTCTAATACTTCATTTTTACCTTCCTTAGCTAAAACCCAAGGAGCTGTATCATCTATATATTTATTAGCTCTTCTAAGTAAACTAAATACATCATCTATAGCTTGAGATACTCTTAATCCTTCCATATGATTAATATAACCTTCTTTAGCTTGACTAAATTCTTGAATTAATTCTTTAGTTACATCAAGAGTATCATCTTTCTTATTAACCTTGCCATCAAAATACTTCTTAGCCATAGCTATAGTTCTATTAACTAAATTACCATAAATATTAGCTAATTCCGTATTATTTCTTTCACACATTAATTCATAGGTTATATTACCATCTTGAGCATAAGGTATTTCATGTAAAACATAATATCTAACCGCATCTACCCCAAAGATATCAACTAAATCTTCGGTATAAATAACATTACCCTTGGATTTTGACATCTTACCATGATTCATTAAAATCCATGGATGACCAAATACCTTTTTAGGTAGTGGTACATCTAAAGCCATTAAGATAATAGGCCAGTATATAGTATGGAATCTTAAGATATCCTTACCTATTAAATGGATATCACAAGGCCAGTACTTACTGAAATCAGCCTTGCCATCTACTTTATAACCTATACCAGTAATATAATTCATTAAGGCATCAATCCAAACATAAACTACATGTCTAGGATCTGATTTAACTTTAATACCCCAATCATAAGATGTCCTTGAAACACACAAATCTGGTAGTGGATCTTTTAAAAAGTTATTTAACATTTCATTTTTTCTAGATTCAGGTTCAATAAAACCAGGATGTTCTTTAATATAATTAACTAATCTTTCTTGATATGGTGCTAAACGTAAAAAATAAGCTTCTTCCTTAGCCTTAATAGCCTTAGCTCCACATTCAGGACAACATCCATCTACTAAATCTTTCTCAGTATAAAAAGATTCACAACTTACACAATATGATCCTTCATAAGTACCCTTATAAATATCACCTTTTTTTAATAATTTCTCAAAAGCATTAGCAACTTCTTCTTCATGATATTTATCAGTAGTTCTAACAAACTTATCATATTCTACATCTACTAATTTATAAATATCCGCAATAGATTTAGCTACTTGATCAACCCACTTTTGAGGTTCCATATTATTATCTTTAGCTTTTTGTTGTATCTTTTGACCATGTTCATCAGTACCCGTTTGAAAATAGGTATCATAGCCTTGTTTTTTCTTAAATCTTACTATCGCATCCGCAAGTATTGCCTCATAAACATTACCAATATGTGGTTTACTTGATGTATAGGCAATCGCAGTAGACAAATAAAATGTTTTACTCATAATCTCCACTCCAAATACTTTCAAGCTATTATACAATATTTTATCTTTAATACAAAATATTATTTATTTTTTATCTCAATATATTCTTTATATAATTCTTTTTTATCACAATTCAACATCTTAGCTACTTCTTTAATAGCTTCATTAGTTTTAAGACCTAAACTAATTTGTTCTTCTATTAATTTAAATCTACTTTCATAATCAAAAGATACATCTTTATATCCTTCAACTATAATAACACATTCACCCTTAACTTCTTTAAAATTAGCTAGTAATTCACTTAATAAAAAATAATAATGTTCTTCAAACTTCTTAGTTAATTCTCTAGCTATATAAACTCCTCTATCTCCTAATACCTTATAAAGCGAATTAAGAGTATTAAATAATTTATGAGGAGCTTCGTAAAATATTAAACTAGCTTTAATATATTTTAATTCTGTTAAGATATCTTCTCTTTCTTTTTCTTTAGGACTTAAAAACCCATAAAATAAAAAAGGTGTAGGCATGTTAGAACACATAAAAGCACTAATAAACGCACTAGGCCCAGGAATACTAGTTATAGATATATTATTTTTAATAGCTAAATCAACTAATTTAAATCCCGGATCAGATATAATAGGATTACCAGCATCACTAATTAAAGCTACATTATGTCCTTCTTTAATATAATTAATTATATCTAAACTTTTAGTCTCTTCATTATAATTATGATAACTTTCTAATTTAGTAGTTATATTATAATGTTTCAATAAAATAAGAGAAGTTCTAGTATCTTCACAATATATCTTATCTACTTCTTTTAAAATTCTTAAAGCCCTAAGACTTATATCTTCTAGGTTGCCAATAGGCGTACCTACTAAATATAACATAGGGCTTCCATCAAAACTTTTTTTATTCATATTATTCTTTAATAATTCTACTAGCTCTTTCCCTTAAATCTCTTTCAGCATAAACTATAGATATTAAATCTCTTCTCTTTTCAGCTGATATATTGAACTTGTTTTGAATACTTTCTAAGAATAATAATTCACTAGTATTGTATAAATCTTCTTCCATAGATATAGTAACTAAATTTAAGTATACGATATTTTTAACAGCAGGATTTGAGTTAACAAAGAATTCTATAGTTTCATCAATTGATTTAGATCTTTGGAAAGTATATTCTTCTCTAACATCTTCTACTTCCGCAAACATTTTATTTAAAATTCTTTTTTCATACTCATTAGGCTCACCATCTATATCAGTCATATAAATAGCTAAATCTAAGAATTTTAATTTTTCTTTACGGTTTAAATAACTTAAAAACATATCTATTCCTCCTCATAATTGTATATTTTTAAAGTTTCTTTAGTCCATGAATTTGAATCATCATAAATATATAGGGGATCTAATACCTTTAAAGAAGGATTACCATCTTTAACAGCCTCTATTAATACATGATTACAACTAGCATTTAATCTAGGATAAATAAATCTCATTCTTTTAGGTTCTAATTTATATTTATTTAAAAGTAATATAATTTCATTAAGTCTATCTGGTCTATGTATTAAGGCAAATACACCCTTAGTATTAAGTAATAAACTAGCCTCTTTTATAACATCTTCTAAGGTAGCTAATATTTCATGTTTTGCGATAGTTTTACGCATATCAGCATTTAAATTAAAAGATCCAACTTTATAAAAAGGAGGATTACATACTACTACATTAGCCTTATTTAAACCAATAACTTTACTAATACCTTTTAAATCATCATTGATTAAGGAAATTTGTTCTTCCTTGTTATTAATTTTAACACTTTTTAGAGCTAAGTTAAAGGAATATTTTTGAATCTCTACACCTATTATTTTAGCTTTTGTTCTTAAAGATAAATAAAGAGGAATAGGACAATTACCAGTACCTAAATCAACTATTAAATTAGTCTTTTTAGGTATAGTAACAAAATTAGCTAATAAAATAGAATCTAATGAAAAATTAAAGATTTCTGGATCTTGATATATCTTAAGTAGAGGTCTACCTAATAATTCATTAATTATCTCCATTTTCTAAATCCTTAGGCTTTTTTATATCTTCAGCTGTTAAAAAACCAAATTTATCAGGTTCATTTAAATATTTAACTTTTAAAGTTCTATTTAGAGGATCACTAGTTAAGACTTTAGCTTCTCCTTCAGGAGCTTCTATTATATCTCCTGGATTAGGAAAGTTCTTTCTTAATTTTTTATATTGTTCATCTTCATAAGCTATACAACATAATAATTTAGAACAATTACCACTTATCTTAGACGGATTTAAAGCTAAGTTTTGGTTTTTAGCCATCTTAACTGTAATAGTTTCAAACTCAGATAAAAAACTATTACAACATAAAGTTAAACCACAAGGGCCAATACCACCAAAAACCTTAGTACCATCTCGAGAACCAACCTGTCTTAATTCAATTCTTAAATGGAATATTTCAGCTAAAGTTCTAACTAATTCTCTAAAATCTATTCTACCTTCTGATTCAAAATAAATAATTAATTTAGAATGATCTAGCGTATATTCAGCTTCTAAAACTTTCATATCAAGCTTTAAATTTTTAACCTCAGCTATAGTTATTTTAGTAGCTTCTAAGGCATCTAATTTATTTTGTTCATAATTAGCTAAATCTTTTTCAGTAGCATGTCTTAATATAGGTTTAATATCTAAGTTTGTATCATCTATATCAATTAAATCGCCGACAACAAAACCAAGTTCTAAACCTCTAATAGTTTCAACTACGACAATATCTCCAGCTTTTATATCTAATTTATTAGGATCAAAAAAGTATTTTTTTCCTACTTTTTTAAAAACTATTCTACATACTTGCATATAACAACACCTTAAAAAAACGACATAATAAGTTCATGCAAAATATTCTTTTCTAAAACATTATATTTTAATTTAGTTTCTAATGTTAATAATATAGAAAATTTATCTTCTAAATCTTTTTTAGAATTATTTTGCTTTAACAAAGTTATTTTATCATAGATTGGGCTTGAAAGCAATTTATGCATAGTCAGTGTTTCATGATAAATATTAATTAATATTTTAAGAAAATAACCAATTTCTTTCTTATTCTCTTTATATTTCATAAAAAATAATACAGCTTCTTTTTGATTAGTAATGTTTAAAAAATCAAATAATATATTACTAGCTTTTTTATAAGTATCACTTTCATAGATTTCTTTACACATATTAACATTTTGAGCTAAGCTCGCTAACATGAACGCATCATCTAAACTAAAAATATCATTTAAACTATCTCTAATTTGTTCAAAACTATGAGGCATAAATCTAATTAATCCACATCTGGATTTTATTGTAGTTAAGACATTATTTAAATCATGAGCTATTAAAATTCCGTACACTTCAGTCTTATTTACTGGCTCTTCAATAAACTTAAGCAAACTATTTTGAGCAGCAGTTGAAGCTGTATCTATACCATCTATTATATATACTCTAGGCCCTTCAATAAGACTTGTTAAACTAAACTCTTCTTCTAGATTATTGATTTGTTCCTTAGTTATAACAGTCTTACCTTCTTCTATATAAATATGTTTAACATTTAAATGATTATCAGTTAAGATATTCTTACATGTATCACATTCTAAACATCCACAATATAAATTAGAGGCAAAAAATCTAGCCTCATCTAACATTGTCTTTTTATCTCCACCATAAAATAAATAAACATGTAATAATCTATTATTCTCTTTAGCTCTTAATAATTCTTTACTAACTCTATTATCTAAATCTAATTGCATAAGTCCACCAAATAAGAATTTATTAAATTAAGGGCATCTAAAAATACATCTTCTTCACTCTTAGTACCATCAATAGCCTTAATACGATTAGGATATAATTCAAGTAATTTATGATAGCCATCATAAACAGCTTGATGAAATTTTAATCCTTCAGCATCCAATCTATTTATCTTATCTTCTCTATTATTTAATCTACCTAAAGCTATTTCAGGTTTAATATCAATTAATATAGTTAAATCAGGTAAATGATCTAAAACAAATTCATTAGCCTTATATATTAAATCAAAACCCAAACCTCTCGCATAACCTTGATAAGCTAAAGATGAATCAATAAAACGATCACATAAAACAATATAATTATCTTTTAAAGCTGGTAATATCTTTTCTTCAACATGTTGAATCCTACTAGCTGCGTATAACAAAGCCTCACATTTAGCTGTCATAGCTGTATTAGAATTATCTAATATAACATTTCTAATTTGTTCAGCTATAGGAGTACCCCCAGGTTCTCTTGATATTAATACTTTATATCCATTATCTTTATAATATTTTTCTAACTTTTTAATTATAGTAGTTTTCCCACTACATTCTCCACCTTCAAAACTTACAAATAATCCACTCATTTTTATCAAACCTCTAATAGATTATACTAAATTATACCTATAAATAAAATAAAAATAACAGATTTTCACCTGTTATTTTTAAGCACATTAATGTTTCTTAAATTGTTCATCAAATATCATTTTTGCTGATTCTTTGACTGTTCCTCTTATATCTGCAACTTTAATATTCTTTGAAATATTTTTAGTAGCGCCAAATCTGATTTGAGCTAGTTCTTCATTATCGAAAGATGGGAAAGGATATCCTACTGATAATATAATATTTCTACTTGCTCTATTATATTGACTTATTCTTTCTTGAATTGCAATCCAAGTATAGTATTTTTCATCTTCAAGATATCTGTCTATATATGCAGATTCTTCTGATGAATCGTATGTAAATATGAAATACATGTATCCTATTTCAACATTATTTACAATTTTAATTCCTAATTCATCAAATCTAGGATTAAGGTGTATCTTATTATTCCATGGTCTTTCTAATAATTCTGGTGTTAACTCATTCTTAAATTTTGGGAAAAGTTTTTCAATAACCCCAACTCTAAGATAAGTTTCTAAAGTTCCACAAATAACATATGGTTTATTATCTATAAAACCAATAATAGCTCTATCATTACAAACAAAATTATATCCATATTCAGTACACAAATATAAAGCTAATGTAGTTTTACCACTTGCTGAATCACCCATAAGAACAGTAGCTACACCATCTTTTTCTACAACAGAACAATGAACAAAATACATATTCTTTTTATTTAATTCTTTAGCAAACATACACAGTGCATAATATACTAAATCTGGTTTATATAATTTTTCATATTTACAAGATAAAAAGAGTTTATTTTGTTTCGTATCAATTAAGACATTTTCATTTTCACTATTCTCATATTCTATTACTGGAAAATTTGATAAATCTATACTATCACCAACAAGTTTTGCTTGATATCCAGGAATCGTTTCTGGAACAAATTCTTTATCATATAAAAAATAATTGACTAGTTCTACTACATTTGTTAGTAAAAATATTTTAACATCTAACACATTTAATTGAACAATTTGTTTCATAAATGTCCTCCTAGTATATTTACATTATATTAAATTAGACTTATAAATAAAATAATTATTCGCTTTATTATAAAAAATAAGATAATAAAATCTAAATCCACCAGATAAATTATACACATCAAAACCAGCTTGACTTAATATCCTACAAGCTATATATGATCTAATACCACTATGGCACATGACATATACTTTTTTAGATTTATCTAATCTAGATAAATTATTTCTTAGCTCATCTACTGATATATTAATATAACCTTTTATATGACAAGATTCATATTCTTCTTTAGTCCTAACATCTAATAAGATTATATCTTTTTTATTTAGTAATCCTTCTATGTCCTCAATAAAATAATGTTTAACTATTCCTCTTTTCAAATTATCAGCTATAAATCCTAACATATTTATAGGATCTTTAGCACTATTAAAAGGCGGAGCATAGCTAAAATCAATATTTTTTAAGTCATATAATTTCATTTTGTTATAAATTGCCATAGTTAAGATATCTATCTTTTTATCTACTCCGTTTTTACCTACTACAACCCCGCCTAATATTTCATAATCTTTATTAAATAATACCTTAATATTTAATTCACTTGGATCAGGATAATAACTAGCATGATCATTAGGAGAAATATATATTTTATCGTATCCTATATTACTAGCTTTTAATTCTTTTTCATTAAAACCAACAAATGCAACATTTAAATCAAATAATTTTAAAATAGAAGTATTTAAAGCTCCCTTATATTCTTCTTCAATATCACATATATTATTTGCTATAACTCTAGCTTGTTTATTAGCAGGTCCTGCTAAACTAATTAGTGTTTTTCTATCTTTTAAAATATCCCTTATCTCAATAACATCTCCACAAGCATAGATATCTTTATCACTAGTTTCTAAATATTTATTTACTACTATACTATTTTTAATACCTAAATTTAACAAGGCTTTCTCACCTAAACTAGATAGAGGTTCTACTCCTAAAGCAAATATTACAAGGTCAGTATATAACTCATCATTATCAAATTTTGCCTTAATTTTGCCGTTTTCTTTAAATAAGCCTAATATATTACTCTCTAATTTTAATTTAACTCCCTTAGCACTTAATTCTTTATGAAGATATGTTGCCATATCTAAATCTATAGGGTTTAAAACTTGGTTTGTCCTTTCAACAAGAGTAACATCTAAGCCTCTCAACTTTAGATTTTCTAAGACCTCTAGACCAATAAAGCCACCACCGACTACTATTACATCTTTAACTTTATTTTTAATAATATAATCTTCTATTAAATAAGCATCTTCTACTGTCTTTAAAGTAAAGCCTAATTCTTTACCTTCTATATTAGGAATAACAGCTTTCGCACCTGTAGCTATAACAAGCTTATCATATTTATCTTTAAATATATCATTAGTATCTAAATTTTTAACTATTACTTCTTTTTTATCTTTATTAATCTCTATAACTTCATGTTTAACAAAAACATCAACATTGTATCTAGATTTAAAACTTTTAGGATTTTGAAGAGTTAAACTCTTCTTATTTTTAATAACATTGCCTAAATAATAAGGGAGTCCACAATTAGCATAAGATATATATGAGCTTTTCTCATAAATAGTTATGTTCATGTCTTCTTTTAATCTTCTAAGTCTAGCCGCACAAGTAGCTCCTCCTGCCACACCACCTATAATTATTGTTTTCATGAAATCACCTCTATATAAAGATTATATAATAATTTTTTTATTTCTTAAAATGATATACTTAATAAAAAAAGAAGAAGATTACTCTACTTCTTCATTATCTTCTTCCTCTTCGATATCTTCTTCAATTTCTTCTACTTTTTGGAATTCTTTAACATGTAAATTACGCATAGCATTTAAGATACATAAACAAGCTACACCAACATCAGCAAATATAGCAAGCCACATATTAGCATGACCTGTAGCACCTAAGATAAGTACTATAGCTTTAATAAATAAGGCAAATACTATATTTTCATAAACTATAGCCATTATTTTTCTACTTAATTTAATAGCTATAGGTATCTTTTTGATATTATCATCCATCAATATTACATCGGCTGCTTCAATAGCGGCATCACTGCCTAAAGCTCCCATAGCTATACCAACATCAGCTCTCATTAATACTGGAGCATCATTAATACCATCACCTACATAAGCTAGGACACCTTTATCAGTTTTAGCTAATTCTTCTTCTATTGCCTTAACCTTATCTTGAGGTAATAAATTAGCTTTAATACTAGCTATACCTATCTTATCAGCTACTTTAGTAGCTACTTCTATATTATCACCAGTAAGCATTATAGTATTAGTAATTTCTAAATCTCTTAACTCTTTAATTACTTCAGGAGCTTCTTCTTTTATTTCATCTACTATTACTATATAACCTAAATAAGTTTCATCTTTTACTACATAAATGATTGTCCCTACATCTTTAGCTTTATGGTAATCTATTCTATTTTCATTTAATAATTTTTCATTACCAACTAAGAAAATAGAATTATCCATTTCAAGTTTAATACCACGACCAGCTATTTCAGTAATATTTGTAATCTTAGTATTATCTATATTTTGGTTATAATATTCCTTAATAGATAAAGCCACTGGATGATTAGAATAATATTCAGCATAAGCTGCATAATAAATTATATCTTCTTTAGTACCAGCTACTTCTATAATATCAGTAACCGCAAAATTACCTTTAGTTAAAGTACCAGTTTTATCAAAAGCTACTCTTTGTACCTTAGATATTTGTTCAACATAATTTGAGCCTTTAAATAAGATGCCAAGTTTAGACGCTCCGCCTATACCACCAAAGAAACTTAAAGGAACAGATATTACTAGAGCACAAGGACAAGATATTACAAGGAAAGTACAAGCTCTTGTGATATAATCTGCAAACTCATTAGTTCCACTTACACAATATATTATAAGTGGCACAAATATACCAAGTATAACAGCGGCAATAACTACTAAAGGAGTGTAGTATTTAGCAAATTTAGATATAAAGTTTTCAGTTTTAGCTTTTCTATCACTAGCATTTTCAACTAATTCTAATATCTTAGCTACAGTACTATCCTCATATGTTTTAGTTACATTAACCTTAATAAGACCTTCTTGATTAACTGAACCAGATAATACTTCATCTCCGACCCCAACAGTTCTTAACTTAGTTTCCCCTGTTAAACTTGAAGTATCTAGATTAGTATCACCTTCAATAACAACCCCATCTAAAGGTATCTTTTCGCCAGGTTTAACTACTATAGTTTGACCTATTTCAACTTCTTGAGGTTCAACTTCTACAACCTCGTTATCTTTTACCAAATTAGCATATTCAATCTTTAAATTCATTAAATCAGATATTGAAGTTCTAGATTTATTAACTGCATATTCTTGGAAAGCTTCTCCTACTTGATATAAAACCATAACCATAACTGCTTCTTCAAATTGAGAAGTAGCAAAAGCTCCGATTGTGGCAATAATCATTAAGAAGTTTTCATCAAATACTTTTCCCCTTCTTATGTTTTTATAAGCCTTTAGTAATATGTCATACCCAGAAAATAAATAAGCTATTAAACATATAGGTAATTCATAATACCATTTTAAATCAACAAATTGAGCAAGAATGACATCAAATATAAAAATTACAAAGGCGATAGCCGCTCTAAATAATCTATCTTTTATCTTTTCGTTCATTTTACTACCAATTATAATATTTTCATATCAGGTTCTGTTTTCTTACAAACCTTAATTACTTCTTCAAATATTTCATCACTCTTGTCATCTTGAATATCAATAGTTATCTTTTGATTCATAAAACTAACCTTACAATCATTAACTCCCTCAAGTTTTTGTAATTTCTCCTCTAATTTACGTGCACAATTAGCACAATCTAAATTTTCTACTTTTATAACTTTTTTCATAAATCCTCCTCAATTGAACACTTGTTCAAGTTTTCTAACAATATTATAATTGAATACTTAATCAATTGTCAATATGATTTTGCAATTATATTGTTTTTTATGTATAATACTTTTAAAGGATGTGAATTTCATGGATTGTCCAAACTGTGGTGGAGATGCAAAACACTTAGAACGTATAAATTCAGCAAAACTTAATCTCCCTCAAGAAAATAAATTAATTAATCTAGCTGACTTTTATAAGATAATGGGAGATCCTACTAGATTAAAGCTTTTAATGTGTCTAGAAAGCGGACCATTATGTGTTACTGATTTAGCATGTTCACTAGATATGACTTTATCAGCTATATCTCATCAACTTAAACAATTAAGATTAGCTAAATTAGTTAAAGCTAATAAAATAGGTAAAGTTGTCTTTTATGAATTAGATGATCATCACATAAAAAAAATACTAGATATGGGTTTAGAACATATAGGTGAAAGTATCTAAATCCTATCTAGTTTTTTTATCCTAAAGCAACATCTAATATCATCATTAATAAGAATCCTAACATTAAACCTATAGTAGCTAAATTAGAATGTTTTCCTTCTTGAGATTCAGGAATTAATTCTTCTACTACAACATATATCATAGCTCCAGCAGCAAAAGATAAAAAGTAAGGTAATAAGAATGATAAATAATTAACTAAGAAAAACATTAATATTGCGGCTATAGGTTCTACTATACCAGATATAACCCCATATAAAAAACTCTTTTTCTTAGTAACTCCCGTATTATAAATAGGCATAGATATAATAGCTCCCTCAGGATAGTTTTGAATAGCTATACCTATAACAAGTGATAAAGCAGCCATAAATGATATATTAGAATTAGTAGCTAATAAAGCAGCTAAGACAGCTCCTACTGCCATACCTTCAGGTATATTATGTAAGGTAACACTAAAAAACAATAATTTAGATTTATGTAAATTAGTTTTTAATCCCTCAGGTGCGTCATTATCTAAATGTTGATGGGGTAATAAAGAATCAAAAATTAAAAGAAAAATCATTCCTAAAGCAAAACCAATAGCAGCAGGCATCCAAGAGATTGTTATACCTTCTATCGAAGCCTGTTCAATTGACGGAATTATAAGTGACCAGATTGAGGCCGCTATCATAACTCCAGCAGCAAAACCAATTAATATTTTTTCTACCTTAGGATTAATTTCTTTTTTTAAAAAGAAAACCATGGCTGAACCTAAAACTGTCCCTAGAAAAGGTATTAAGACTAACCATAAATTTGTCATTTTTCTTACCTCCTTAGTTAGCTTAGGCTAACTCTTATTTATTTTAAAACGTGTTATAAAACACGTCTTAATTTTAATAATTTTCTGCTCTTACTTCAAAGAAACTTTGAGGATGTTGACATACAGGACAAACAGCAGGAGCTTTTTTACCCATTACTAAATGTCCACAATTACGACATTCCCATAAAGTTTCATCAGATTTAGCAAATACTTCACCTAAATTAACATTAGCAAGTAATTTTCTATATCTTTCCTCATGAGCTTTTTCAATAGCCGCTACTGCCCTAAATTGATAAGCTAAAGTTTTAAATCCTTCTTCTTCAGCTTCTTTTGCAAAACGATCATACATGTCTGTCCATTCATAATTTTCGCCGGCTGCCGCAGCTTCTAAGTTTTTAGGTGTATCGCCTAATTCACCTAAAGCTTTGAACCATAATTTAGCATGTTCCATTTCGTTTTGAGCTGTTTTTTCAAAAATAGCAGCGATTTGTTCATAACCTTCTTTTTTAGCTACTGAAGCGAAATAAGTATACTTATTTCTAGCTTGAGATTCACCAGCAAAAGCTTCCCACAAATTCTTTTCTGTTTTTGATCCTTTTAATTCCATAATTTTACCCTTCTTTTCCTCTACATTTTTCACACATGCCTGTAAATATTAAACTATACCCATCTATATCAAATGATGAAGATTCTGGTATTTCTATATCAGGTAAATAAGATACATCTTGAACTTTCCCACATTTATTACAAATAAAATGTGAGTGATCTTGTTTAGCTAAATCATATCTTAAAGCACCTTGAGGCATTATAACTTTGTATAAAGAATTATTAATTGTCATAGCTTTAACATTTCTAAATACAGTAGCTCTCCCTACTGAGCTATCTAATTTTAATACCTCTTCATATATTTCTTCACAGGTAGGGTGATCTAATTTTTTTATGGCTTCAAGTATCAATTGTTTTTGACTAGTATTTCTTACTTTACTCATCTTAAAACTCCTTATTGATATCTTGTATCAATATTATACAAGTATTTTTTCTCTATTTCAAGACATATGCATTCATATTTTAAATAAAAAATGTCCCCTATTTCTAAGAGACATTTTTAGATTATTTATTTTTCTTATTCTCTCTTTTAAAACACAAAAACCAGTCTAAACAATATTTGTCATCGCTTTTATCTTGCATTCTATCTTTAGCAACCCCACAACTACCAGCTGTAGGAATTATTACATCATCACCTGGCATCCAATCTGCAGGAGTAGCTACATTATCACTGTCAGCTTTTTGTAAAGCTAAAATAATTCTCTTAATTTCTTGGAAATTACGTCCTGTTGATAAAGGATAATATAAGATAGTTCTAATTATTCCCTTTGGATCAATTATGAAAACAGCTCTAACAGCTTGAGTAGTTGATGAATTAGGTTGTATCATACCATATAAAGAAGCTACTTCCATTTTTATATCTTCAATAACTGGGAAAGTAATCTCTACATTTTTAATACCCTTCCATTCAAAATCTTGAATCTTTCTTAACCAAGCTATATGTGAATAAATAGAATCCACAGATAAACCTACTAAATCCGTATTTAATTCTCTAAATTCATCTAACATGCTTGCGAAAGTCATGAATTCAGTAGTACATACTGGCGTAAAATCAGCTGGATGAGAGAATAAAATTACCCAACTGCCTTCAAAATCTTCAGGAAAATTAATTTCTCCTTGAGTTGTGTTAGCCTTAAATGAAGGAGCCTTATCTCCTATTAAAGGCATTCTTGTTAATTCTTCCATTTTTCCTCCTTGATTAGCTTAAGCTAACTTTATACTAACACATTTATATTTATTAGACAAATAACTTGCTTAAAAGAAATATAGTATGCTAGAATTAAAGCAGATTAAACAAAAAGGAGATATTTATGGATATATTTATAAACATTCTCCTCTTAATAGTGGGAATGATATTATTAATTAAAGGGGCTGATTTTTTTGTCGATGGAGCTTCCGATATAGCTAAGAAATTAGGTGTTCCTTCCCTAATAATAGGGCTTACTCTAGTATCTATAGGCACTAGTTTACCTGAAGCTTCAGTTAGTATTAACGCAGCTATAACTAAAAGTTCTGATTTAAGTTTTGGTAATGTTATAGGTTCTAATATTTTTAATTCTTTATTTATTATAGGTGTGTGTTCTATTATTACACCTACTGTAGTATCTAAAGATATAATTAAACTAGATATACCTATATTATTTATAATTATAGCTATACTAGCTGTATTTGCCTATGGTATTACAGCTAATACCTTAACTAGACTTGAATCAGCTATATTATTTATTATATTTGTAGCCTATATTTTATTTGTTGTCTTTAGAGCTTTAAAAGAGCGTAAAAAAGAAGCTATAGATATGACAGAACCCAAAATAGATACACCAAAAGAAACTAAAAAACCTCGTAAATCATGGTTATCAATATTATTTGTCATCCTAGGTTTAGCTGGTGTAGTAGGTGGTGGAACTCTAGTAGTAAATAGCGCTCAAAGTCTAGCTTTAAGCTTTGGAATGTCTGAATTATTAGTGGGTTTGACTATCGTAGCTGTAGGTACTAGTTTACCTGAACTTGTAACAAGTATAGTAGCTAGTAAAAAAGGTGAAAATGATATCGCAGTAGGTAATGTCATAGGTTCTAACATTTTTAATATCGTATTTATCTTAGGATTTAGTGGCATGATTAATCCAATAGCCTTACAAACTTCAAATTATATTGACTTATTAGTTATGGTAGTGGCTATAATTCTAATATTTATATTTGCTTTTAAAAAACAAAAAATCAATAGAATAGAAGGTTCTTTATTATTTTTAATTTATATAGCCTATATCGTATATGCCTCTTTAAGAGATGTCGGTATAATATAAAAAAGCTTGTCGAAAGACAAGACTTTTTTATTATTGTTCAAATTTAGAAGCTACTTCTTTTAAATAAGTTGTAATATTTATATGTTGAGGGCAAAGCTTTTCACATTGTTTACAAGATATACAAGTTGATGCTTTACCAAATTCTTCAGTTAATTTATTATATTCTTCGATTTGAGATTTAAAATTACGATTTAGATTTCTTACAGCTTTATTATACAGCTTAAAGTAAGCTGGTATATTAATATTTTTAGGACATTTCTCTGTACAGTAATAACAAGCAGTACAAGGAATACTAATAGATTCATTAATGATATCAGCACATTTTAAAACCATATTTGTTTCATCTTTAGTTAGTGGTTTAAAATCAGTCATATAAGATAAATTATCTTCTAACTGAGCCAAATTAGACATACCAGATAATACTACCATTACCCCTTCTAAACTAGCAGCAAATCTAATAGCCCATGAGGCAGTAGACATAGTATTATCATATGCTTTTAGTATATCATCAGCTTCCTTTGGTATATTAGCTAAAGTACCACCTTTAATAGGTTCCATTATTATTACTTTCTTACCATATTTTCTAACTACTTCATAACATTTTCTAGATTCTACATTACTAGATTCCCAATCAATATAGTTTATTTGAAGTTGAACAAACTCAACTTCATCAGCATGTTTTTCTAATATAGTCTCTAAACTAGAAGCTAAACCATGAAAAGAAAAACCTAAATGTTTAATGTAGCCTTCTTCTTTTTTCTTTACACAAAACTTAAAAGAATTAAACTCTTCCGCTTTCTCATAATTATTAGTAGATAAATTATGTAACAAATAATAATCAAAGTAAGAAACTCCACATTTTTCTAACTGTTCATTAAAAAACTTCTCATTATCAGATTCACTAGTTAAAAACATAGTAGGTAATTTGCTAGCTAATAAAAAGTCATCTCTTTTATACCTATCAACTAGACAGCGTTTAACTACTCTTTCACTTTGATGATTATGATACATGTAAGCTGTATCAAAATAAATAAAACCAGCCGCTATAAACTTATCAAACATTTCGCATACTTGTTTTTCATCTATACTAGTAGCATCATCCTTATTTAAAAGTGGCAATCTCATACAACCAAAACCAAGTTTTTTCATTTTCCTACCTCCTATTTTTTATCTTTTCCCTTACTTTTATTTTACCTATTTTTTATACTTATGACAATAATAAAAAAAGCCTAAGGCAAAAATTACCCTAAGCTAATATATACTAGGAAGATCTTACAAATCTCGTTCCGTTATAATAGAAATAAAATACCTCTTCTTCAAATTCTTCATTAGATACCCAGGTTACAGTAAGTTCTGACAAATTATATAAGGCAGACCAAACTGTTATCGCATTAGAATCACTTGTCCCATTTAAATTATCCCAAGTTCTTCTACCTACTGTTTCTAAAATGCTTAAAGCATATTCTTCGCTAACAACACCTTCAGTATTAGTACCATCAGGATTTATCATACCCTCAATTTCTAAGTATCTATCTAAACCTCCCTTATTATCATCACTAGTATAATAATCAGGAGTAACAATAAAGTTAGTTACATATTGGAAATCATTTTCACTCTCATTACTTTCAGTAATCATATCATCAGAATCATTATAATAAACCTTTAAAACACGGTTTGTTCCATCATTATCAGTAGTTTCATCACCATCTACAGGAACCCATTCTAAAATAGCACTATTACCAAATCTATCAGCCACCATATAATGGAATGAAGTTGAAGCACTATCATGTAAATCAAAAGATTGAGCAATAGCTACTGCTTCATCAACTGAATCAGCATAATCTAAAATAGATCTTAATAAAGTAGTAGATGTAATATCAGGTTTATCTGTTTGTTGATCAGTACTTACATTAGAACCATCAACATCACCTTGATAAGACATATAAATACCACAAGATACACCAGCATCATTAATTCCATCAAGAGGAACATAAGTAGCTGCTAAACATAATAATCTAGACATAAGGCTATCTAAATAAGCTCCATCAGTAATACCTAAAAATTGTAAATCAACACTACTTAAAGTTGCATGTCTAGTACCAAAATTTAAATAAGTATCACTACTAGATTCAGTATAAACAATCATAGCTGTTGTAGTACTAAAATCATAATTGCGACCAAAGAGTCTAGAACCACTAGATGTCATAGCTGTAAAAGATGAACATCCAATAGTAGGAGCCTCAATACTAATAGGAATAATTCCTTTAGTTAAATTATCAACAATAAAATCAATTAATTCTTGGTCGTTTGATGCCCCACCACTCTCTAAGAAATCTAAGAAATAATAATCTCCAACAACATCCATTTCATAAACAGGTCCAGAACTATTATCTTCTTTAGCTTCAACTAATAAATCAATTGATAATACAGTTCTAATTTCATTACCCCACACACAAAATATAACAAGAGTTAATATTAATAATAAACCTACTATACTAGATAGAGATATTATTAATATCTTCTTCCATAATTTCATTTTCTTTTTTTCGTTCATAAAATATACTCGTAATTTATAAAAATTACTACTCCTTTCATTATTTTTGAACCCGCAAACATATCATTTTTCGATATATCGCGATAAAAGTATATCATTTTTTGATACTTTGTCAATAATAAAAAGTGTCCGAAGACACTTTATATTAATCTACTATTATGACATGTAAAATAAATTGTTTGCATATCTTTAGCTATATTAGCTATTAACTTACGAATTTTATTTAAATGTTTTTCATCTAAACTAGTAAACGGATCATCTAATATAAGAAAAGGTTTATCATTAATATACATATTATCTATCAAAGCTAATCTAAAACAAAATGCACAAATACTCTTTTGGCCAGAACTTAAATGTTTTTCGCTTCTCAATATACCATTATGTTCAAGCTGAATCTCTAAATCAGGATTCATACTTATTTTTTCACCTAAAGCTTCTTCTAATTCTAAAGCGTATTTAACAAAGTTATTTTTAATTGGCTCTATAAATTTATCTTGAAGATTTTTTTCAGCCTCACTTAATAATTTCATTGTTTCATCTAAGATATAAGCTTTAGCTTGATAATCTTCTAAGATATCCTCTTCTTTTTCTTTTTCAATTAATAAACTATCTAACTCAATTTCACTATCTTCACATTGTTTAATTTCTTCTAAAATAAGTAATCTTTTTTTATTAAGCTCATCCATTTTTTCTTTAATCTCTACTAATTCTTCTTGATTAATAGAATTAGGTCTAACATCAGTTAAGTTCTTATCTTCTTTAAATTTATTAGCTTCTTCCTTATATTTATTATAATTAGCTAATTCTTT
This sequence comes from uncultured Anaeroplasmataceae bacterium, assembly GCA_964547945.1. Lineage (GTDB taxonomy): Bacteria > Bacillota_I > Bacilli_A > Acholeplasmatales > Anaeroplasmataceae > CALUXS01. Next base: position 31,692 of record CAZJPL010000005.1, read on the forward strand.
TTCATATTCTTTTATATCTAATTCATATTCATCTATTGAATTAATATCGACATCATATTTTAAACTAAAGCTAGTTACTTCATTTTCTATATCTTTAAGCTTAGAAATAATATCTACGTTTTGTTTATTTAAACTATCTTCTATTTGTCTTAAAGCTCTATATTCGTTTAGCTCATCTTGTAAGTTATTTAATCCAATCTCATAATCACTATTCAATATATTATATCTAGTTAAAATATTAGTTATTTTATTAACCAAGTCATTATATTTACTATCTAAATCACTTAATTCTATTTCCCTTTCACGAGTTTTATCTATTAAATTTTTATAACTATCATAATCTCTATTTAAAATTTCAACTAAATATTCAACATTCCTATTTTCTATATAGCCGTAACTAGCTATTAAATTACGAATGTTATGTTCTAGATTAATTTTATCAGTATTTATAGTATTAGGCATAACTTGACTTGTCTTTTTATTTAAATATATAAACCCAGTAAATAATAATATTAGAACACCAAAGATTATTAAAACTGAAGCTATAATAGTGTTAATAAATAGCATAACTACGCCAATAACAGCTATTAATATAGATATTATAGATAACATAATATATTTAGTATTTTTAACAGGTTTAAGCTTATAATTTGTCTTATCTTCTAAATTCTTATATTTATCTAATAAACTATTTATTTCCGCTATTTCCCTAGAACTAATTTGTTTATTACTAAACCTATCTTTTAATACTTTTTCTTCATTTGATATATCGTTAGTATAACTAGCTATATCTCTTTTAATAATATTTAAACTATTAATATCTTTCTTTAAATTATCAATATCAGCATCTACATCTTTATCGCCAAATTTACTTTTTAATAAAAATAATCTATTTTTATCTTCTTCACTCAAAGTCTTATCTATTTGAGTTTTATAAGAACGATATAAAGAAAGCTTATACTTAATATTTGAAATGTCTTGTGATTTAGATAATTCTTTACCATTATATTTATTTTCTATATTTTCTAGCTTAGATTTTGTAATATTAACATTATTTAGATAGTTTTCATATACTTCATAATCTTTAAGAACTAATTCTGTTTTATGAATACAATCTTCTTCTTTTTTTAATTTAGATATTTCTTCATCACAAGATTTTAAGTTTTCTTTCTTTTTAGAAAGACCACTAATTATATTATTAGCATTATTAATTTTGTTATCTAAAGACTTAATTATATCTTTTTGCTCATCAATTAAAGCTCTACCTCTTACCTTACTATATTTATCGCGAACTTTCTTTATTTTTTCCATAGCTTTTTCTACAGTAACATTATCTTTGCTTTCAGTAATAAAATTATTCAATTTAGAATTAATGCTTGAAGTGGATTTCATCTCTATGTCTAGAGAATCAATGAATATTAATTTTTCAAACGATTCTTTGTCTATTCCAAATAAAGTCTCACCTACATTAGACAACTCTATTTCACTATCATTTTTATAAACAGTAAGTTTATCTTTACTCTCGCTTTTTACATCGAATATTCTTTCTACTATATAAATATTCTTATCTACTTCTATTTTTAAATTACCACCAAAAACTCCACCATTAAAAGGATAGAAATGCTTACGAGTAACAAACTTCTTAGCTGACCTATCTGATTCTAATCCATATAGCATTGCTAGTATAAAAGAAGCTAAAGTAGTTTTCCCTGTTCCGTTATCTTCTAATATAGAGGTGATATCTTTATCAAAATTAAATTCTTTATTACTAATAGCTCCAAAATTAATAATATAACAAGATATTAATCTCATAAATCGATATCTCTCCCTTCTAAAGCTTTAAGACCAATATTAATAATCTTAACTTTATCCTCTTCACTTATTTTTTTATTATTATAAACAGTTCTTACAAATTCACCTTTAATAGAAATATCTTTTTCATATTTAGCAATATCAATTTTCTTTACTGTCTTATCCTTAATATCAATATAATAACAATAATTAGATAAATAATCTTTAATATCTTTTACATCTATATCAACATTAAAGTCTAATTCTCCACTTATATTAATTTTATATAAATCTTTATCATTAAATGAAACATAGTCTTTTATCTTTTCACTAGCTTCTATGTAATTTTTGACACTAGATATGTTAATATTACATTCATGAATAGTCCTTTTGGCAAATTCAATAAACTTATCTTCAACCTTACCATCCTTTATGTCTAATAAAACAAAACCATGACTACCAGTTTCATCAAATCCTCTACCTTCAAGACATCCACAATATACATATTTACATCTATCGTCTAGCATATTTTGACTAGGTTTATGAATATGACCTAAAGCTAGATAATCAATATTTTTATTTTTTAATCTTTTTAAATCAATATAGTTTAAATCTGAGGTATCATTTACTTGTCCATGTAACATAACAATATTAAGATCATCTTTATTTAACTCTAAATTAGAATAATATGATTTAGCATTTATATCTCTAATCTCTATACCACTTATTACTACATCACCATATTTATAACTAATCCAAGTATCTTTAAATAACTTTAAATTTTCTGGCACATCTTCACTTTCTTCTTCTAAATCATGATTGCCTTTTAAATATAAGAAATCTATATGCTTATTGTTTCTAATAATAGTGTAGAAAAAATCCTTATCTTTGCTAGATGGATTATTAGAATCAAAGATATCCCCACACAACATAATAATAGATACTTCTTCTTTACTTGCAAAATCTACTAATCTTTGAAAAGCATTACGAATTTCTTTCTTCCTTTCATCAGCTATTTTTTTATCCGTAAATCTAGTATTCATCTTAGAACCTAAATGAATATCAGCTGTATGTATTATTTTCATAACCCTGCCTCCTACTAACCAAATTATATCATTTTGGTTTACTAATGTCTTTTCTATTTATAAAAATATTATATCGTTAAACTCTAAAAACTTATAGAGTTGTGAATATTTATTAATATTTTAATCTTATATATTTAAAGCATCAAAAAAGAACCAAAAGAGGTTCCTTTTTTACGTTCATTTATTTATTGTATAACTTTATTCTAATAAATCTTCTACCTTACATCCTAAAACATTAGAAAGAGATATAATCGTTTTAACAGATGCCTTATTAATATCCTTTGAACCTATTTCATATTGTTGTAAAGTACGAAGATTTACTCCTGATTTAATAGATAATTCACTTTGTGTATATTGGCATTGTTTTCTATAGTATTGAAGTTTAGTTTGAGTTTTTTTACGTCTTATTATGCTATTTAACGTTTCAACAAATTTTTCTTCTGAAACTTCATGCATAACACCATACATTTTTAATATTTCTTCCATACTAACATATATATTAATATCTTTAAAAGTCCTTGTAGTATACCACTGATAATAAGCTAGTATCCAACCACACCAATATTCAGGAGAAAAGTCATATTCTATTTTAGCCTTGGAAAAATCCATTTTAAGTCCACTTTTATTAACTACTTCCATCACTAGTTCAGTACCAGACATACCAGATACAACCCTTGGATTACCTTTACCAAAATTATCAGCATATCCAGTTGCAATAAAAAGTTTCATAAACTCATCTAAACTAAACCCACAGCAACTAAAAGCGTAATCAAATGCTTCACCAAGATTACGCATTGCATCATTTAAATATATTTCAGCGTAAGCGTATGTCATCTTGTTTCATCCCTTCTCTAATTATATCTCGTATGAAAATACCATCTAGGTTTTCGTTTTCAAGTTCTTTTTGAAATGCCATTCTAGCCTCATCATCCCTTTTTTTACGTTTAGTATAATAAATAGAATTATCTGCCACAACATAATCTAAAAACTTGATTCTTTCGAAAGCCTTCTTAGATTTCAAAACAACTTGTTCCCCAAATTTACCTAAACTCATAGCATATCCTAACTGTTTAAGTGATATTTCATTACCAACAAAAGCTCTAGCAAAAGAAAAATAAGAATCATCCGCACGATAACCAATAATAACATCATAATTTTCATAATCAGGTAAGAAATTTTGAATTAAATATTCCTTAGCCTGTTTAGCTACTGGTGTAGATATTCTGATTTCTCTATGTTTCATTAAAATAGCAAGCCAATTTAAAATATTATATTTAGAAGAAGATAGATTTAAAATATTTAATCCTGTCATATCAAATTCGTAACAATTAGCATATCCATCCACATTTTCACTACATGCCCATTCTTTAACTAACTCTAAATGTTCTGTACAATAAAAACCACTACCATAATCATTGTAAGGTTTTCCTTTACCATATTCCGGATATCTTACAATTTCTAATGAACCATGATATAAAATACTCTTATTCATACAAATGACCTCCTATACTTCTAGAGAAGTACTTTCAATTGTATTATACTTCTAGAGAAGTAGTTTATCAAGTTTTTACTCTTCAAATATAAAAAAAGAGAAACCATTTTGATTCCTCTTAATATACCTTTAAATATGGCGCTCCCGAGATGAATCGAACATCTGACAATAACCTTCGGAGGGTTAGACTCTATCCACTGAGCTACGAGAGCGCATATATTTATTATATATCTAATTTTTAAATAATATAAGATTTTTATCTATCATATATTATATCTATAGTTCTTTTCTTACTAAAAATAATATAAATAATCATCAAAGCTAAAATAAAACAAGCCATTGTAGTCAAAAATGGAATAAACACTCCTAGAAACTTTAATCTAAAAAAAGAAATATTAGTATCTATACTGAACATATCAATTAAAAATGAATTAATTATTCCACTTAATCCTAACACTAAAATAGAACTTATAATTGTCACTATAGCTAACAACAAAGATATAGGAATAAAATAAAACAACACTACATTTATTTTACTTTGACCAAGAGATAATAGAAAACCCATATCCTTTTTATAATTCTTATAAAAAATATAAAATATCACTAATAACATTAGTATTAAAAACACTAGTATTAAAGGATAAACCAATCTAACTATATTTTTTACTGTCAAATTAAAAAAACTCAATAATGAATTTGCCTTATCTAAAATTGGAGAATCAATAAAATATAGAGATACATCATTACCACTTTCAAATAAATTAGTATCATTTAGTATCTCGATAGAATCTTCGTTGATTTCAAACTCTATCCCTATAAAAATAGAATTATTTATAGCCGTATAAGAATATTCACTAATTAATTTTTTAAAAACATTATAACTAAATAAAACATTATCTGTTACAAATCCAACTACCTTATAACTAGCATCGTAGATTTTAATATAATCACCTATTTGATATAGATTTTCAAAATTAGTAGATAATATTACTTCATTATCAGCTAACGTATTATCATAGTATATAGATTGCAATATAACATCTTCATCTAGTGGTTGAAAATTATAATTTAAATAATAGCTACCATAATAATTAGCTATGTTATCTATATCATTTAATTCATTAAAAGTATCTTCATTCATATATAAGCTAAAGTTATAAGTTTTTGAAAAATTATATGTGTTTAGTTTTTCATAATTTGAATAGGTAATAATTTCGCTAACTTCTAATTCAAACCCCAAAATATTTAAAACATTATCTTTAACAACCAAATATTCTAATAATCCTTCATCTATCTTAACTACATTAAAATCTAAACTTTCATCAATAACTACTCCATAAACAATTGAACTACTTCCATTAGAAAAATTAGTTAAATATATTTGATTAATATTAGTATTAGAATATTTATTTCTAAATACTTCAACATCTAAAATATTTTCCTTAAGCTCTCTTGAACTATAATTCTTATCATAAATAACAATCTTATTAATGTCATAATAAGAAAATAAATCTAATACTACATCTAATTTATTAGTAAAATAAAAACTAAATGTTATAACAGAAAGACTTACTAATAGTAGCAATATTAAAGAAGTAAAAATATACATAAACTTACTTTTTTTAATTAATTTTAAAGAATATTTAAAATATTTTAATACACTGACTTTGGTTCTATTAACTTCTTTTATAGCTATATCGTTATAAAAATTATATGTTTTATTAAATAAATCTGTAAGTAAAATATTATTTTCTATCTCACCAATTAAATAAGGATCATGGCTTGTTATTAAAACAAGACGTCTTTTGCTTATTTCTTTTAATATTTTTAAGACTTCTTCTCTTGTTTCTAAATCTAAATTAGAAGTTGGTTCGTCAGCTAGAATTATTTTAGCATCTTTAATTAAAGCTATTGCAATAGCAACTCGTTGTTTTTCTCCACCTGATAAAACATTAGGATATTTATTTATCACATTATAAATACCTAATTTCTCAAGGGTATCCTCAATAGAAACATCAGTTTTAGAAACTAATTTAACTAACTCTAAATTATCTTTAATGGTCAAATCATCAATTAGATTACTGTCTTGGAAAATAAAACCAATATCTTTACGTAAATCAGCTATAGCTTTATCATTCATCTTACTATAAGGAATATTATTATAATAAACTTCTCCAGAGCTTGGTTTGTCTAAATTACTAATAATATTAAATAACGTAGTCTTACCTATCCCGCTTTTACCTTTTATTAAAAATAATCCAACATTAGGTAATATCAAATTAATATTATCTAAAACTAATTGACTTTCAAATGATTTGGAGATGTTTTTTAATTCTAGCATATTTATACTCCTAATCTTTAAATTATAGTCATCATTCCAGTACCTATCATTAT
>CAZJPL010000006.1:0-38285 GCA_964547945.1 uncultured Anaeroplasmataceae bacterium
CATTAAATTCTTTTGTAAGTTTTACTACATCTAACTCTTTCATTGATTATGTTCCCTTCTTATCAAGATAGACAGTTACTATCTTGTATGTTTTTATATCACAACTACAACTTTTGCACTAACAGACTGACCGTTTTTCCTCTTTAATTTTGTGTTATAGGTGTGCTTAATACCAAACGGAGTTGTTTCACTTTTAGCAGGGATTTTTCCTATGAGTGAATCTACAACATTTTTATGAAACACTTTTACCATGGGCAAAATGAATGATTTTTTATTTTTATTCTTTATTAACTTTATCTAATTTATTATAGAAGGTCTTTAATTTTTTAATTTCTAAAGTTTCTATTTTATTATTCATATTAAGAATAGTTTTATTGATTAAATTATCACAAGTATCTAATATATTTTGATTAGCTTTAGTTATAGCTTCAGAATTCTTTTTAATACTTTCTACATCTTTTTGTAAGTTTGTAAGAGGCTTTTTAAGATAAGTATTAATTAAATCGTCAAATTCAGTTATTAAGTCAGTCTTATCTTTTAATTCTATATTTTCTTTTTCCTTAACTAATAAAAGTTCTCTATATTTTTCAGCTAAACTATAGATTAAACCTAAGAAAGTTATGAAATAAGTAGGTCTAACTACATACATTTTTTCATAATTTGGGACAACTTTAATAGGTGAATCATTAGGACTATCCCATTCTAATTCAGAAACCAATAAAGCGTATTCACAATCTTTTTTAGTTCTATCTTTTTCTAGTTTAGAAAAGTGATCACTATTTTTCTTTTTATTAGTTGAATTAGGACCTTCATTTTTCATCTCTAGACATACGCTAGTTAATTTAGTTTGTTTAGTTTCGTCTAAATAAACAGTAAATATGTAATCAGCCTTAGTACCTTTATCTTCATCATCTAATTGAACACTCTTATTATCTTTTTCCCATGTACAGTTTTTAAATCCAGTAATAGAATAATTACTATATTCTTCATTACACCATCTTTCTAATTCTTCACCTAGCTTTTTAACATTTAAACTAGATTTTTGAAGTTTTAGATTATCTAGTTGAGAAGTTAAAGTACTAATTTTTTCTTTATAATCATTTTCTAATTTGGTTTTCTCAAGCTCAAAATATTGGGTTATCTTATCTTTTTCGCTCTTATATGCCAATTCTTTTAGCTTTAAATCATTTTCACTATCTTTTATTTTTGTTTCTAAAGCTTGATATTTATTATTAAAATCACTAGTTAAAGTTGTTTTTAACTTATCTAATTCAATTTCCTTATCCTTATCTTTATTAGCTAATTTATTATTTAAATCAGATATTTTTAATTCATAATCTTTAGATAATTCTAATTTAGTCTTATCAAGTTCTTGTTTATTTAGCTCTTTAATATTATTTAATTCATTTTGAAGTTTAGTAATTTCTTCTTGTTTTCTGATTTCTAAATTTCTTAACTCATCTTTCTTTTTATTTTCTAAATCCTTTAATTCCTGTTGTTTTTTTGTTTCTAAGTCTTTTAGTTTTTCATTAGATTCTTGTTCAAGAGTCTTTTTTTCTAATTCAAATTTTTCATTTAATTGTTTTTGGTATAAAGAAGAAGCCTCTTGTTGGATTTTATTAGTTAAAAAAGATATATCAACACCTACTAAATCTTTTAAATCAATAGTATCACCAGTTTTAGCATCTTCTAATAATTCAATTGTAGTATCATTTAATATTCTTGCTTTAATTTTCATATCTCATCAACCTCACAAGTTGATTATAGCATTTTTCTTACTTTTTGTATATAATATTCAAGGAATAAATTTGAAAAAAATAATTGTTATTTTTTAAATAAAGAAATGTTTAGATTATAAAAAAATAAAAGTTATAATTAAAACTAGCTTTATAATATGGTATAATCTAGGGGCTATGAGAAAGGATGGTATTATGAGTTATATATTAGATAATTTAAATGATAGACAAGAAGAAGCTGTCCTTTCAACAGAAGGACCAGTAATGGTTATAGCTGGGGCTGGTTCTGGTAAAACAAATGTTTTAACTAGACGTATTGCTTATATCATATCAGAACTAGGTGTTGATCCTCGGTCTATTTTAGCTGTAACATTTACTAATAAAGCGGCTAGAGAAATGAAAGAAAGAATAGCTAATTTAATTGGTGGTTTTTTAGATAATGAAATGTGGATTTCAACTTTCCATAGTTTTTGTGCCCGCTTTTTAAGAATAGAAGCTAGATATTTAGGTGGTTTTTATACTTCTGATTTTCAAATATTAGATGAAGAAGATAGTCTAAGAATAGTTAAAGAATTGATTAAAGAAAAGAAAATATATGCTTCTACTATAAAACCTCAAACTATAAGATCTTGGATATCTAAATCAAAAAATTTTGAAGATTATTGTTTAAAAGATGATTTATATCAAGAATTATTAAATGATGCTATAGAGGAATATGATAATTATTTAGCTCAAAATAATGCCTTAGATTTTGATGATTTATTAATTAAGACTATAAAAATATTAAGAAATAATCCTGAAGTAAGAGAAAAGTATCAAAATAAGTTTAAATATGTTTTAGTAGATGAATTTCAAGATACTAACAAAGTACAGTTTGATTTAATATGTTTATTAGCTAATAAAGAAAAAAATGTCTTTATAGTTGGTGATGAAGATCAGTCTATTTATTCATTTAGAGGAGCTTTAGTAACTAATATTCAAGCTTTTAGAAGACATTTTGTAGGTACTAAGACTATTTTATTAGAAGAAAATTATCGCAGTACTAAGCCAATATTAGATTTGGCTAATAAAGTAATTCAAAATAATACAACTAGAATAGAAAAGAAATTATTTACTAAAAAAGTAGATGGCAATAGACCTTATTTTTATTATGCTGAAAATAGAGTTGAAGAAGCTACTTTTGTCGTAAATAAGATAGAAGAACTTTTAAAACAAGGTTATAAATATAGTGATTTTGCGGTATTATATAGAATTAATTATATATCAAGAAGTTTTGAAGATGTTTTTGTTAAAAGACAAATGCCTTATATAATATATGGTGGTTTATCTTTCTTTGCAAGAAAGGAAATTAAAGATTTAGTAGCTTATTTAAGATTAATACTGAATCATGATGATAATATATCATTTAATAGAATAGTAAATGAACCTAAAAGAAAGATAGGTCCTGGTTTACTTGCTGATTTACTTGATGTAGCTAGTTCTAAAAATATATCTTTATTTAAAGCTATAGATTATATGGGTAATCGTAATCTAGACTTTTTTAAGGATATAATACTTAATTTAAGAGAAGATTTAACTAAAAAAGATTTAACTAATTTCTTTGATGACCTACTTAATAAAACAGGATATTGGAATTACTTGGTAGTTAATGAGGAAGAAGATAGACAACAAAATGTTCTAGAGTTTAGATCTGTTTTATTAGAAGCTCAAAAAACTTATGGTGGTTCTAATATAAATACTTTATCTTTACTCCTTAGTGATTTGGCTTTAAGGACAGATACTGATGAAAAAAGAGATACTGATGAAGTAATTAAAATGATGAGTTTACATCAAGCTAAAGGTTTAGAGTTTAAGGTTGTCTTTTTAGTAGCCTTAGAAGAAGGAGTATTCCCTTGTGTTAATGGTTGGAATGATACTGATATCGAAGAAGAAAGAAGAATTTGTTATGTAGGTATCACAAGAGCTCAAAAATTACTTTATTTGAGCGCTTCTAGATTTGTTAATAATAGAGGAGTTTTTCTTAAAGAACAATTATCTAGATTCATTTATGAAATGGATTTATATAAAACTGATTTCAAATATAAAGAAGGAAGTCCTAAAAAAGCGATATATAGCACAAGTATAGAAACTAAAAAGGAAGAAGTTAAAAAGATAGAACAAAAATTTAATCATCCTTATGTAGTTGGTGATAAAGTAATGCATAGAAAGTTTGGTTCTGGTTTAGTAGTTCAAGCTGATAAAGATTTTATAACAGTGGCTTTTGGAGCACCTCATGGTTTGGTTAAATTATTAGGTTCTCATGAAGCGATCACTAAAATTGAAAAGAAAGAAGGTTCAAATGATGGACAATAGAGATTTAAGCTTAGTAATGGATTTTTATGAACTAACTATGTCTCAAGTTTATTTTAACGAAGGTAAACAAGATGAAGTAGTTACTTTTGATTTATTTTATCGTAAAAATCCTGATAATGCTGGTTATTCAATATGTGCTGGTTTAGAACAAGTGGTTGATTTTGTAAAAAGATTTAAATTTACTAAGAAAGATTTAGAATATTTAGAAAGTACTAAACAATTCACTAGTGATTTTTTAGAATATTTAAAAAATTTTAAATTTAAAGGAGATATATTTGCGATACCTGAAGGTACTCCAGTATTTCCTAATGAACCAATAATAAGAGTTAAAGGTAATATTATAGAAGCTCAATTACTTGAAACAGCCTTATTATTATGTATTAATCATCAAACCATGATAGCAACTAAAGCTCATAGAATAGTAGAGGCAGCTGAAGGTAGAGCCATTATGGAATTTGGAGCTCGTAGATCACATAATTTTGATGCGGCTATTTACGGGGCAAGAGCGGCTTATATTGGTGGGGTAGTTGGTACAGCCACAACCTATGCAGGAAAAGAATTTGGTATGCCTGCCTTAGGTACTATGGCTCATTCTTTTGTTCAATCATTTAATACAGAACTTGAAGCCTTTAAAGCTTATTGTAGGTCTTATCCTGAAAATGCGGTTTTATTATTAGATACTTATGATACTTTAAAATCAGGTTTACCTAATGCTATTAAGGCGGCTAAAGAAGAATTAGAACCTAAAGGTTATAGATTAAAAGGTGTAAGAATAGATTCAGGTGATATGGCTTACTTATCTAAGAAGATAAGAAGAGCTTTAGATAACGCAGGTATGCAAGATTGTACAATAGTAGTATCTAATAGCCTAGATGAATACCTAATAGCTTCTTTACTTAAACAAGGAGCTCAAATAGATACTATGGGTGTAGGTGAAAATCTGATATGTTCTAAATCTAATCCAGTATTTGGTGGAGTATATAAATTATCTAGTATCTATACTAATAATAAAGCTATACCTAAAATTAAACGTAGTGAAAATATAGAAAAAATAACTAACCCAGGTTATAAAGATCTATATAGAATCTATGATAAAGAGACTAATATGGCAGTAGCTGATTTAATGTGTTTACATAAAGAAAAAATATTAGAAGATGAAGATTTAACTATTTATCATCAAATGAATACTTGGAAAAATAAAACATTTAAAAAAGGTACATTTAAATTAAGACCTTTATTAGAACCAATATTTAAAAAAGGTAAATTAGTTTATAACTTACCTACACTAGATGAAATAAGAGAATATTCTAAAAAAGAATTCAAAACTATCTGGGAAGAAATTAAGAGATTTGAATATCCTCAAATATATTATGTTGATTTAACTAGAAAATTATCTAATTTAAAACATAAGATGTTAGAAGAAATAGAAGAATAAAAAATAGGGGCTGTGTTACTTTCTCACAGTCCCTATATACGTTAATAAGGCAATTAATATAGTTATTATAATAGGACAAATAATAGAATATAAATTATCTACAGGTTGATATAATAAATTAATTATAGATAGATAAAATAAGATATTATTATCTACAAACATATTTATAATAAATAAACTTACACTATATACTAATAATATATATAATAATATTTTAACTAATCTATTCTTATTATATCTAACTAAAAAGAAGGTATTTATACTTAATAAAAATAATATTATAAAGCTAGATATAATAGATAAATTAAAAGTATTATATTTTATAATATTACATACTAATATAGTAATAAAACAAACTAATAATAATATTAAAATATGGCTAAATAATGCTATAAATTGATATATTTTAACATTATTAGGTTTAATAGGTAATAAATAATTTTCCACTTTATTTTTAGCTAAAATAATAGTATATATTGCTATAATTATTATTAAATAAAATAAGATATATTCTAGTAAATAATTAAAGTTATCAAATAATGGTATAACACTAAATAATAAGAACTTTAAATAAGTAGGTAGTTCTAAATAATTAGAATATAATTCATCATTAATACTTTCAAATTCTATAGTAAATACTAATGATATAAAAAGTATCATAATAATACTTAAGATAAGGGTTTTAATTATATTTTTCTTAAATAATTCTATATACATATCTATACCTCTTCTCTATAGATAGATATGTTAAATCCAAATATTAATATGACAAGTACACATATTATATATTCTAGATTTAGCTCATGATTATCTAAGATATCTATATAATTAAAATAACATAACGGATTAATATAAGATAAGACAAAGAAATTAGTTATCTTATATATTAAAGATAAGATAATAAAACAAAATAAGATAGTTAAGGCAGTAGCTAGAATATAGCTACGTTTTTTAATGAAGCTTACTATAGCTAGTATTATAGAATATATAGCTAGACTAGATAAGAATATAGCTATTTCTATTAGTAATAGACCTAGATAAAAGTTACTAGCTTTATTAATACTAAAATAAATAATTAATACTAGATAATTTAATATATGAAGTATAAAAATATTAATTATAGCTAATATTATTTTATTTTTTAAGAATGTTTCTTTTTTTATAGGGGCAGTTATAAATATTTTTTCTGCATTATTATCAAAAGATATTGTCTTAACTGCTAGTATAGTAGAATGTAAGAAAAATAAGATAGAACCAAAATTTAGATATATTAGATAGTAATATACAATATTTTCAAAACTACGATTATCTATTTTTAATATTAATAAATTAGTTTCATTTATATTGCCATATAAAAGTTCTAAATTACTTTGATAAGATAAATAAGTATCATATAAATTTAAGTAGACAAGAGTACTTAATAAAATAATAAGAAAGAAAATAGAAGTAATTATTGAAAACTTAGTAAAATGTTTACGATATATCATATAATAGTCCTCCTATTATATCTTCTACTTGAGGGTTTTCAATACTTAAATCTATTACTGGTAAGCTAAATAGTTTTTTTATAACAGGAGACATATCTTTATCAGAATAGATAAAAGATGCACTATTTTGATTTATATTAATATTAGTTATTCCTTTTATATTAATATCTTGATAGGTTATAGGTCTATTTAAGATAACACTTATTTTTTTATAATTATTTACTTTAAGTCTATCTTTTAAATCTAATAAAGAATTATTATGTAATAAATATATTTTATTAGCTAGACCTAAGATAAAACTTAAATGATGACTTACTATAATAATAGAAGTACCAGCGTATTTTAATTTTTTTAAGATATTAGTTAGAGTTGATATACTAGAAGTATCTAGGAAGTTAGTAGGTTCATCTAATAATAATATTTTAGGATTATGGAAGATAGCTAGTATTATACTTAGCTTTTGTAAAGAACCACTAGATAAGTTTGTAATTAATTCATTTTCATCTAGATTAAATTCTTCTAAATAGTGTTTTATTTCTTTATCGTAATCTAGATTATAATATTTATTAATTATCTTAATAAAATCTTTAATAGTTTTTTTAGGATAATCATAAGGCTTATCAGGTAAATAGCCAATAGACCTGATGACATCGACATAATCAGCTTTTAGAGTAGTATCAAAGAAACTTACTCTACCACTATCTTTATCTACTCTATTTAAAATAGTTTTTAATAAGGTTGATTTACCTGTACCACTTTTACCTAAAATAGCTATACATTCTTTTTCTTCTAAGGATAAAGATATATCTTTAATTCCATTTTTATCATCATACATTTTAGTAAGATTTTTAATTTTTAATACTTCCAAAAGTATCACCTCGTCTAAAACATCTGATTTATTTTATCATATTTTAGTATAATTTAATACTATATTAATAATTAAAAAAATAGTATAATTAAGAGATGTTAAATATTTACTTTATGTTAATTAAAAATTGTTTTTATTAATGGTGATATCATGGAAATATTAAAACGTATAGAAGAATTAAGAGAAAAATTAAATAGAGCTGGATATGAATATTATGTTCTAGATAAACCTAGTATTACTGATTATGAATATGATGTTTTAATGAAAGAATTAATCGAATTAGAAGAAAAATATCCTGAATATAAATCGGATACTTCACCTACTGTTAAGATAGGAGGAGAAGTATTAGATAAGTTTGAAAAAGTTACTCATCAAAGACAAATGATGAGTTTAGGAGATATTTTCTCTTTAGAAGAAGTTGATGATTTTGTTAAAAAGATTAATGATAGTGTAAGTGACGTGAGTTTTGTCTGCGAATTAAAAATAGATGGTTTATCTGTTAGTTTACGTTATGAAAATACTAAATTAGTCTTAGCGGCTACTAGAGGTAATGGTAGAGTAGGGGAAAATGTAACAAACAATGTTAAGACAATTAAGAGTGTTCCTTTAACTATACCTTATAGTGGTAATTTAGAGGTAAGAGGCGAAATCTTTATGCCGAGAAAAGCCTTTGTTAAGCTAAATTTGGAAAGAGAAAGTAATGGAGAAGAATTATTCCAAAATTGTCGTAACGCGGCTGCGGGTTCTATTAGACAATTAGATAGCAAGGTTGTTTCTAAGAGAAATTTAGATACTTTTATCTATTATTATTTAGAAGATATAGATACTCAGGAAAATGCTTTAAAAGAATTAGCTAAATTAGGTTTTAAAGTTAATCCTTTATATAGAGTATGTAAAAACGCAGATGAGATAAAAGATTATATTAATGAAGTAGCTAAATTAAGAGAAGACCTAGGCTATGATATAGATGGGGTAGTAATTAAAGTAAATGAGATTAAATACCACGATATAATAGGTCAAACTGTAAAAGTGCCTAAATGGGCTGTTGCCTATAAATTTAAACCAGAAGAAGTTGAAACTAAATTATTAGATGTGGTATTTCAAGTAGGTAGATCAGGGGTAATTACTCCTGTCGCTAACTTTAAACCAGTATTTGTTCAAGGTTCTACTATCTCTAAGGCAACTCTTCACAATGAAGATTACTTAAAGGAAAAAGATCTTCATGAAGGTGATACTATAATAATTCATAAAGCCGGAGATGTTATACCTGAAGTTGTGAGAGTAGTATTAGAAAAAAGAGAAGAAAACGCAAAACCTATAGAGATGGTTAAAGTATGTCCTTGTTGTAATAGTACTTTAGTGAGACTTGAGGGTGAGGCAGATTATTACTGTTTAAATCCTAATTGTGAAGAAAGAATAATTAATTCTTTAATCCATTTTGCTTCTAAAGCTGCTTATAATATTGAAAATTTAGGTGAACAAAATATTAGATTATTTTATAAAGAAGGTTATTTAAAGAGTGTTGTTGATATCTTTAAATTATCTGATTACAAAGATGAATTAATTAATTTACCTAAATTAGGCGTTAAATCAATAGATAATCTATTAAGAAGTATTGAAAATAGTAAAAATAATACCTTAGATCATTTAATATTTGGACTTGGTATACCTAATGTAGGTGCTAAAGTAGCTAGACTTATTTGTGAGAAGTTTTCTACTATAGATGATATTATTAAAGCTAGTGAAGAAGAAATATTAAATATACAAGATATCGGTGAAATAATAGCTAGAGATTTTGTTAATTATTTTAATGATGAGAATAATTTAAAGATTATAGAAGAATTAAAAGCTTTAGGCTTAAGAATGGATTATCCTAGTAAAGTAATTAATACTAATTCTTATTTTACAGGTAAAAAAGTAGTTTTAACTGGTAGTTTAAAGAGCTTTAGTCGTGATGAAGCTAAAGATAAATTAGAATCTTTAGGGGCAATTGTGACTAATTCAATTAGTAAAAAAACTGATTTACTAATTTGCGGGGAAGATGCAGGTAGTAAGCTTGATAAAGCTAAGAGTTTAAATATAGAGATTATAGATGAACAAGGATTTTTACATATTTTAAAAGAGGATTGATTTTAAATGGATCATATATATATTAAAGGGGCGAGAGAGAACAATTTAAAAAATGTTGAACTCAAACTACCTAAAAATAAGCTTATAGTAATGACTGGGGTATCTGGTAGTGGTAAATCTAGCTTAGCTTTTGATACTATTTATCAAGAAGGCGAAAGAAGATTTGTTGAATCATTATCTACCTATGCTAGACAATTTATTGGTATGCAGGAAAAACCTGATGTTGATGTTATTGAAGGTTTATCACCAGCTATATCAATAGATCAAAAATCAGCTAGTCATAATCCGAGATCTACAGTTGGGACAGTTACGGAAATTCATGATTATTTAAGAGTTTTATTTGCGAGAATAGGTACTCCACACTGCCCACATCATCATATTCCTATTTCATCTTGGTCAGTTGATCAAATAATAAATAAGATAATGAGTTTAAATTTAGATACTAGAATATATGTTTTAGCTCCTGTAGTTAAAAAAGAAAAAGGAACTCATAAGAATCTATTAGAAAAATTACTAAAAGATGGATTTATTAGAGCTTATATAGATGATGAACTATTAGAATTAGATAGTGAGATTAATCTAGACAAAAATAAACAACATTCAATAGATGTTGTAATAGATAGATTAAAGTTAAAAGAAGATAGCTCAAGTCGTCTTACTGAAGATATAGAGATGGCTTTTAAGATAAGTCATGGTTTTGTCAAAATTATGCATGATGATATTATTGATTTATATAGTGAAAATTATGCTTGTCCGGTATGTGGTTTTACTTTACCAGAACTTGAACCAAGATTATTTTCTTTTAATAATCCTTTAGGTGCCTGTCCTGATTGTCATGGTTTAGGTTATAAACTTCACATTGATAGAAGTTTAATAATAGATGAAGATAGAAGTTTAAAAAACGGCGCCATTGTGCCATATCGTAATCAAGATAAAGAAAATTTAAACTTCTCAGAGTTAGAACAAGTATGTGAGTATTATGATATATCTCAAGATATACCTTTTAAAGATTTACCAAAAGATAAACAAGATATTATTTTATATGGCTCACCTGATATAATTCATTTTACCTTAGTTTCTACTAGTGGTAGAATAAGTGTTAAAGATAAATATTTTGAAGGTATAATAACTAATTTTGAACGTCGTTATCTAGAAACTAATTCTGAATGGATTAGAGAGTGGATTGAAGGTTATATGGTAGAAAGTGAATGCCAAACCTGTCATGGGGCTAGACTTAATGATGATGTTTTAGCTGTTTATATTAATGATAAAAATATAGATGACCTATCTCGCATGTCTATATTAGAATTATATAATTATTTTGATACTATAGAATTATCTGAAGAAAAAGCCCAAATAGCTAATCTAGCTATTAAAGAGATTAAAGATAGACTTAGATTTCTAATAGATGTTGGTTTAGATTATCTAAATTTAGCTAGAAACGCAGCCACCTTATCAGGTGGGGAAGCCCAAAGAATAAGACTAGCTACTCAAATAGGTTCTCAATTAACTGGAGTAATATATGTCTTAGATGAACCTAGTATTGGTTTACATCAAAGAGATAATGCTAGACTAATTAGTAGCCTTAAAAAAATGCGTGATTTAGGTAATACTTTAATAGTAGTTGAGCATGATGAAGAAACTATGTTAGAATCTGACTATTTAGTAGATGTCGGCCCTGGAGCTGGTATCCATGGTGGTGAGATAGTTGCTATAGGTACTCCTGAAGAAGTTAAAAATAATCCTAATAGTATTACAGGCAAGTATTTAAATGGTACTTTAAAAATAGATATCCCTCAAAAAAGAAGAAAAGGCTCAGGTAAAAATATTATTGTTTACGGAGCTAAAGAAAATAATTTAAAAAATATAGATGTAACTTTCCCTTTAGGTAAATTTATTTGTGTAACAGGGGTATCTGGTAGTGGTAAATCTACTTTAGTTAATGAAATATTATTAAGACATTGTTTAAAAGAATTATATAAACGTAAAAAAATAATGCCAGGTAAATTTAGTAAAATAACTGGATTACAAAATATTGATAGAGTTATTGAAATAAGTCAACAACCTATAGGTAGAACTCCTAGGTCAAATCCAGCTACTTACACTGGAGTATTTGATGATATAAGAGAATTATTTAGTCAAACAAATGAAGCTAAGATGCGTGGTTATGATAAGGGGCGTTTCAGTTTTAATGTTAAAGGTGGTAGATGTGAGGCTTGTGGAGGTGACGGGGTAAAAAGAATATCAATGCACTTTTTACCTGATGTTTATGTACCTTGTGAAGTATGTCACGGAACTAGATATCAAAAAGACACTTTAGAGATTAAATTTAAAGATAAAAATATCGCTGATGTCTTAAACATGAGAGTTGAAGAAGCTTATGAATTTTTCTCAGCCTTCCCTAAAATTAAAGCTAAACTTGAAACTATGATGGCTGTAGGGCTAGGATATATGAAACTAGGTCAATCATCAACAACCTTATCAGGTGGTGAAGCCCAAAGAATTAAGCTTGCGAGTGAACTATATTCAAGAATAAGTGAGAAAACTTTATATATTTTAGATGAACCATCTACAGGACTTCACACTGATGATATTAAAAAATTACTACAAGTTTTCAATAAAATAGCTGATAATGGAGCTACTCTTATTGTCATTGAACATAATTTAGATATAATTAAATCAGCTGATTATATTATTGATTTAGGACCTGATGGTGGAGATAAAGGTGGGACCTTAGTAGCTTGTGGTACACCTGAAGAAATAGCTAAATGTGAAACATCTTATACTGGCAAGTATTTAAAGAAAATATTAAATAGCTAAGGAGGCATTATGGATAAAAAAGCTGTATTAGTTAAAAAAATAATTGAAGATAATAATTTAAAAATAATATATGGTAATACTGGTCTAGATAGATTAGTTCGTGAAGATATGATTTGTAGACCAGGTATGGAATTATGTGGATATTTAGATTTCTATGAACCTCAAAGAATAGTTTTAATAGGAACTAAAGAAGCTACATTTTTAGAAACCTTACCTAAGAAAACTCAATTAGAAAGAGTAAGTAATATCTTTAATCTTCAACCTCCTCTAATAGTATTTTCAAAAAATGTTACATTGCCGTCATATTTCGCTGATTTTGCCGCTAAATATAATATAACAATAGCTAAATCAGATTTATCTACAACAGCGACCTCATCTAAGCTATATACCTACTTACAGGAAATACTAGCTGCGAGAATAAGTTTACATGCTACTTTCTTAGATATCCATGGTATAGGTACTCTTATTATGGGTCATAGTGGTATTGGTAAGTCTGAGACAGCCTTAGATCTTATTAAAAGAGGTCATCAATTAATAGCTGATGATTTAGTGGAAGTCTTTGAAAAAGAACCAGGTAATCTAATAGGTATGGCTCCTGAAATCTTAAAAAGATATATGGAAATAAGAGGTATAGGTATAGTAGATGTCGTTCATATGTTTGGTTCAGCGGCCTATAGACCTAAGAAAAATGTTAAATTAGTTATTGAGCTAGAAAATTGGGATAAAGATAAATATTATGATCGTCTAGGTTTAAAACAAGATAAAATTAAATTCTTTGATACAGAACTTACTAAAATGGTAATACCTGTATTACCAGGTAGAAACGTAGCTTTATTAATAGAATCAGCTGTATTAAATGAAAAATTAAGAATATACAATGGTTATAACGACGCAAAAACATTTGTCGATACCGTCAATTTAAAGGCAAGGGGGGCAGAGTAGTGATCTATGCTGTATATTTTTCTATAGTAGCTATTGTTATAATAGCTTGTTATTATCCTTATTTAAAAATAAAAGGAGAATATAAAACAATAGAAGTATTAAATATTTTTAATCAAAAGAAATATAAATTAAGAATATCTATGGTTTTATTAGCTTCTATCTTAGCTTTAATATTGTGGCTAATACTAGATTTAACTTTAAGTGATGACGCGCTATGGGTAGACCCAGTAGCTTTTACTATCTTAAATCTAGAAGTAAGATGGTATGCTTTATGGATTTTATTAGGTGTAGTAGTTGCCGTAATAGTTGGTGTTAAAGAAGGCAAGAGACTAGGTATATATTCTGATTTTATTTATACTGGTTTATTAATAACCTTACCTTTAGCTATAATAGGAGCTAGAGTTTGGTATGTTTTATTTAATTTAGATGAATTTAATTCACTAGGTGATGTTTTAGGTTTAAGTGATGGTTGGGCAGGACTAGCTATCCAAGGTGGTATCATAGTAGCTATTATAGTAGTTATGTTATATTGTTATAAAACTAAGGTATCACTATTTAAAGCTTTTGATTTATTAGCTCCTGGCTTTTTAATTGGTCAAATATTTGGTAGATGGGGTAATTTCTGTAATCATGAATTATATGGGCCATTAGTATCAAATACAGGTTTATTTGAATTCTTTTTACCACGTTTTATTAGTGAAAATATGTATTTCACTACCAATAGTGGTTATTTGTTAAGTGGTTTATCAACATCCGGTTATTATCACCCAATGTTTTTATATGAAGGATTATTAAATTTAGTTGGTTTAATAATTATGTTAGTTTTAAGAAAGAAATCTAAAAAACTTGAATCTGGTGATATGTTAGGAATATATCTAATATGGTATGGTATAGTTAGAACAATAACTGAATCATTTAGATATGAAGGTGAAGTATTACTAGTTGGTAATATAAGAGTAAGTATTGTAGTATCTATAGTCTTTATAGCTGCTGGTACAGCTTATCTAATGATTAAGAGAAAGTTTAAGAGGACAAAATATTTAGATTTAGTAGAATATGTGCAAAATAATAAAGTAGATACTATTTTATTTGATTTAGATGGTACAATCTTAGATTCTAAAGATTTAATATATCGTTCTTTTATTCATACTTTTGAAAAATATTTCCCTGGTCATGAATTATCAGATGCTGAACTAGATTCTTTCTTTGGGCCTACCTTAAAAGAAACTTTTAGTAAATATACTGATGACCCGGCTTTAATAGAAGAAATGATTGAATATTATAGAGAATATAATCAAGATGCTCATGATGAATTAGTAAATTTATTCCCTGGAGTTAAGGATACTATTAAATTCTTAGCTAAACATCATTATAAATTAGGCGTTGTATCATCTAAAAAGCGTAGTTTAGTTGATCATGCCTTAGAATATTTTAAAATAAATGAATATTTTGATGTAGTAATAGGTCAAGATGATGTAGTTAATCCTAAACCAGACCCAGAAGGTATAAAGAAAGCCTGTGAGATTCTAGGTTCAAAAAGAGCTCTTTATGTAGGTGATAGTGTATCTGATATTCAAGCTGGTAAAAGAGCTAGAATTAAAACTTGTGCTATAGCTTATAAAAAAGATAATAAAAGAGCTGAATCCTTATTAGATTTAGAACCAGATATGTTTATTGATTCTTTCTACGCTTTAGTAAAAGTATTAGGTGAATAATGAGCTATGCTTATGATTGTAAGGAAGAACTAACTCATGTTAAGATATCTTTTAATCAAGAATCTCTAACTATTTTAGAAGCTATTGTTCATAATGGATTTGAAATAACCTTATCAGGTTTTAATAAGATTAAATTAAAATATGAAACTAGATCTAATCCTATTATTAGATTTGTTATTAAATTACTATTAACTAATTTTCCTAATATTAAATATGAACTATACCAAAAACAAATAATGCGTTTTGATAAACCTACTTTGTTTGTTATAGAAATAAATGAAGATAGTGATATCTTAGTAGGTAGTTTTAATTTATTAGATGATAAAACAAATGATAGAAGTATTATTTTAACTAATCTAGAATTAAAAAAAGCTTATTTAAGAGGAGTTTTTATTACTAATGGTTCAGTAAATGATCCTAAGACTAGTAATTATCATTTAGAGATACAAACAACTATTAATAAAGAAGCTATATTTATTCAAACTTTAATTAATAGTTTTGATTTAAATGCTAGAATAGCTAAAAGAAAAGATAAATATGTAATTTACTTAAAAGATAAAGAAAGCATATGTGATATCTTAAGAATAATAGGTGTAAGTGTTCAAGCTTTCAAAATGGAAGATACTATTATCAAAAGGAAAATAATGGCAGATAGTAAAAGGATAGTAAATTTTGATATAGCTAATCAAAGTAAAACTAATGATGCTAATAGAAATATCTTAAGATATATTAAATATCTAGAAGATTACATGCCTTTAGATAAGATAGATAGTAAAATTAAAATAGTTATGGAAGCTAGAAAAAACAATATGGAAGCGTCCCTTCAAGAGTTGTGTGAAATAATTGAACAAGATTATGGGGAAAAAATTACTAAATCTGGACTAAATCATAGATTTAGAAAGATAAAAGAAATGGCTTTAGAATTGAAGAAAAGGAATAGTTCATAATGGATGTAGGCATAGATATTATTGATAATGAAAGAATTGCCAAATTATTAGATAGATTAAGTTTAAGAATATTATCTGAAGAAGAATATGATATATTTATAAATTTAAATAATAAATCAAGGAAAATAGAATTTTTAGCTGGTAGATGGGCCGCTAAAGAAGCTTTATATAAGGTGTTAGGTAATAAATTTAATTCTAAAAAATATTCTATTTTACCTGATCAATTTGGTAAACCCTACGTTAAAACTAAAGAAAATAATTTTAATTATAAAATTTCTATTAGTCATACTAAACTTTATACTATAGCTATAGCTATTATTAATTAAAATTCTTGCTATTCAAGCTTGAATTTATTATAATAGTAATGTTTTTAGGAGGATTTGATTAATATGGCACGTGCTAACGTCTATAATAAGGATAAAGTAAAAAGTAAAAAGAAAAAGAAGATCCTAGCTATAAGTATTCCTTCAGGTATTGTAGTTTTAGCTGGTCTTGTTGTTTTAATATTATGGTTGTGTGGAGTATTTGATGGTACTTCTGATTGGTTTGCAGATTACTCTGATTATAAAGTAAATTACACTGAATTAGAAACTCTTTTAGAAGATACAGAAAATACTTTTATATTCGTATATGACTCTGAAGAATTAGAGGATTTAGAAGATTACGAAGATCAAATTGTAGCTAAGGTAGATAGATTAATAAATGATATTGAATCAATTAATGCTAAAGCTGATGCTAATTACTTCAATTTTTATATCATTGATACTACTGTAAGTTCTAATTCTGATATTTTAGAAAATGAGGATTATGGTGAAATAACTTTTACACCACAATTAATGTATTTATATGATGGTGTATATTACGCAACAATGGAAGAAGCATGTGAAGCTTCAGCTAACTTAGATGCTCAAATTCCTGAAGAAGAAAAGGAACATACTTTTACAAATTCAACAATTAATAGTTTAATTCAAAGCTTGAATTCAGCTCATGAGATGATTCAAAGTATTACAATTTAAAAAGAAAGGAAATAAAACGCTATTTTAGCGTTTTTATTGTATTATGGAAAAAAAAGAATTAATAGATATTATAGCTAAAGAACTAAATATATCAGCAAAACAAATAGATGCTGTATTAGGCTTACTTGCTGAAGGAGCTACTGTACCTTTTATTGCGAGATATCGTAAAGAAGCTACAGGCGCTTTAACAGAAGTAGAAATAAGAGAAATAGAAGAAAAATATACTTATGCTGTTAATTTAGATAAGAGAAAAGAAGATGTCTTACGTTTAATAGATGAAAAGGGATTATTAACACCTGAATTACAGGAGGAAATCTTAAAAGCTACTAAATTAATTGAAGTAGAAGATTTATATAGGCCATTTAAAGAAAAGAAGAAAACTAAAGCTACTGAAGCTATTAAATTAGGCTTAGAACCATTAGCTAAAATAATGTTAGAACCTAATTATAAAAAGACTAAAGAAGAAATAGTAGCTCCTTATTTAAAAGATGATTTATCATATGATAAGGCTATTGAAGGAGCTAAATATATCATAGCTGAAATGGTTAGTGATAATGCTACTTATCGTAAATATATAAGAGAGAAAGCTTTAAGATATGGTAAGATTATATCTAAATTAAAAAAGAATGCTGAAGATACTGATGGTAAGTTTAAGATGTATTATGAAAATACAGAAGGCCTATCTTATGTAAAACCTCATCATATTCTAGCTATGAATAGAGGAGAAGATTTGGGTATTTTATCAGTAAGTGTAGAATTACAACCTCAAAGAGATGTAGATTATTTAGAATATCAAGTAATAAGAAATAGACATTTATTATTTCTTGATGAAGTAAAAGATGCTATTAGCGATAGTTATAAGAGATTAATATCTCCATCTATTGAAAGAGAAATAAGAACTATTTTAACAGAAAATGCCGAAGAAAAAGCTATAGATATTTTCTCTATGAATGTTAAAAATTTATTACTTCAACCACCGCTTAAAGGTAAGGTTGTTTTAGGCGTTGACCCAGCATTTAGAACTGGTTGTAAATTAGCTGTAGTAGATGTTACTGGTAAGGTATTAGAAATAGGTGTAATTTATCCTAATGAAAAGAGTAAAGGTAGTACAGTTGATGAAGCTACTTTAAAGAAATCTGAAAATACTATTTTAACTTTATGTAAGAAATATAAAGTAGAAATAATAGCTATCGGTAATGGTACCGCTTCAAGAGAAACTGAAAGTTTTATAGCTGATGTAATTAAGAAGAATAATTTAAATGTTAAATATATTATTGTAAGTGAAGCTGGAGCTTCAGTATATAGCGCTTCTGAAGTAGCAATAGAAGAATTCCCTGATTATCAAGTTCAAGAACGTAGTGCTGTAAGTATTGCAAGAAGAATTCAAGATCCATTAGCTGAATTAGTTAAAATAGATCCTAAGAGTATTGGTGTAGGCCAATATCAACATGATGTTAATCAAAAAGAATTATCTCAAGCTTTAGATAATGTCGTAAGTGATGTTGTTAATAATATAGGTGTTAATGTTAATACAGCTTCAGTAAGTTTATTAACTTATGTATCTGGTTTATCTAAAACATCAGCTAAAGAAATAGTTAAATATCGTGATTTAAATGGTAAGATTACTTCAAGAACTGAAATTAAAAATGTATCTAAAATAGGTCCTAAAACTTATGAACAAGCTATAGGTTTCTTAAGAATATCTGAACCATTAGATAAATTAGATATGACATCTATTCACCCTGAAAGTTATGATAAAGCTAGAGCTATCTTACACTATATTGGTTTAACTGAAGATTCTATAGGTACTAATGAAATAAAAGAAGCTATTAATAATTTGGATAAAAGAGAATTATTAAAAGAAGTAGATATAGATGAATATACATTAAATGATATATGTGATGCCTTTATTCAACCTTTAAGAGATTTAAGGGATGATTATCCTACTCCAATCTTAAGAAGTGATATTCTTCATTTTGAAGATGTGAAAGCAGGCGATTTATTAGAAGGTACTGTTAGAAATGTAACTGACTTCGGTTGTTTTGTCGATTGTGGTGTAAAATATGATGGTTTACTTCATACATCTAAAATGAAAAAAGAAGGATTAAAACATCCTTCAGAAATATTAAGCGTTGGTGATTTAATTAAGGTTAGAGTAATTGATATTGATTATGATCGCCATAGAATTCAATTAGAATTAATGTAATAAAAAAGAGCTTTATTAAGCTCTTTTTTATTATGTGTATATAACTACTAAATAAGAGAAAACGGCAAATAAAGTGCCAACTAATATTCCACCTACAACTTCAATAGCTTTGTGCCCTAAAAGTTCTTTTAATTTACCTTTTTTGCCAAAACCAAGTTCTATTCTATTTTTTTCATCCTCATCTTTTACTAAATTGTTCAAAATTTGAGCATGTTTAGATGCTTCTAGTCTTATACCCATAGAGTCATGGATGACTATAAAAGCAAATATTAAAGCAACCGCGAAACTATAATCTAAAGATCCACTATCATAGGTTTGAAATAAACCCATAGAAATAACTAAAGCTATAACAGTAGCAGTATGACTTGAAGGCATACCACCTGTCGTAAATAAAACACCGATGTTTAGTTTCTTTTCTTTGATTGAAAATATAATAACTTTCAATATTTGACAAAAAAACATAGCCATTAGAGATATAATAATTATTTGAATAGTTCTAGTGCTAGCTAGATTTTTTAAATTATCATACCAATTTTCGTCGTTCATTATAATTCCCCACTTTCAGAATCATTTACAACTTCAATAACCTCAGGAACAAGTTCAACTAATAAGGCTTCGATTCCATCTTTTAGAGTATAATCAATAGCAGAACAGCCAACACAAGCTCCAAGCAAACGAATATGGACAACTCCATTTATGAAGCTAATAAACTCAATATCTCCACCTTCGCTATTTAAATAAGGTCTTATTCTTTCTAATTCCTTTTTTATCTGGTTCTCAATTTCAGCCAAAGTTCTCATTTATTTACCCTCTTTCTTTTCTTGTGAGTGTGATGATGTTCTCTTTTGATTGGAACAAATCCATCACTAGAAACGACAGTGGTAATATTTTCTTCTTTATCATCACTATTTCTTAATTCTTGAGGTAGTTGTCCAATAGAAATATTATTGATACGTTCTATATTTAAAACTATATTAGGTTTATTCTTTATAGAAGATTCTAATATTAAAGAATCTTTATCAAAGTTTTCTTTTTCAAGTGTTTCTCTATTTGGAATAGCTATAACATTAGGTTCTTTATCTTTTAAAGTTTCTAATTCAACAGGATTTTTAATCCTTCTTAAAATATAATAAGGAGCTTCAAAAGCACAACTTTTACTTATATATGTATCAATGTTTTTATAATAATTAGATTTTTTACTATCTACACTAAAACCTTTTAAACGTAAAATACCATCAGAGATATCACCAACTATATAAGGATATTTATCAAAGCATTCCTCTATATAAGCTTCTTCAAATTTTTCTAAATCGAAAGAATTTTTAAAAATGGTTAGTAATTCATAATTACCTTTTTTACTTTTAATAATCATACTTTACCTCCTTTTCGAAATAGAAATTATCTCCATATATTATATATTATTGTCGAAAATAAGACAAGTAATTGAAAAATTCAACTTTCCATAAATTGAATTATTTTACACTTGAATTTTAAACCTTAATACTATATAATAAGGGAGCTTGACAGGAAAGTTGGAGTAATACTCAAGCGGCTGAAGAGGCTTCCCTGCTAAGGAAGTAGACCGGGTAACTGGTGCGAGAGTTCAAATCTCTCTTACTCCGCCATTTTAAATATTATTTGATTTTTATCAAATCATTATATAGAGTACCTAGAAATAGGTGCTTTTTTATTTATTAATATCTTTTAAACAAAATAAAGCATATAAAGGTATTGATTTAATATTATTTTCAAAACCAAAATTTTTAGTAGATACTCTTATAGAATATATAGGATTATATTTATCAATAAAGACTTGTAGACTCTTTGATTGGACATTATGCGAATATTTACATTCTATAGGCACGATACCATTTTTTGTTTGAAAGATAAAATCAACTTCGGCTTTACCTTGTGATTCCCAATAAAATGGTTCTAAACCTATAGATACTAATTGTTGCATAACATAATTTTCAGCTATAGCGCCTTTAGTGTTACTAGATAACATATCAGATAGAATATAACCTGTATTTAAATTTAAATTATTAGATAATAATCCAATATCGCTCATGTATATTTTATATGATAATAAATCTTCATATATTTTAAGTGGTATTAAACCTTCTTTTACTTTATTACACTTATAAATCATTCTAGATTTTTCTAGCCAATAGATAGAATTTTCATAAGAATTTGATTTAGTTCTACTATTAATAAATTTAAGATTTTTGTCATCAGTTATTAGTTTAGAAATACTAGTATATACATTTTTTAATTTATTACTATCTTTTATATTGTTATATCTAGTCATATCTTTATAAAAACCAGCAAGTATATTGCTTTGAATAATTTTAATATAATTATAATCTTGTTTCTTTAGATAAAAATTTACTACTGAAGGCATACCACCTATTATTAAATATTCGTAGTAGTATTCTAATATTCTTTCATGAATAATATTTTCAATAGGAGTATTAGTAAAATATGATTTTTTAATTAAATCAATTAAATCGTATCTTTTTAAAGACATTAAAAATTCTTCAAAAGTTAAAGGATACATAGTAATTATATTGACTTTTCCAACAGGAAAAGAGTATTCACCTCTATTAATAGCTAAACCTAATAAACTACCAGCAGCTATTATATGGTATTTGGGGCATTCTTCTTGAAAATATTTAAGTGAAGTTAGAGCTCTTTCACATTCCTGAATTTCGTCAAATATTAAAAGTGTCTTTTCTTTGAATATTTTTTGATTATAAATGGTTTCTAAAGAACCAATTATTCTATTAGGATTTAGATCAGTGTCGAAAACCTGTTGTAAATTATTATTTCCTTCAAAATTTAGATAAATATAATTATCATAATACTTTTCTCCAAAATTAGCGATAGAATAAGTTTTACCTACTTGTCTAGCACCATAAATAAGTAAAGGTTTCCTATTTATATCATTTTTCCATTTTAATAATGTTTCATCAATTAATCTTTTCATAAGATATATCACCTCATGTAATGATAAAAAGTAATATTTTTACAATAAGTGGAACCACTTTTTGTAAAAAAACTATTTTAATAGAAAAAAGAGGCGTTTTGCCTCTTAATAATTAGTGAAAAATTAGTTCATTGCTGCTCCACCATCAACATTTAAGGCTTGACCTGTAATGTGATCAGCGTATTTAGAACATAAGAATACTACTGAATAAGCTATATCTTCTGGTTTTTGATCACCGCGTTCTAATGGTATAAAGTTTTTCAAACTATTCTTCCATGAAGTTTCACGATCTAAACCTTGTTCAGCATAATTATCTAGTATTTTATCCCACATAGGAGTACGAATAATACCAGGACATACTGAATTAACATTAATATTATAATCAGCACCAGCATAGGCTGCAGCCTGAGTAAGATAAATAATAGCGGCCTTAGTCATTCCGTAATATGCAAAACCTTCTTTTAAGGCATGACGTCCAGCAAAAGAAGAAGTTGATACTATTTTACCATGATTATATTTTTGCATACGTCTTATAGCTGCTTGTAAACCATTACTTACCCCCATTAAGTTAATGTCAAACAAGCTTTTAATTTCTTCATAGGTAGTTTCTAAAAAAGTACCTAGAGTTACTATACCAGCATTATTTATAACTATATCTAGTCTACCGGTCTCTTCTTCGGCTTTAGCCATAACATTATCAACATCAGTATAACTACTAACATCACATTTTACTGCTATGCCTTTTAAACCTTCTTTTTTTAAGTTAGCTACTACACTTTCAGCATTTTCTAAAATAATATCTGCAACATATACAGTAGCTCCACATTTAGCTAATTCATTAACTATAGCTTCTCCAATACCTCTACCTGCACCATAAACAACTGCAGTTTGACCAGTTAAATCAATTTTCATATATTTCTCCTTTCATATAATTAGTTTAATGTGATTTTATTATACCTAAAAATTATTATTTTGTCTTATTAAAAACACAAGTATAAAAATAAAAGCGTTTTCAATAAATTATAACGTTTATTATTAAAAAAGAAGTAAAAATCTAAACCTTGCCTTTTTTGGTTTAAAATTATCCTTTAAAATCTGCCTTTTCGTGCAAAAACGCCATTTTGAAACTTGCCTTTTTGTCAATTAGTGTTATATTTAACTTGGAGAGGACTGATATATATGATGTTAAAACGTAAAGTATATGATAAATTATTGGAATGGAAAGAATCTAGTAATGGTAAAACAGCTATTTTAATTGATGGAGCTAGAAGAGTTGGTAAGAGTTTTGTTGCTAGAGAATTTGGCAAAAATGAATATAAAAGTTATATATTAATTGATTTTGCTATTATACCTCAAGAAATCAAAGATTTATTTGTTTATGATATAGGAGATTTGGATATATTTTTCCAAAAACTTTCGTTATATTATTCAACAATCCTTTACAATAGGGAGTCTCTTATTATTTTTGATGAAATTCAACAATTCCCTCTAGCTAGACAACTAATAAAATATTTAGTAGCTGATGGTAGATATGATTATATAGAAACTGGTTCGTTAATAAGACTAAAAAAGAATGTTCAAGATATAGTTATACCATCAGAAGAAGAACACATAGAGATGTATCCTATGGATTTTGAAGAATTTTTATGGGCCTTGGGAGATATAACAACCATTCCAATTTTATTTAATTT
The DNA here is from genome assembly GCA_964547945.1 of uncultured Anaeroplasmataceae bacterium. GTDB lineage: Bacteria > Bacillota_I > Bacilli_A > Acholeplasmatales > Anaeroplasmataceae > CALUXS01. The sequence goes on from CAZJPL010000006.1 coordinate 24,332, forward strand.
TTTTGAAAAGAAAAAACCACTTGGAGATGTTTTACATCGTAAAATTATGAATTTATTTAAACAATACATATTAGTTGGTGGTATGCCTCAAGCTGTTTTAGCTTATCTTCCAGAAAAGAGTTTTGAAGAAGCTGATAAAGCTAAAAGGACTATAATCAATTTATATATAGAGAAGATGTTAGTAAGTTCGCGGAAGGTTATGAAGATAGAATATTTGCTATATTCGATAATATTCCGAATCAGCTTTCTAAAAAAGAAAAAAAATTCAAAGTATCTTCATTAACTAAATTGGCTAGATATAGAACATTTAAGGATGCTTTTTTGTGGCTTAATGAAGCTATGATAACTAATAATTGTTATAATTGTACTGATCCTAATATTGGTTTAGCTTTAAGTGCAGAAGAAGGTACGTTTAAATGCTATATGGCAGATACTGGTCTTTTAGTTACTCTAGCTTTTTTAGATATGCCTTATATAGAAAATGAATTGTATAAAGCTATTTTATTTGACAAACTTGATGTAAACGAAGGTATGATTATGGAAAATGTGGTGGCTCAAATTTTAAGAAGTAAGGGGAGAACTTTATATTTCTATTCACATAGTGATACTAATCATAGAGAAAATCATATGAAAATAGATTTTTTAATATCTCAAAATAAAAAAATAACTCCTATAGAAGTTAAATCGTCATCGTATCAATACCATTCGTCTTTGGATAAATTTATGAAAAAGTTTAGTAGTAGATATAATAAACCTTATATTTTATATACTAAAGATGTAATGGAAAAAGATAATATATGGCATCTACCAATATATATGGCTATTTTCTTATGATTCATTATTAAAAGATTGTTGTAAAATATGTAAAAATATGTAAGTTTTAAAATCTATGCAAACATTTAAAAAAATGCTATAATGTTTCTAGAAAGTTAAGAAAGGGGGCTAAATAATGCCAGGACCAGGAGGAGGCGGCGGCCCAAGAGGCGGCGGCCCTGGAGGTGGAGGTCCTCATGGACCTCATGGACCACACGGACCACGTAGAAGATTTTGGCATCGCAGGGGATGTGGATGTTTCCCTAGTTTGCTTATGTTCTTTCTTGGGATCGCAGGAATTCTAACGGGGATAGTTTGTCTTATATTTTTTGTAGTATAAAATTTATATGATAAGTCTAGACTAAAATGTTTAGGCTTATTTTTTCTTTATTTTATAAATATATATAAAATTTTTAATAACTTTTACATAATTTAACACAATTCTCTTATAATTTGAAGAGAATTCTATATTATAATGCAGTTGTCTTCTTAGGAAGACGATCTATTATTCCCCTAATAATGATAGATATCTTTTTCATAAACAAACTATAACTCTCCGAATAAAGGTCGCACTTTTAAAGTGTGGCCTTTATTTCTTATATTTAAAAAAATATACTTTAAAATTATATTAAACTATAAATAATAATTATTAGACAAGCATAAAACTTTAAAATAGAATATTATTAGGAAATAAAGTTTCGGAGGTAAATTGTGGAATATATTAAATTAGGTAATTCAGAATTAAATGTTTCACGTATATGTTTAGGGTGTATGGGTTTTGGTGTACCAGATGATCACCATCCTTGGACTATTAGTGAAGATGAAGCTTATAAAATTGTAAAAAGAGCTTTAGAATTAGGTATTAATTTTTTTGATACAGCAATGGGTTATAGTGGTGGAACTAGTGAGGAATATTTAGGAAGGATAATTAAAAAATTAACAAAACGTGATAAAGTTATTCTAGCTACAAAATTTTTACCAAGAACTAAAGATGAAATTATTAATGGCGTTGATGGAAAAACTCATGTTTTAAATTGTCTAGATTTAAGTTTAAAAAGGTTAGATACTGATTATGTAGATTTATATATTTGTCATATGTGGGATTATCATACCCCTATAGAAGAGATAATGGAAGGTTTAAACGAGGCTGTTTCACTTGGCAAAGTTAGAGCTATAGGTATATCTAATTGTTATGCTTGGCAACTTGTTAAAGCAAATAATATAGCTGAAAAAAATGGCTGGGCTAAATTTGTTTCATTACAAGGACACTATAATCTTATTTTTAGAGAAGAAGAAAGGGAAATGGTTCCTTGTTGTAAAGATTTAAATGTTGCGCTTACACCATATAGTCCGCTTGCATCCGGTTTATTAGTAAAACCTGCTAATGAAATAACTAAACGTAGACAATTAGATCATATTTCTAAAGGTAAGTATGGTAATACTAAGGAACAAGATGAAATTATAATTAAGCGTGTTGCTGAAGTAGCTAAGAGACATGGATATACTAATACTCAGGTAGCATTAGCTTGGCTTTTAACAAAAGTAGCCTCTCCTATTGTCGGTGCTACATCTGTAAAACATGTAGAAGAAGCAGTTAAAGCAATTGGTGTTACACTTTCAAATGATGAAATTTCTTATTTAGAAGAATTATATGTGCCACATAAACTTGTAGGAGTTATGCAGTTTAATCATTAGATATAGGAGTATAATATGGATATTTTAGAAAGAGAATTAAATGGTGAACTTATTCGTACAGATGATTCTGAATATAGTAAAATAATTAATACTATTGAAGAAACTATGAATGCATTAGCAAAATATAATCAAAGACCTCCGTTTGATAAAGGAAATCGCAAAGAGATTAGTAAAATATTAGGATATGAAATTGATGAGAGTTCAGCTATATTACCACCTTTTTATGCTGATTATGGTCGCAATATAAAAATAGGTAAAAATGTATGGATTCAACAAGGTTGTACATTTATGGATAGAGGTGGTATTACTATAGGCGATAATGTATTTATTGCCCCTAAAGTTAACCTAGTAACTCTTAATCACTCTCTTAATCCTAAATTTCGTAGTGCAACCATAGCTAAACCTATAGTAATAGAAGATGGAGTATGGATAGGTATAAATTCTACTATTTTACAAGGTGTTAAAATTGGTAAAAATTCAGTTATTGCAGCTAATTCAGTAGTTACAAAAGATGTACCTCCTAACATTGTAGTAGCTGGAAATCCGGCTAAGTTTATAAAAAATATAGATATAGATTAGTTATTTAAAAGGTCACTAAAGACCTTTTAATAAGCTTATAGTTATCTGTTTTCATAACTTTTCATAAATGTAATCGTTTACACTTGAGATTTAAGGGGGGTTATGGTAGAATTGATACAAATGGGGTGATTAATTATGGCAACTACAATATATGATGTGGCTTTTGCTGCAAAAGTTTCTTTAGCTACAGTTAGTAGAGTTATGAATAATCCGGATAAAGTCAATCCACAAACAAGAGAAAGAGTATTAAATGTAATTAAAGAATTAGGTTATAAACCTAACGCTATAGCGAGAGGTTTAGCCTCAAGAAAGACAACTACTATAGGTGTTATTTTATTTGATGTTACTAGAGCTTCTATCTCTCAATTACTTGGTGGCATTATGGATGTTGCTAAAAAATATGATTATTCTATAAAGATATTTTCATCTGCTAATGTAGAAACTGAAGATTTAATGCGAAGCGTTGCAGCTGAACAAGTAGATGGTGTTTTATTCTTAAATGAAGAATTAAACAGTGAAGAAACAAAAATTGTTGTAGAATCAGCAAGAGAAGCTGATATTCCTACTATTTTAACTAATGTTAATTTTAATGAAGGTGAATTACCTTATGTAATTGTTGATTACGTTAAGGGTACCTATGAATTAACTAAAAGAATGATTGATAAAGGTAGAAAAGATATTTATTTATTTTCAACAGTAAGACATTATTATACTAATGATTTAAAAGAAGAAGGCTATGTAAAAGCTATGACTGAGGCAGGTTTAGAGCCTAGAATCTTTAGAACTAGTGGTGATGTAGCTGTTAATACAGCTCACTTTGAAGAATTCTTTAAAACACGTTCTATTGATGGCGCTATATCTGTTAGAGATAGTATAGCTATTTCATTTATGAATGTAGCTATAAAGGCAGGTAGAAGAGTTCCTGAAGATATATCTATAGCTGGTTTACAAAATACTAAATATGCTTTATTATCAAGACCTACATTAACTTGTCTTGATACTCCAGTATATGATATAGGTGCTGTTTCTATGAGACTCTTAACTAAAGTTATGCGTCATGAAGAAATAGATAGCTTGAATATAGTCTTACCGCATAGTATAATAGAACGCGAAAGTTTATAATTTGATGATAATATAGAGTAGTTTTAATAAATTAAAATATAGAGAGTTTATGGTTGGTGTAAATAAACAAATTTATTAAGATGAAATACAATATTGGAGAATATACTTTAAAGAGTGCTAGATATTTAATATCTAGAACTAAGGTGGTACCGCGATTATTTCGTCCTTAGATTAGTCTAAGGACTTTTATTTTGGAGGATATATGAAATTAATAGATGAATTAAAAGAAAGACACTTATTATTTGATGTTACTGATCCTAAATTAGGTGAAGCATTAGAAAATGAATCATTAACATTTTATTTAGGAGCTGATCCTACTGGTAGAAGCTTACATGTTGGACATTTAGTAACTTTCCTAGTAGCTGAAAGATTAAGAAGAAAAGGACATAATCCAGTTATTTTAGTAGGTGGAGCTACTGGTCTTATTGGGGATCCTAAAGCTCAAGGCGAAAGAAAGATGTTAACTCAAGAAGTAGTAGATGATAACTTAAATTCTTTAAAAGAACAAATTAAGAATATCTTTGGTTTTTCTACTATAGTTAATAATTATGACTGGGTATCTAAAATGAATGTTATTGAATTCTTAAGAGATTGTGGTAAGTATTTTAATGTTAATAATATGATAAATAAAGAAACAGTTAAAATGCGTTTAGAAACTACAGGTATATCTTATACAGAATTTAGTTATCAAATATTACAATCTTTAGATTGGTGTCATCTACTAGAAAACTACAATTGTAAAATGCAAATAGGTGGTCAAGACCAATGGGGTAATATTACTGCTGGTACTGATTTCATTAGAAAAAAGATAGGTAGTGATACTACAGTTTATGGTTTAACTATTCCTTTAATTTTAAAGAGTGATGGTACTAAATTTGGTAAATCTGAAGGTGGTAAATCAGTATGGTTAGATATTGATATGACTAGTCCTTATGAATTTTATCAATTTTGGATTAATACACCAGATGAAGAAGTAGAAATGCGTTTAAAACAATTTACTTTCTTATCTTTAGATGAAATAAAAGAAGTAATAGCTAAATGGAAAGTAAATAAAGAAGAAAGATATGCTCAAAAAGTATTAGCTAAAGAAGTAACCACTTTCGTTCATGGCGAAGCTAAATGTATTGAAGCTATAAACGTATCTAATGCTTTATTTAGTGGTGATTTTGAAAGCTTAACAGCATCAGAAATAGAGATGGGTTTCTCAGATTTAGATAAAATAAATGGAACTGGTAAACCATTGATAGATATAGTTATAGAAACTAAACTAGCAAGCAGTAAAAGAGAAGCTAGAGAATTTATATCTAATGGAGCTATTACTTTAAATGGTAATAAAGTAACTGACCTAAATTATATATTAACTAAAGATATAGCTATAGGTGATAAATATATCTTAATTCGTCGTGGTAAGAAAAAATACGCTTTAGTTGAATTATAATGAATTTTAAATTATTTAAAGGTAATAAATTATATTTTATAAAATATATACCATATGATGGTCCTATAATACTTATGTATTGTCCACCTAATACTATCTTACAAGTAGAGAATAAGTATATAGTAGATATAGAAAATAAATATTATCAATTATTAGAAGTTAAATATAATAATATAATTTATACTATAGAAGAATTTGTGAGTATATATCCAGATTCTATAGGCATTTAAGGGCAAGGTTTAGACCTTGTTTTTTTGTCTAAACTTTAGACAGTTAGTTAACAATATGATTTCTAAATATGCCTTATTTAAGACATAATTTAGTGGTTTTAATTTTGAAATATTTTGTTGTTAATTTTTATAAGCTTATTCAAATGCTTTTAAGTATTAGTATGTTATAATATATTAAGTAATAATTTATTAATATAGAAAATCACAAATTAGATGATAAAATTATTATAGAAGTAAAGAGGATGTTTTTATGGGTATAGCAAGTAAGACAAACTTTAAAGTTGATAAAACTAAATGTATTAAATGTGGTAATTGTATAAATACTTGTTCAGGCATGGTTATTGAATTTGGGCTAGATGGTTATCCTTATATGAAGGATTTTGACAGGTTTGGTTGGCATGGCTGTTGGAGATGTGAACATTGTTTAGCTGTTTGTCCTACAGGAGCTATATCTATTTTTAATAAGAACCCTAATAATTCTTTATTACCAGCTCCTAAGGAAATGGGAGAATATATGGAAAGATTAGTAGTAAATAGAAGATCTTGTAGGAGATATTTAGATAAGAATGTTGAGCCTGATATTATTACTAGAATATTAAAGGTTATGTCTAGTGTACCTACAGGAGGTAATGCTTGTGGGGTTGAGTATACTATAATAGATGATAAAGATAGAGTAAAAGAGATTCAAAAATTAGCTTATTCTAAAATGGAAGAAGCAGCTAAGAATAATAAATATACTAAATCTTTTAGTGCTTTTTATTATAAAAAGATGAAAGAATCTGAAAAAACTGTAAGAAAAGATGATTTGCTTTTCTGCGGAGCACCTCATTTATTTATCGCTCATCAAAAATGTGTAGGTAAATGGGCTGAAGATTCTAAAATAGATTGTAATATAGCAAGCACTTATTTTGAATTACTCGCTAATGCTTTTGGCTTAGGTACTATTATTATGTCTTATTCAGCTGAAGTATTAGAAGAATTAGCACCTTCAGCAAGAGCTTTATTAAATATTCCTAAAGATCATTACATGAATATAATAGTAGGCTTTGGTTATCCTGAAATTAAATACGCTAGAGGTGTTCAAAAGGATAGAAGTAAAAAGATTCATCGTTATACTAAGGAGGTATCTAGATGAATCAAGAAGAAAGAAGATTATATTTAATTAAAGAATTATTAAAAGAAGATGTTAGATATAAGGATATTAAAATACCTAAAGATGAATTAAATCAAAAGAATTTACTTCGTTCTTTATTTAATGTGAGAGCTCCTAAAGAAGTAAGCGAAGAATTTAAAACTATTCAAGATGCGTATTTAAAAGAAGAAACTAAAAATAAAGGAATAACCTATCTATATAATTTAACACCTATTTATAAAAATATATATTTATGGCAAGGTGATATAACAACATTAGCTTGTGATGCCATAGTAAATGCAGCTAATAATGAACTTCTAGGTTGTTTTATACCACTTCATAATTGTATAGATAATCAAATTCATACTTATGCCGGAGTAGAGTTAAGACTTGAATGTGCTAAAATAAGAGAAAGGCTAGGCACTATTGAAGAGACTGGTAAAGCTAAAATAACTAAAGGATATAATTTGCCTTCTAAATATGTAATTCATACAGTAGGACCTATTATTTATAATGAAGTTACAAATAAAGATAGATATTTATTAGAATCTTGTTATAAATCATGTTTAGAATTAGCTAGTAGTTATAATCTAAAAAGTTTAGCTTTTTGTTGTATATCTACTGGTGAATTTCGTTTTCCTCAAGAAGAGGCAGCTAAAATAGCTATTAATACAGTAAAAAGATATTTAAAAGAAAATAGTAATGATATGGAGGTTATATTTAATGTCTTCAAAGATAGAGACTATTTCATCTACAAAAGCTTACTTAAATCAAATTGATAAAGTAAAAGAAGTAATAAACTCTTTTGATACTATTATAATAGGAGCCGGGGCAGGTTTATCTACTTCAGCTGGTTTTACTTATTCAGGGGAAAGATTTGATAAGTATTTTAGTGATTTTAAGAATAAATATAAGTTTAATGATATGTATTCTGGTGCTTTTTATCCTTATGAAACATTAGAAGAATTTTGGGGATTTTGGAGTAGAAATATCTATGTTAATCGTTATTTAAATCCATCTAAACCAGTATATGATAATTTATATAAATTAGTAAAAGATAAGAATTATTTTGTTATAACTACTAATGTAGATCATTGTTTTCAAAAGGCAGGATTTGATAAACTTAGATTATTTTATACTCAAGGTGATTATGGTTTATTTCAATGTTCGAAGCCTTGTCATAATAAAACTTATGATAATGAAGATATTGTTAAAGAGATGTTAGCTAAACAAAAAGATATGAAAATACCTAGTTATTTAATACCTAAATGTCCTAAATGTGGTTTACCTATGACAACAAACTTAAGAGCTGACATGAATTTTGTTGAAGATGAAGGATGGCACAAGGCAGCTAAAAGATATACTAGTTTTATTCAAGAACATAAAAATAAAGATATCTTATTTTTAGAATTAGGAGTAGGAAGTAATACTCCAAGCATCATTAAATATCCTTTTTGGCAAATGACATACGAAAATCCTAAAGCTATTTATATATGTATAAATTTAACAGAAGCAGTTTGTCCTAAAGAAATAAAAAAACAATCTATATTAATTCAAGATGATATAGGTAATATCTTAGAAAGATTAATAGATTAATTAATGATCGTAGAAATATGATTGTTTTATTTTTAGGGTAGAAAAATGTAAAAAGTTACAAAAATCCTTTCTAAAAAAGAGAAAATCTTAGAAATATATCTTTAGGATTTAACACCCTAAAATTTGGTATTAGAAATGCTTACGCCAATTTTTTATTGTAATTAAGCCAAAAAAATTATTGAAAATATTTTTTATTATGTTATAATAGGGTTGTTAAGGTAGTTAGATAAAAGGAGACTATTTTTATGTTTTATTATTTAAAGAAAACTAAACCATCTAAGACTAGACCAGATGATATTTATCTTCAAATTTATACTTCTTCTTATGTTCCTAAAACTAAAAGTAAGAAACATAGATGTATTGAGAGTTTAGGCTATGTTAGTGAACTTAAAGCTAAGGGGATTGAAGATCCTATTGCTTTTTATAAGAAAAAATGCGAAGAAATGAATTTAAAATTAAGAGATGCTGAAGATGAGAAAATATCTAAAATTTCTCGTTCTACATATTTCGGCAATTTCCTAATCAATGCTTTATTTAATACTTTAAATTTAGATAGAGATTTAGATATAGTAGGATATCATTATCAGTCTGATTATAAATTTTCTTCTTTATTTAGAACTTTTTGTTTTGCACATATTTTAAATGTTTATGAGGACTACAAAATAAGTGGCAATCTTTCTAAAATTTATGGTTTTGATTATCATCCTGTAGAAATGTTTAGATTTATTAATTTCTTAGGTCAAGATTACCATAAGTATATTGAAGTATTTAATAAGCATATAAATGATATTTGGAACAAAAATATAGAACAAAAACATTTATCTTATTATTTTGAAATAGCTATAAATAGTGATTCTTTGACTAATGGTTCTATATTATTAGATTCTAATCTAATACCATTAGATATTGAATTTTATAATAATGAAGTATACGAAAAATCAAATTTAAGAACAAGAATAGAAAATCTAAAAGCTAAAAATGAATTTGATGGTAGAATCATAAAAGTAGCTGATGGTAAATTTGACATTAAAAATATTTATGAGACATTAAACGATAATGATGGCTACATTCATTCTATATCAATTTTTTATACAAGTGATTCATTTAAAAAATGGGTTTTAGAAAATGAAAGTTGGATTAATGTATACGATGATAATAAGAATTTATTATTCAAATATAAACAGTTTGAATCATCTTCAAATGAGAGTATAACAAATAATTATATTGATTTTGAAGATGGAATTGAGTCAAATAAATATAGGAAATTTAAAGTTAGAGAGAAACGTATATTAATTTATGATCCTAGTATAGCTGAAGATGAAAAAATGATTATACTAAAGGGAATAAATTATTTAAAAGATGGAGTAGATGTTAAAGAGCTTTTAAAATTTGCTGGATATAAATTTTTTGTTACAACTGAAGTAAATACTACAGTTGAAGATATTTATAATATTTATCAAAAGTATTGTTATATGCAAGATTATTTTAGAATATTAGATAGTTATTTGAAAGATATACCTATATATTATGAGGTAGAAGAGATTACTTTAGGATATTTCTTGATTTGTTATATTTCTTTAACTCTTTTGAGATTATTAGAAACAAAAATTTTTGAAGATGAAATTCCTATAGAAGCTTTAATTAAGTTCATGGGAGAGTATCTTATTGTTGAAAGTCGTGACAAATCTTTTGTGAATATCAGTACTATAAGTTCTACTTTAATAAAGATAAAAGAGAAATTTGGTTTGTATAAATTAGATGAAGTGCATTTGTCATTAAAAGATGTGAATAATATTTTTAATTTTAAATATGATATATAAAATTAATTATATTTGAAACACAAAATGACTTATTTAAATTTAAAGAAAGAGGTATTACTATATAACAAGTAATGTGTATTAAATATGATTAAAGTATTATTTGTTTGTCATGGGAATATATGTCGTAGTCCTATGGCTGAATATTTATTTAAATATAAGATTAATAAACTAGGTTTAGATAATTTAATATATACTGAATCTAGAGCTACATCTTCTGAAGAAATAGGTAATCCTATTCACTATAAAACAGCTAAAATTTTAGATAGATTTAATATAGATTATAAATCTAAAAGAGCTAAACAAATAACTAGTGAAGATGTATTAAATTATGATTATATAATATGTATGGATAATTATAATATTTATAATTTAGAAAGAAGATTTGGTAATAACAATAAATTTCAATTGTTATTAGATAAGGATATAGCTGATCCTTGGTATACTGATGATTTTGAACTGACTTACAAAGAAATAGATAAAGGTTTAGATTTACTAATAACTAAATTGAATAAATAAGGAAAGTTGCATTCTAATGCTAATTGATAGGACACTTTCAGTCCTATAATTTATTAACATTGATAGTATACAATTAGTAAAAAGGGTGTGCACTTTCAATGACAGATTTAGCTAAGATTGCCAGTCTTAATTTACGTAGTATACTTAAAGAAAAAAATATGACGCAGGAAGATCTTGCTAATTTGTTAATGGTAGATCCTAGAACTGTGAGACGTTATTTAAAAAATGGAATAGATAGGCTATCGGTTTTAGAATTAATAGCTGAAAAGTTAGATATAGATGTTAAAAATGATTTATTGAGATATAAGTAAGGACTGAAAAGTCCTTTTTATTTAGGACAAAAATTAACCTATTTTTAGATATTATCTATCTATATAATTTAATTGTAAGGTCATTTTAAATTTTATTTAAAATGTAGATACATGATAATAAAGAGAGGTAGAGTATGAAAAAAAGTTATGAAATTAGGTATAGTATAATTGGCTATACTGGTGGATGGTTAATTTTAGCCATACTATTTTTTTGGATATTGTTTATCCCGGTTATTGTGTGGATTGGTTATTGTATTAGCGTATCATGCAAAAGAGGTACAATAGTTGGTGATAAATTAACCTTAGAATCTGGTGTAATTGCTAAAAAAACTAGTAGTATTTTAATAACACAATGTCTATCCGTTAGGGTTGAACAAAGTTTTTTTGGTTCTATTTTTGATTATGGAACAGTAAGAATGAATTGTGTTGGTAGACATTCTGATGTTACTTTCGTGAAGGTAAAAGAACCAAATTTATTAGCAGGATTTATTGAACAAAATTTAGCAGTAAAGGATAAATCTGAATTAAGACAGATAGTGACAGAGCGATGAAAAAAGTAATTAGTTTGTTTTTATTTTTATTAATGATTTTATGTTTTTCTAGTTGTAGTTCTACTAATGTAGTACTAGAAAATGGCGAAACATCAGGTAATACCACTGAAGGTGATTCTAATGATGGGTCTACTAGTGATAATACTGAAATAGATACTTATTATACTATCAGTTGGGAAGTAGATGGTGTTATAGTAGATACTGATGAAGTGTTAGAAGGAGAAACCCCAACTTATAGTGGAAAAACACCAACTAAGGAAGCTGATAGTAATTATACATATACATTTAGTGGTTGGGATCCTGAGGTAACAGCAGCAACAAAAGACCAAACATATGTTGCGGTGTTTGATAAGACTCCTATAGTATCCGAGACAAAAACTTATTATACTATTAAGTGGGAAGTAGATGGTGTTATAGTAGATACTGATGAAGTATTAGAAGGAGAAACTCCAACTTATAGTGGAAAAACACCAACTAAAGAAGCAGATAGTAATTATACATATACATTTAGTGGTTGGGATCCTGAGGTAACATCAGCAACCAAAGACCAAACATACGTTGCGGTGTTTGATAAGACTCCAATAGAAACTCAAGTAGCTACTTTTGTTGTAACATTTGATAGTACTGGTGGTTCAGATGTAGCTAGTCAAACAGTTAATATGAATGCTACAGTAACAGAACCAGAAGATCCAACTAGATCTGGTTATGTATTTTCTTATTGGTCTACATCAAGATTAGGAACAGATGTTTTTGATTTCTCAACTCCAATTACAAGTAATATTACTTTATATGCTATTTGGACAAAAACAAATGAAAATATCCCAATAAAACAATATTTAAGCACTTTAGTAAGTAATTTAGAAGTTGATCCTTATTCTTACATACCTGAAACACTTCAACCAGGTTATAATAGAGTAGATGAAAATTTAAGTTATGATTTTACTAATTTTGTGAATGTATCAGATTTAGTTCAAACAGCTTATGGTGAACAATGGAATATGGTTGTTACTAATCTAAATCAAAGTCAAACTTTCTTTAATGTACTAACAAGTATAGATACTGTTATATCAGCTACAGTTACTGTTTTTAATAATTATATTGATTCTAATCCTGATAATTTTAACAGTTATGAATTCACTTATGGAACATATAGTGTTTATGTTCAATATAGTGATAATGTATTAACCTATGTTTTAAGTTATTCATCTATTGAAATAATGTTAAGTTTAAATGTCGAAACTGGTGTTAAAACAGGTAGAATTCAGCTTAGTGATTCTAATGCTTTAAAATATGAAGTTAGTGATAATTCATATAGTTTCGCTATAAAATATTTAGGTGTTAGAACAGCCTATTTTAGTATAAGCAAAGATGATGATGGTTCTATTGAAGGTCATATTTACGAATACTTATCTGTAAGTAGTGCGACTCTAACAAGTAGTTGTTCAGATTTCTATATAGATGATAGTGTAGCGTATGTAGTCGGTAATAAAGCTTCAGGAATGACAGCTTTTACAGGTACTATAGTTGAAATGTATAATGTATCAACTGGTAAATTAATAGCTTATGAAGTAAATGAAGTATTATCTGCAATAAATTATGATACTTTATGGTTTAACATATGGGATGTAAGTGGAATTACTTCAGTTAAAGCTATTGAAAGTTCAGATACTGGTACTAATAATACTCACTTAGTTTATGTAAATGGTAGTTCAACAGTGTTTGAAACTAAAAAAGTTGGTGGAATATCTACTAAAATGTTTTCAAGAAGATATGATATTGAAATGCGTACATTCTATGCATATTATTATGATTCAGAAAATGATTCATATGAAGAAATAGAATTAGAGATGCCTATGTTATTTGTTCAAGAAGATAATTATAGTACTTTAGTATCTGATATTACTGAACAAAATACTTATTTAAGTATTAGTTTATCTAGTAATATTACATCAAATGTTAATAAATTAATATCTAACTATGATTCTTTAATTCCTATATTTACTACAAATAAAGAATCAATGACTAGTGATGCTATAACAGAAATTATTGGAGATAAATTTATATCTTAACAAAGAAAAGAGCTCTATTAAGTTTTGCCGGTTCTTTCTTTACTTTGGATATTATAGCGTTTTAAATAAACCGTTAGACATT
>CAZJPL010000007.1:0-33607 GCA_964547945.1 uncultured Anaeroplasmataceae bacterium
GGAAGTCACTTCGTTAAGAAGATAAGGATAAAAATTGATGAAAAGAATAAACACACTAAAAGCCAATATGTAAATATGAGTTAAAAGAGATAATATAGTTTCAATTTTGAAACTATATAGAAAACTAGTATAAATGAATTCCAAAGTAAAGTTAAATAAAGTCATAATAATTCTAAAAATTTAAAAGTGCTTTTAGAAAAAAACACCTTAATATTTTAAATATTTGTTAGTTGTGATAAAATTATAACGAAGTAAATGTGTTTAAGACACTGGAGGTATTTTTATGGCTAAAGGAATTATTTATGTTTGTTCAACAGCAGTTCAAGGATTAATTAAGATTGGAAAAACAACTAATTTTCAAAATAGAATGAAAATATTGGAAGATAATGGCTATAGAAACGTTACTGGATTAAAGAGAGAATTTGCTATTGAATTAGATAATCCGGATGAAATAGAAATATTATTACAGGATTTATTTGCTAAAAGTAGAGTTAGTAACACGGAATTATTTTCACTAGATTTAGATAAAGTGATTCAATTATTATCATCTTTTCAAGGGAGAATAGTTTATCCTGTAAATCAAAGTAAACAAGAGGTCTTTGATAATGCGACAGAAAATATTGATAGTAAATTATTGCCAAATGGTACATATTTCTTGAAAAGAAAAATACAATCAATAGGTAAAAATGTTGAGGCTAGAATGGTTGTTGAAGATGGCAAATTAATATTAAAAGCAGGATCCACGATTGCACCATACAAAGATTATAAGAAAAGTATTACTTGGATTGAAGTAAGACAAAATATGCGATTAGATGGTGATAAGTTATTGGAGGATGTTGAATGTAGTTCAGTTTCAATGGCATCTGCACTAGTAGTTGGATTTTACACAAATGGTTGGACAGATTGGAAAACTTCAAGCGATGTGAAAATAGCTGAATTACGTAGAACGCCAAGTAAAGAAGACTAAATTTTATTATGGTTAAAAGAAAAGATTTTAATTGTGTTGCCAAGTATTGTTTTGATTTTAATAAAAAGAAGGAGGAATAAATGGAACGAGTACTTAAATTCTTAAAGGATGTAGGAACCTATTTTCTTGCTACAGTTGAGGGTGATCAACCTAAAGTAAGACCATTTGGTACTATTAATTTATTTGAGGGTAAATTATATATTCAAACAGGTAAAGTAAAAGATGTATCTAAACAATTATTAGCTAATCCTAAATCTGAAATATGTGCTGTTAAGGATGGGGATTGGATTAGAATTACTTGTGAATTAATAGAAGATGATAGATTAGAAGCTAAAGAAGCTATGTTAGATGCTTATCCATCATTAAAAAAGATGTATAAGGCAGATGATGAGAATACTCAAGTGTTTTATTTAAGAAATGCTATTGCGGTAATTAATTCCTTTAAAAATGGTAAAGAAGTAATTAAATTTTAATCATTAAATTATAAAAAACTATTACATTTTAAAAGTGTATATAATTGACATAAATATTAGTGAATGATATAATAACTCAGTTAGCGATGGTTAACTGAGTTTATTTTTATTTAAGGAATGAGTTTATGGATAAAAAAATATCTAAAGAATTAAAAGAATGGGAAAGAGAAAAAAGACTTATTCCTGTTATGATTAAGATGTATTGTCATGGTAAACATAAGACTAAGGGAAAAGAGATATGTTCTAGTTGTAAAGAGTTAGAAGAATATGCTCTTTATAGACTTGAGAAATGTCCTTTCAAAATAAATAAAAAGTTTTGTTCATTTTGTAAGATACATTGTTATAAACCAGATATGAGAGATAAGATTAAAGATGTCATGAAATATAGTGGGCCTAGAATGATTTTTACTCATCCGATATTTGCTGTTAAACATGTTGTACAAATGATTAGTTATAAACGTAAATTAAAGAAGATGGTGAATAATAATGATTGATAAAGAGTTATTAAAGTTAATTGGTAAGAATAAAAAATATGTTATTTATACTGTTATATTAATGGTATTAGGTTTACTAGCTAATGTAAGTATTACAGCTAGTATTTGCTGGGCAATATATTTCTTACTGAGTGATTATAGTCCTTTAGCTTATATATATCCTAGTATTACTTTAGTATTAGGTATAATTATTAGATATGTAGTAAGTAGAGTAACTGGTAATTTAAAAGATATGTTAGGCAGGAAGGTTAAGAAGGATTTAAGAGAGAAGACCTACGATAAGATATTAAGATTAGGTGTTAGATCTACTGATGGCATGAGTATGGCTGGATTAACTCAGGTTAGTTTAGAAGGTATTGAACAATTAGATCTTTATTACTCAACTTATCTACCTCAATTCTTCTATGCTATGCTAGCTCCTTTTATTTTATTTTTTATTTGTGTTTGGATAGACTTTAGAACATCTTTAGTATTACTAGCTTGTGTTCCTTTAATACCAGTATCTATAGTAGCTGTTAGTAAATATGCTAAAAAGGTATTTGCTAAATACTGGAATAAATATACATCTATGGGAGATGCTTTCTTAGATAGTGTACAAGGTTTAAAAGAATTAAAGATATTTAAAGCTGATGCTAAAAGACAAGTTAAGATGAATGAAAGTGCTGAAGAATTTAGAAAAATAACTATGAAAGTCTTAGTTATGCAGTTAGCTAGTACCACTATTATGGATTTAGTAGCCTATGGTGGAGCTGGGGCAGGTATAGCTTTATCTATACTAGGTTTAATTAATAATTGGTTAAATCCGGTACCTGCTTTATTTTTAGTCTTAGTTGCAGTAGAGTTTTTCTTACCTTTAAGAAGTTTAGGTAGTGCTTTTCATGTAGCTATGAACGGAGCTAGTGCTGGTAAAAAGATTATTTCTTTATTAAATCAACCTGACCCTATTTGGGGAGATAAAGAAGTATCAGGTACTGAATTAAAATTGGAGAATGTAACATTTTCATATGTTGAAAATAGAGATGTCTTAAAAGATATAAATATGGTATTTCCTGAAAAAGGTATGACTGCTATAGTAGGTGAATCAGGTTGTGGTAAGAGTACTGTAGTTAATATGTTAATAGGTAGTTATAGACCACAAACGGGAACTGTATCTATAGGTGGTGATAATATAGAAAGTTTAACAAGAAAATCTTATTATTCACATGTAGCTAGTGTCTCATATAACACTTATATTTTTAATGATACAGTAAGAGCTAATTTTAAATTAGCTAAATCTGATGTGTCAGATAAGGAAATATGGTCTGCCTTAGAAAGAGTTAATTTATCTAGTTTTATTAAAGAAAATGGTGGTCTAGATAAAATTATTACAGAAGATGCTAATAATGTCTCAGGTGGTCAAAAACAAAGACTTGCCCTAGCTATTAATTTAGTAGCTGATAAAGATATATATGTATTTGATGAGGCTACAAGTAATATTGATATCGAAAGTGAAGCTATTATTATGGATAATATTAAAAAGATGAGTAAAGATAAAAATGTAATAGTTATATCTCATCGTCTTCAAAATATAGTTCTTGCAGATAATATATATTTCATGGAATCAGGCGAAGTAAAAGAGTTTGGTAGTCATAATGAATTAATGAAGTTACAAGGTGGTTACGCTAAGTTATATACTACTCAAAAGAATCTTGAAGAAGGTTATAAGGTGATATTATGAAAAAGAGATTAAGAAGAAGTGGTATTAAGATAATGGCAAGTTTAATAGTATTACTTGGTTCATTATCTTACATTATGATTTTAGCTGTAATAAATGGTTCAGCTGGCTTTATAGCGGCTATGGGTGTAACAGTATTTGGGGCTACTGGGGTAGCTAAAGCCTTAGGAATATTAGGATATTGTGCAGAGATTAATATAGCTTGGGGTCTTATTATAGGACTAACAGTAGGATGCGGGATAATAAGAGGTATACTACGTTATTTTGAACAATATAGTAATCACTATATAGCTTTCAAATTATTAGCTGTATTAAGAGATAAAATATTTAGATCTTTAAGAGTTTTAGCACCTGCTAAACTAGAAACTAAACAAAAAGGTAATATAATAGCTATGCTTACTTCAGATATAGAAACACTAGAAGTATTTTATGCTCATACTATAAGTCCTATATGTATAGCTACTTTAGTATCTTTAATAGTATTTTTGTTTGTAGGTTTTTTATCATCTTGGTATTTAGCCTTAGTAGCTTTATTAGGTTTTATAGTAATAGGTATAATAGTACCTTTAATATCTTCATCTAAATTAAAAGAATCAGGAGTTAATTATAGAAAAGAATTTGCTGGCTTTAATGCTTATTTCTTAGATAGTATTAAAGGTATTAAAGATATAGTATTAAATAATGCTGAAGTAAATAGAGAAAAAGAAGTAAATAATAAATCAGATATTTTACTAAAAGAAACTAAGAAAATGAAACATGGTATAACAAAAGCTAGTGCGACTACCGAATTAATAGTTAGTTTATTTATTGTTTTAGCTTTAATAGTAGGTATTATCTTGGTTTATCATAACTTAGTTGATTTAGGTAAAATGATAATAGGCGTAGTAGCTATTTTTAGTAGTTTTGGACCAGTCTTAGCTGTTTCAGCTTTACCAGGTAATTTGACTCAAACATTTGCGAGTGGCGATAGGGTATTAAATTTACTTGAAGAAAAACCAGTAGTAAAAGAGATTATTAATGGTAAAACTTTTGAATATGAAAAATTAGATGTAAAAGATTTGTCATTTGAATATGATAAAGAAATACCTGTATTAAAAGATATATGCATGCATGCTAAAAAAGGTGAAATAATAGGTATAGTTGGTGAATCTGGTTGTGGCAAATCAACATTCTTAAAATTATTATTAAGATTTTGGTCTAAAGATAAAGGCACTATTAATTACAATGATATAGATATAGAAGAAATAGATTCTAGTAATTTATTAGATAATGTAACTATGGTTAGTCAAAGTACTTATTTATTTGATGATACTATTGAAGAAAACTTAAAAATAGCTAAAGCTGATGCAACAATAGAGGAAATAGAGGATGCTTGTAAGATGGCTTCAATTCATGATTTCATTAAGAATTTACCAGATGGTTATAATACTAAAGTTGGGGCTATGGGTGATAATTTATCTGCTGGTGAAAAACAAAGAATTGGCTTAGCTAGAGCGTTTTTAAAAGGTAGTGAGTTAATATTATTAGATGAGCCAACAAGTAATGTTGATTCTATTAATGAAGGTATTATTTTAAAATCTTTAGCTGAACAAAAAAATAAAAAGAGTATAATACTTGTTTCTCATAGAGAATCAACTATGGCTATAGCTGATAGAATATATAGAGTAAATGACGGAGTAATGGAGGAAGTAAGATGAGTGAAAATAAAAAGGAATTAAGTGCTGAAGAATTAATATCTAATATTGAAGATATAAAAGAAGCTACTTCTAATATTGATGAAGAAATTAAAGTAGAAGTAGAGGAAGATGAATCTAAATTATTTCGTAAATTTAAAATAAAAGATATAGTATTTTTAGCTATTATGGCAGCTTGTATGTTAGTTACAGGTGCTATTATGCCTTTAGTAGCCCAAATACCTTTATTTGGTATTATTCAACTATGTTTAGGTTTACAATTTTCGATATTTCCAACTATAGGTTTAATGAAGGTTAGAAAACCTGGTTCTTTAATATTAATGTCTTTATTTTGTGGTATAGTATTAGTATTTATGAATCCTATAATGTTTGTTTGTATGTTAATATGTGCTTTAATAGTAGAAGCTTTAGTATTAATAATATTTAGAGGATATAAAAAAGATTCTGCAAACTTATTTTCAGGGACTTTATACTTTCCTTTAACTCTACCTTTCTTATATGTATATTATAATTTCTTATATACTATATCAGGAGAAGAGGGAGAGGCGGTTAATGCCTTTATAGGATCAAGTGCTGGGGTAGCTATAGGGATGAGTGTAGCTGTATTAGCTTTATGTTTTGTAGGTTCTTTAGTTGGTCTTATTATATCAAGAGAACTTAAGAAATCTGGGGTTATGAAAAAATAATGGAGTTTTGGCATAAAAAATTATATCCTTTAGTAGCTTTACTAGCTGGATTATTTATAATAATTTGTGGTCTAGCTATGTCTAAAGATTTAGTTAAATGTTCTATATTTTTATTAGTAGTATTAGTATTATTAATGATATTTGGTTGTTTAAAGGGAGTACTTCATGTAATACCTTTATTTATAGTAATAGCTGGAATATTTTTTGTAATATTTTATTACGCTACTGGTAGTATTAATTCAGGTTGGGCTATGGCTAATCGCTTCGGAGCCTTATTTTTAGGTATTGTTCCTGGTATGTCTACTAGTCCTGTTAGAATGACTAGAAGTTTATCTCAAGTTCATACTCCTAGAGGTATAACCTTAGGTATGTTAATAGCTATGTCTTTTGTCCCTATGTTAAAAGGTGAAATTAAAAGAGTAAGAGAAGCTATGAAGACTAGAGGAGCTGGTAGCATTTTAAATATTAAGATATTATATAGAGCTTTTTTAATACCTTTTGTCATGAGATTAGTTAATATATCTGATACCCTAGCTCTATCAGTAGAAACTAGAGGCTTTTCCTTAGGTAAGACAAATTATACTATATATAAAAAAGAAAAAATGGCCTTATCAGATATAATATTTATCTTAGCTCTAATAGCTTGTGAGGTGTTAGTAATAGTATTATGAAAGCAGTTGAATTAAAGAACTTAGATTTTTCTTATGATGGAAATAATAAAATACTAGAAAATATAAACTTTGAAGCTGATTATGGAGAGGTATCTTTATTATCAGGTCATTCAGGTGAAGGTAAATCTACCTTAATGTATATTATTAGTGGGATTATTCCTAATGTTAATTATGGTATATTAAATGGTGAAGTATTAGTTAATAATGAAAGTATTAAAGGTAGAAAAATAGGTGATATTTGTAGGAAGGTAGGAGTAGTCTTACAAAACGCTGATGAACAAATAATTCAAAAGATAGTAGAAGATGAAATAGCTTTTGCCTGTGAAAACCTAGCTTTCCCAGCAGATAAGATTCAAAAACAAATAGATATAGTTTGTAATTTAATGAAACTAAATCCTAAATGGAAGTGTAGAACTTTATCAGGTGGGCAAAAACAAAGACTAATTACCGCAAGCACTCTAGCTATGGGTCAAAAGATTATTATCTTAGATGAACCTTTAGCTAATCTAGATAAAGATGGTGCTAAACTTTTAATGTCTACCCTAAGACAATTAGCTAAAGCTGGTTACTCTATTATAGTTATAGAACATCGTCTAGATATGGTTTTATCATATGTTGATACTGTTTGGCATATTGAAAATAAAACTGTTAAAAAAGTAGAAAATAAAGAAGAATATCTCCTACAACAAACTAAACAAATAGAAGATATATGTAATATATCTACTAATACTGATATCTTATTTGATTTAAAAAATGTAGCTTATAAAGTTAAAGATGATTCTGAAATCTTAAAAGATATAAGCTTAAATATAATTAAAGGTTCAAGGACAGTTTTATTAGGTGAGAATGGTTGTGGGAAGACTACTTTACTTCGCTTAATAGCTAGACTTTTAAAACCTACAGGTGGTAGTATTACTCAATATTTAGATACTAAGTTTAAACAAAAAGCTAAAGGATCTAAAGAGTGGTATAAGAAAGTAGGCGTAGTTTATCAAAATCCTGATTATCAACTATTCATGCCTACAGTTAGACAAGAAATATTATTCGGAGCTAAAAGTGAAGAATACGCTATGGAGATTGCTGATTTATTTGGTATTAAACATCTATGGGAACGTCATCCTCAATCTTTATCGGAAGGTCAAAAAAGAAGGGTTTCTATAGCCGCTATAGTAGCTTGTGAGCCTGAAGTTTTATTACTAGATGAACCAACAGTAGGTCAAGATTATGATGGTTTATGTCAAATGATAGATGTCCTAAACAAGATACATGAAAAAACTAAAAACACAATGATTACTATAACCCATGATGTTCGTTGTGCAGAAGCTTTATGTGATAATGCCTATCTAATAGAAAAAGGAATAGTAAGTAAATCTGGTAATAAAGAATTAGTAAGAGAATATTTTACACAATAATAATTATTGACTTTAGGTAAACCTAAAGTTTTTTATTTATAGAAAATATTTGACAAAAAATATTATCTATGTTAGATTTAAAGTAGATAAAAACGTTATTAAAAGTTTAGGGGAATTAAAATGAAAAAGAAAGCTTATTTACTATTTTATATATTGGTAATACTACTGGTATTTACATGTTTAAGTTGTACGTATTCAATAAAACGTGGATACCCGGTAAGAGCTGGTGTCTTTGAAGATTATTATATTGATTATGTGTATGTAAGAAATGACGATTTGGGATATGACGTACCTATATATGAAGATAAAAATACTTTAGAAGACTTTCCAGAGTTTAATTTTAAATTTAAAATAACAATAGAAGAAATACCTAAAGATGAGTATGAACCGGCTAATGGTTTAAATGTGTTAAAAGATTTAACATATAGAGGTAAAAATAGATGTTATAGGTTAGAAGTGATGTTAGGATATAGTTATGATAATTTACAACAAATAGATTTTATTTATGATGACGAATATGAGTATATGCTTACAAGTAGGTCTGGATATCCGTATGATAGAGGTGAATTGTATTTTCATGAACTTGGCACAGGTGCCGTATCTACTGTTGATAATGTATATCGATATTTTCGTTCAGTGATATCCATTCGATATGAAAAGGGCAAAACATATAATAATGAATCAATTTTGGATAATTTAGGTTATGATTATATTGATGTTTGTATTATGTTTGATTCTTATGAAAAATAGTATTAGAATTTTAAATTAAAATTATATTAGGTATTTATAGATTTACTCTATAGATGCCTTTTTAATATTTTAAAAGGCTTTATTAAGCCGTAATTTATTGTTTATAGATATAAATAAAATTATATATATCTTAATTTAATCGTTTCTAATATCTTAATTTATGATATAATATAAAAAGTTGAAAGGATATTGATTATGGAATATTTGGTTGCTGGTATAAATGATTTAGATGAAATAATAAATTTAAAGAATGAAGTTAAAAAAAGAATAAAAGAAGAAAACTTACAAGTATGGTTAGGAGATTATCCTCAAGATGAATTATTGACAGAAGAAATAAAAGATAATAGAGGCAGAATTATTAAAGATAATAATGAAATAGTAGCTTATGCAGCTTTACATGAAGCTAATATTGAATATGATTCTAATACATTTTGTAATAATGACTTATATTCTTTTTCTAGAATAATGACATCTACTAAATCTTTAGGCAAGGGATATGCTAAAGTTTTAATAAATAAGATGTTTGAAGAAGTTAAAGATAAAACTTATGGTTTTGGATTAATAGTAGATGATTGTAATAGTAGGGCTATTAATCTTTATTTAAACAAAGGTTTTATATTTGAAGGTTATTCTAAACAAATATATGGTGATTTTTATAATTATACTTATTATTATAATAAAGATTATACAGATAATCTTAATTATGAATTAGCTAAATTATCTAGTTTAAAAACTCAATTATTTAATAAAAGAATATTTAATACTAAGTATAAAATATTAGGTGTTAAAATACCTGATTTGAGAAAATTTAGTAAGAATTTAGATTTATCTTTTTATGATAATATTAAATATAAATGTATAGAAGATTTATTACTTGGTACTATTTTATTAAAAAGATTAAAAGGTGAAGATTTAAAAAGAGAAATATTAAATATTTTAGAATATACTGATTCTTGGGTTGTTACTGATTCTATAGGATCTAATATAGATATTAAAGATAATTTAGATGAATATTTTTCTTTTGTTGAAGAGCTTATATTATCAGAAAAAGAGTTTTTTGTGAGAGCTGGTATAGATATTTTACTTTCACAATACAAAAATTACGGAGATTATGATAAAATATTTAAGTTAATTCTTAAAGTTAAGTTAAATACATATTACGTTAACATGGCTTTAGCTTGGTTACTTTGTGAATTTTCATTTAAAGATGAAAGAGTATTAGCTATAATAAATAGTTTTTCTAAAGAAGTTATAAAAATGTTTAATCAAAAAAGACGTGATAGTCTTAGATTGAGGAGATAATATGAAACAATATTTAGATTTATGTCGTTATATATTAGATAATGGTATTAAAAAAGAAGATAGAACTGGAACTGGGACAATATCTATATTTGGTTATCAAATGAGATTTAATTTGGCTGAAGGTTTTCCATTACTTACTACTAAAAGAGTACATTTAAAAAGTATAATTCATGAATTATTATGGTTTATATCTGGTTCTACTAATATTAGACCTTTAGTATTAGAAGATGTTAGGATTTGGAATGATTGGCCTTATGAAAAATATAAAAATAGTGATTCTTTTAAGGGTGAAACGATAGAAGAATTTGCCTTAAAGATTAAAGAAGATGAAAGCTTCGCTGAAATTTGGGGTGAACTTGGCCCAGTATATGGTAAACAATGGCGTGATTTTGACGGGGTTGATCAATTAAGTAATTTAATTCATGATATTAAGACTAATCCTAATTCAAGAAGATTAATAATATCAGCTTGGAATCCTAGCCAAGTAAAAGACATGGCTTTACCTCCATGTCATAGTTTCATGCAATTTTATGTAATAGATAATAAATTATCTTGTCAGTTATATCAAAGATCAGGAGATGTATTTTTAGGTATTCCTTTTAATATTGCATCTTATAGTTTATTTACAATGATGATAGCCCAAGTATGTAATTTAGAATTAGGTGATTTTGTTCATACTATTGGGGATGCCCATATCTATTTAAACCATTTAGAACAAGTTAATAGGCAGTTAAAAAGAACACCTAGAGCTTTACCTACTATGATTTTAAATAAGGATGTTAAATCTATTTTTGATTTTAAATATGAAGATTTTGAATTATTAAATTATGATCCTTATAAGGGTATTAAAGGTAAGGTAGCTGTATGATTAATTTAATATGGGCTATGACTGAAGATAGATTAATAGGTAATAAGAATTTAATACCTTGGCATGTTAAAGAAGATTTATTATATTATAAAGAAAAAACTAAAGGTCAAACTGTATTAATGGGTGAAAATACCTATGATTCTTTAAAATCTTATTATAAAACTAAGCCTTTACCTTATGGTAAAATATATGTAGCTAGTCTAAGTGATAGAGAATTTAATGATGGTATTAAGGTTACTGATGTAGTTAGTTTTTTAGAAAATATAGATGAAGATATATTTGTCGTAGGAGGAGCTAGTATATATAAGCTTGCCCTTAGTAAGGCAGATAGATTATATATATCTATAATTAAAGGAAAATATGAAGGTGATACTTATTTTCCTGAGTTTGATTTAAGTTTATTTAATTTAATATCTAAAAATGAAACAGATAAAGTTATTTATTATATTTATGAAAGAGAGAGTAAAAAATGTTAGTTATTTGTTTATTAATTTTATTCACTGCTTTATTTAGTTATTTATGGTCTTTTTTAGCCTTTTCTAGTTTATGGTATATTGCTTTATATGTGGTTTTAGGATTTTTCAGTAGTGTAATATTTATTATATTATTAGTATTCTTATTTATCTTTATAGTAGGAAAATGTAGATATGATAATAAAGTAAATCACGCAATCTTGTACCAACTACTTTGTTTTGTTAGAATAATATTAAGAATTAAATTAGAAGTAGAAGGTGTAGAAAATATACCACAAGAAACCTTTGTTGTTTATGGTAATCATAAATCAAGTTGTGATGTTATATTAGTTTATCTAGCATATAGAAGAGTAATGTCTGCCGTAGCGAAAAAAGAATTAGCTAGTGTACCTATTTTAAAGACTATAATGAAAAATTTTGAAGTAGTTCCTCTAGATAGAGAAAATGAAAGAGAAGGAGTTAAAGCTTTACTTAAAGCTATTAATTTAGTTAAACATGGTTATAACATGATTATCTTCCCTGAGGGTGGGGTTATAACTAGGGAATATGAAACAATGGCTGGATTTAAAGCTGGTTCATTTAAACTAGCTACTAAAGCTAATGCGACTATTAGTCCTATAAGTATTATAGGTTCTAGTAAAATAGGTAACAATTACCCTTTACATAAGACTAAGGTAAAAATTATAATTCATAAACCAATAACAAGCGAAATGTATTCAAATGAAAATACCTTCGCTTTAGGTGATGAAGTTCAAAAAATGATTGATAATGGTGTTCTAACTGGTAAGATTCAGGAGGTAAAGGAGGCTAATTAATGATTATTTTATTGCAAACTCCTATAATTATTTCTATAAGTGTTATTAGTGCTATAGTTTTAGTTTTAATAATATACGCTGTTATTAAAGCCACTATGAAAAAGAAAGCTAAACTTAAAGTATGTAATTTATTAGAAGAAATAGCAAACGAATATAAAACGAGTTCAGGTAAATTAATAAAAGAGAAGAATAAGCCTTATGATTACTATCTTGAAACAGTAAGTAATATTTATTATATCAAAGTAATATATAATTATTCTTGTTATGAAATATCTATAAATAGTAAGTATAAGTGGCAATATCGTAAAGATATTTATGATGAAAAAATTAGATTTATTGAAGGTATAACTGATTTTGTTAATATGAAGTTTCAAAGTCAGAAAAAAGAGGTTAAAAAGATATGCTTAATATATCCTAATTCTAGATCTTTACTTTATTATATAAATGAATCAGATATAGCTTTTGTCAATGCTGAAGAACCTTTATATGGTATTAATTTTGTCACTTATGAACAACTTTTAGCTAATCACGATTATATTTAAAGAAGGTATAATATGTTTGATTTAAAAACATTAGAATATGATAAGGTATTAAAATTAATACTACCTTATTGTAATACTAGAGAAGCGAGAGAAGCCTTGCTTAATTTATCTCCTAGTAGTGATTATGATGAAGTTAATAAATTAATAGAAGAAACTTATGAAGCAAGTCGTATATTAGTTAAACATGGCAAACTACCTTTTAGTAATTATGGTGATATTTCTAATTATTTAAGTATAGTTAATAAAGGTGGAAATCTAGATGAATTAGAATTATTAAATATCATGATTTTTATAAATACTAGTTTGGCTATATCTAAATATTTATCTAATATATTTGATTCTAGTAAAGAAGTATATAAAGAATTAAATATACATGTATCTAATTTAATTAATTTATCTAAGCTTAGAAATTTATTATCCCTTGCTATATCAAATGAGGGTAAAGTATTAGATCAAGCTAGTAAAAACTTGTTTCAAATAAGAAGAAAACTTAATTTGATTGATAATAAATTAAGACAAGAATTAAATCAAATAATGGCTAGAAATAGCCATAAATTACAAGAATTATTAATAGTAGTTAGAGATAATAGATTATGCTTACCTGTTAAGATAGAATATAAGAATTCTTTTAGAGGAATCTTACATGATATATCTAGTTCTAATAATACTTGTTATATTGAACCTGAAGAAACTTTCTTAATAGCAAACGAATTTGAAAGTTTAAAAGAAGAAGAAAGAATTGAAATAAATAAGATTTTAGCTGAGTTAAGTTTACTTGTTAAGGCTGATAGTGAATCTTTAAAAAATAATCTAGATATTTTAACTTATCTTGATTTAGTGTTTGCGAAAGCTGAATATTCTAAAGAATATTTAAAACCTAAATTAAGTACTGATTTTTCTTTTAATTTAAGAGATGTATGTCATCCTTTAATTAATAAAGATGAGGTAGTACCTATTAGTATCTACATGAAAAAAGAAGATCAGGTCATCATAGTCACAGGCCCTAATACAGGTGGTAAGACGGTAGCTTTAAAGACTGTAGGATTACTTAGTTTATTAGTTCAATCTGGTATTTTCCCAAATAGTAAAAAAGAATCTAGTTATTTTGTTTTTAAAAATATTTGTGCTGATATAGGTGATGAACAAAGTATAGAAGAATCATTATCTACATTTTCTAGTCATATTACTAAAATTAATAGTATTTTAGCTAATGACTTAAATGATTCTTTAATATTACTAGATGAACTTGGTTCAGGTACTGATCCTAAAGAAGGTAGTGCTCTAGCTATATCTTTAATTGAATATATTAAGGAAAATAAAACTAAAGCTATTATTACTACTCACTATACTGATTTAAAAAACTATGCTTATAAGACTAGTGGAGTAGTAAATGCGAGTGTTGAATTTAATAGTAAGACTTTAGCTGCCACTTATAAGATTTTAATAGGTATACCAGGTAGTTCAAATGCTCTTGATATAGCTAATAATTTAGGTTTACCTTTTGGAGTAATTAATAGAGCTAGAGAAATATTAGCTGATGAACCACTTAATTATGATATAGTTGAGTTTGAAAATAAGATGCAAGAACTTAACTCTAAATTAGTAGAAGTAGATAATATTAAAGAGATGCTAAACAGTAAAGAAAGAGAACTTGATTTAGCTAAATCTTTAATTGAACAAGATAGAGAAAAATTGCTTATTAAAGCGAAAAAAGATGCTGATTTAATTATTGAAAAAGCTAAAATAGATTCTAATAATTTACTTAAAGAAATTAAAGAATTAAGATCTAATATAGATATTAAAGATCATTTAATTGCGGATGCTAAAAATAGAGTTAATACTTTATCTAGTGAAGATATTGATACTAAAGTATTTGATGAAGAATTAAATGTTGGTGATTTTGTTAAGATTATTCCATATAATCAAGTTGGTAAGATACTTAGTATTAATAAAAATAGATATAAGGTTAATTTTTCTCAGTTTACTATGGATTTTAGTAAAAAAGATTTAGTTAAGACTAAAGTAGAAGAAACTAAAGAAATTAAAAAGACTAAATTAACTGGTTATAATCAGGTTAACGGAGCTACTATGAGCCTTGATTTAAGAGGCAAAAGGTATGAAGAAGTTAAAGATTTAGTTGATGATTTTATCGATAAAGCTGTCTTAGCTAATTATGAAAGTGTATCTATTATTCATGGTTTTGGAACTGGAGTAGTTAGAAAAAGAGTAAGAGAATTATTAGATAAAAATCCTAGTGTTAAATCTTTTAGATATGGTGGCGAAGGAGAAGGTTTAAACGGGGTTACTGTGGTGATGTTAAAATGATTTATGAATTTATCTTGTCTTATCATGAAAAACCTTTAGAACTCTTACCTAATAGTATTAAAGTTGGTATAGATAAGGGAGCTCTAGAAGCTATTAATTTAGGTATTAAATTAGATTATGCCATAGGTGATTTTGATTCTATTAGTGAAGAAGAATATTTAATAGTTAAAAATAAGGCTAATAAATTAATTAAATTAGATAGTATAAAAGATGATACTGATACTGAACATGCGATAAATTATTTTTCTAATTATGAAAAGATAATTATTCATGGTGGCTTAAAAGGTAAAAGAATAGAACATTTTATAGCTAATTATAATCTTGTTTTAAAATATCCTAATATTTATTTTATAGATGATAATACTAAATTTGAAAGACTAAATAGTACTACTATTTTTAAAGATGAATATAAATATATAAGTATATTTGCAAAAGAAGGTAGTACTATTAGTTTATCTGGATTTAAATATAATTTAGATAGTTATACATTTACTAAAAATGATAACTTATGTATATCTAATGAATTAGTAGAAGGTAAAGGTATTATTAATTTTGAAGGTATAGGTGTTATATTTTTCACTAAAAAAGATATTTAATCCTAATATTAAATATGATATAATTTTTGATGTCGTGGGGAGCCCTAAAGGCTGAGAGGACTTAATAGTCGACCCGTTGACCTGATCTAGGTAATGCTAGCGTAGGGAAAGATATCCTTTTTAGCATTGTCCTAAACGGACATTTTTTTATTTTAAAAGGAGAAATTATATGAAGAAAAGTGTTTTAAACACGAGAGCAATAGCGGAGATTGCTATATTTGCGGCTATTGCGTTTATTCTTGATTTCTTACAATCAAGGATATTTGATTTTGTACCTTTTTTCGCTAATGGTGGAAGTGTAGGTTTTGCGATGGTACCTATTATATTAATTGGTTTACGTCGCGGGGTCGTAGCTGGAGGATTATGTGGTTTAATTACCAGTCTATGTCAAATGTTAGGCGGAATAACTGCTATTAATGGTTCTGAATGGGCATGGTATATGGTATTCTTTCAAATATTATTAGATTATACTTTAACTTATTTTGTAGTTGGTTTATTAGCTGGTATTTTTTATCATGTAATAAATATAAATAAGTCTAAAAAGTATAATATAGGTATGGTTGTAGTAGCGAGTGTAGTTGCTGGTTTAGGTAAATTCTTATGTCATTTCTTAGCTGGCTGTATATTCTGGCAATCATTTGAAATATTTAATAAAGCTGTATCAGCATATACTTATTCCTTTATATATAATGGATTATATATGTTCCCAAGTATAATCTTATGTGCAGTAGTATTAGTTATTATGTATATAAAAGTACCTAAATTCTTTTATTTAGATAATGAGGTAGCTAAAAAATGAAGAAGTTTTACGCAGTATTAGTTTTAGCTATAATAAATATTGGTTATGCTTTAGGTATGTATATTGATAGTTGGGTAATTGAGACAAGTGATTGGGGAACATCATTTGATTGTAATTTTGATTATTTTATTTGGTTTATATCAGGAATAATTATCTTAATTATTGCGATTTTTATCTATCAAGAACAAAAAGTTAAAAATAATAAAGATTAATTAGAATAAATAGATGTTAAAATGAAACTAAGGTATAAATCTTAGTTTTATTTTATTTATTTTATGATAAAATTATATATAGACCTTTTTAGGAGGCACTTGTTATGCTTGATGTGTTACACGTATCAAAAAATATAAATAATAAATTAGTAATTAATGATTGTTCATTTAAAATTGAAGATGGTAAGGTATTTGGAATGGTAGGTATTAATGGTGCTGGTAAATCTACCTTATTACGTTTATGTGCTGGTATCTTAAAACCTGATGAAGGTACTATTTTACTTGGTACTGAAACTATATATTCTAATATTAATGCTAAAAAAGATATAGTATTTATTCCTGATACTCCATATTTTGAAATAGATTCTACTATATCTAACACTAAGAAGTTTTATGAGTCTTTTTATGATTTAGATACAAATTATTTTAATTATTTATTAGAACGTTTTGAATTAAAACCAAAGGATTCGCTATATCATTTATCTAAAGGTAAATTAAAGAGATTTTATTTAGTTTTAGCTTTAGCTATAGCTCCTAAACTATTATTACTAGATGAAACATTTGACGGAGTAGATCCTATATGTAAACGCATATTTAAAGAAGAATTACGTAACATTATGAAAGAAAAAAATATCAATGTCGTTTTATCTAGCCATAGTTTAAGAGAATTAGCTGATATATCAGATCAAATAGCTTATTTAGAATATGGTAAATTAATTACTTTAAGCGATAAAATTTATTTAAATGACCCAATATATCAAGTAATAGTATTTAAAAAGCCTAATGTTAAATATAACCTAGATTGTCTATATATTTTAAGAAAAGATGAATCAGATAATATTTTATCCTTAGATTTATATAGTGATATTGAAAAAATAAAATATGTATTTCATGATGCTAAATATTTAGAAATAAAAAAAGTTCCATTTGACGTATGGATAGTTTATCAAATGGAGGTTTTAAGATGAATAAGAAATATTTATCATATTTATTAAAAAAAGAATCTTTATTTTATATAGTCTTATTTTTAGTATATTTTGTATCTTTTCCTATATTAACTTTATTTATAAGTGAAAGTAATAAAGATATGTTACTACAAATGTCTTATGTATCAGTAATAGTTTTATTTGTTGTTGGTTATATATTACCTATTCTAGATTTTAGACATAATTATATTAAGAGTATGGCTAATTACTATTATTCCTTACCTATTACATCAAGGGCTATATATCAAACTAAAACTTATTTTAATATAATAGCTAATGTTTTAGTTTTTAGTTTAAATATCTTAATAGGTATAGCTATACTAGCAATTAAACAAATAGACCTATATTATGAATATCTATTTTTATATTTATTATGTGTAGATGTTATATTTATTTCTTTATTTTTATTTCAATCATTTATAGCTAGTAGAACATATAATTTAACTGATTCAATTATTTTATCTTTATTATATTTAATCTTACCAGCCTTTTTATTAATTTCTTTATATTTTGGTTTAGGTTTAGATGATACATTTATTAACTGGACTCAGATTAGTTTCATGGGCAGTGTAGATTTAGTTATTAAGCATTTCATATCTAGGTCTTTTAATAATTTTGGAACTGAGTTTGCAAACTACAGTTCTTTAATATTAATGCTAATAGCAGTATTAATATTACATATAATTACTTTATATAAAGTTAAAAGATTAAAGATAGAATTAGTAGGCGAAAGATCTACTAGTATATTTGGTTATAAATTATTATTGCCATTATATTTATTTTTATTCTTATTGTTAGGAAACTATACTACTGGTTGGTTATGTCTATTATTAAATGTGGTAATTATTATAACAGCTATAATGTATAGTATTTGGAGATACCACAAGATACAATTTAATTGGCATTTTATTTTGTTTTATTTAGTATCTTTTGGTATAACATCTTTGATTGCTTTTTTAGTGTGATTTTATGAAAGCTATTATTTTAATTCATGGTTTTTTAACTAATACTCAAGATTTTAAAACAATAGTTCCTTATTTAGAAGAAGAATATGATAAGGTAGCTTTATATGAAGTTCCTGGTCATGGTATAAAACCTAATTATAAATTGTTTAAGCTTCAAGATACTTTTAATAATCTAATAAAATTATATGATGAACTAGCTTTAAATTATGATCATATAGATTGTATGGGGTATTCAATGGGCGGAGCTTTAGGAACATACCTACATCAAATAAGGGAAATAAAAAAATTAGTATTATTAGCTCCAGCTAATAGATACTTAAATTTTAATTTAATAAATTCTAGACTTAAATTTATAAGAAAAATAAAAAAGGAAAAGAATGAACTAGAAAAAAAGATATTAAATGATAATGATAAAATAGCTCTTAACATGTTTTTTCATAATGTGTTTTCTAGATATACTTTTAGAAATATAAAAGTATTTATGAAAATTATTAGAAAATGTAATAAGGAAACGATAGCTATAACTTGTCCTGTTTTAATAATGTGGGGGAAATTAGATCAATTAGTTCCTTATGAATCAGCTAAATATTTATATGATTTAGCTATATATGAGAAGAAGCTAGTTGTTTTAGAAGATATGAGTCATTTAATGTTATTAAGTGAAAATAATAAAGAAATAATTGAAGAAGTAATTTCTTTTTTGAAGGAGGAATAATATGGATAGACGTCAGAAAAGAATTGAAATAATGACTATTCTCTATGAAGTAAATTTAAAACAAATTAGTCCTTTAGATATATTTGCTGAAAGAGATGTATTAGATAAAGATATTAAAGATATTTCTTTAAATATATATAATAATAAAGAAGAAATAGATGATATTATTAAAAAGAATTTAACTAAATATACTATAGATAGGCTAAATTTAGTTGATTTAGCTATTTTAGAATTAGCTACTTATGAACTTAAATATACTAAATTAGATTATCATATAATTATTAATGAAGCTTTAGAGATAAGCCGTTCATATAGTTATTTAGAAAGTGTAGATTCTGTTAAGTTTAATAATAGTGTATTAGATAAAATAACTACTTACTTAGGAAAGAAATAATGAGTACTAATCAAACACTTACAGTATCAGCTTTAAATAATTATATTAAAAGTATTTTAGATAATAATATATATCTTCAAAATTTCTTAATTGAAGGAGAAATATCTAATTTTAAAGCTCATTCTTCAGGGCATTTATATTTTGCTTTAAAAGATAATAGTTCTCAAATTAATTGTATTATGTTTGCCTCTCACGCAAGCACTCTAGATTTTAAACCTAAAAATGGAGATAAGGTTATATTAAGAGGTAGATTATCTGCTTATACTGCTAATGGAACATATCAAATATATGTTGGAAGAATGAAGTTAGCTGGAATTGGAGATTTATATTTAAAATTTGAAAAATTAAAAAAAGAATTAAATGCTTTAGGTTATTTTTCACCCGAAAGAAAAAAAGTAATACCTAGATTTTCTAAGAAAATAGGTGTTATAACAAGCCCGACAGGAGCGGTAATAAGAGATATTATAGAGACTATTAATAAAAGATATAATAAAGTAGAAATTATTTTATATCCTGTAAAAGTTCAAGGTGAAGGAGCTAAAGAAGATATTGCTAGAGCTTTAAATAAGGCAAATATTGATTCTTTAGTAGATGTAATAATATTAGCTCGTGGTGGAGGTTCAATGGAAGATTTGTGGCCTTTTAACGAGAGAATAGTAGCGGATGCTATATATAATAGTAAGATACCTGTAATAAGTGCGGTTGGTCATGAGACAGATTTTACTATTAGTGATTATGTAGCAGACCTTCGTAGTCCTACCCCAACAGCGGCAGGGACATATGTAGTACCTGATTTAATAAGTCTAACTCAAGAGACTACAAACTACCTAAAATTATTAACTAAGATATATAATAATAAAATGGTAGAATATAATTTAGGCTTGATACAATATGAAAAGAGATTTGAAAGTTTAAATCCAATTAATAATATTAAAAATCAAAATAAGGATTTAGTTAATTTATATAAACAAATAGATAATCTATATAATTTAAGATTACAAGATTTAAAAAATAATTTAAAAGTTAATTTACTTAATATATCTAAATATAATCCTATTTTAGATATTAATTTAAAGAAGAAAGCTTTAAATAAATTAGAAACTGACCTAAATTATAAATATAATGAAGATATAAATAATATTAAACAAAACTTTAATATACTTACTGCTAAACTTGATTCTCTTAGTCCTTTAAAAGTTCTAGATAAAGGCTTTTCTATGGCTAAGGTCAAAGATAAATATATTAATTCTATAAAACAAGTTAAAATAGGTGATAAACTTATTACTAGAGTTAAAGATGGTGAAATTGTTAGTAAGATTGAGGAGGTGAAATAATGCCTAGTTATGAAGATAATGTTAAATTATTAGAAGAAATAGTTAAAAAACTAGAAGATAAAAATATCTCTTTAGATGATTTAGTTAATAATTATACTAAAGGATTAGAATTAGTAAAAGAATGTTATAATATCTTACAAGATAAAGAAAAGGCAGTCACTTTAAAAATGACTGAATTAGGTTTAGAAGAATTTAAAGGTAATACTAATCAAGAAGATTTTGAGAAAAATATGTGAAAGGGGTGGGAACTTTGTTTGACATATGGAAGATAAAAGATCCATCTTTTTTAGCTAATTTAAGTTATAAAGAAAAAGAAATACTCGCTACAGAAATAAGAGAATTTTTAATTAATAATATAGCTAAAACTGGTGGTCATTTAGCTAGTAATTTAGGTATAGTTGAACTCAGCATTGCCCTTTATTCTGTATTTGATTATGAAAAGACAGATATAATATATGATGTAGGACATCAAAGTTATGTTCATAAGATTTTAACAGGTAGAGCTAAAGATTTTACTACTTTAAGACAATATGGCGGTCTAAGTGGTTATATGAATAGAGCGGAATCACCTTATGATATCTTTGAAAGCGGACATAGCTCAACACCTATTTCAGCTATGTCAGGATTAATGATAGCTAGAGGTAAAAATACTGATAGAAAATTAGTAACTGTCATAGGTGATGCCTCTATTGTAAATGGAATAAGTTTTGAGGCCCTTAATTATCTAGGAACTTTAAAAGATTATAACCCTTTAATTATTTTAAATGATAATAAAATGGGTATATCTAAAAGTGTAGGTGCTTTAAGTGTAGTATTTGATAAATTAAGAAATAAAAAAATAATTATTAAGCTTAAAAAGATATTAAATAATATATTACCTACTCCTTTTACAAATATGTTTCATAGACTTAAAAGGTCATTTAAGGCTTATATTCAGCATGTTAATATCTTTGAAGATTTAGGCTTTAATTATTACGGACCAGTTAATGGGAATGATTTAAAATCTATTACTCAAGCTTTAAAAAGAGTTAAAGATGTTGAAGGACCTGTATTATTACATGTTATAACTGAAAAAGGTAGAGGTTATAATTTGGCTGAACAAGATGATATTGGGACATTTCATGGTGTTGAACCTTTTGATACTAAAACTGGTAAATCATTAAAAAGAAGTTTAGCTGATGTGCATTCTTTTTCTGAAGTTGTGAGTGAAGTATTAATTAAACTAAGGAAACAAAAAGAATTTTATATAATTACCCCAGCTATGAAAGTAGGAGCTAAATTAGAAAGATTCTCTAAATTATATCCTGATAATTTAATAGATGTAGGTATCGCAGAGGAACATGCTACAGTTATGGCTTCTGGTATAGTTTTAGGTGGTAAAAGAGCTGTCTTACTCATGTATTCAACATTTGCTCAAAGAGCTTATGATTTTTTACTTATGGATATAGCACGTCAAGATATACCAGTAATTATCGGTATTGATAGAGCTGGTGTAGTAGGTCATGATGGTCCTACTCATCAAGGAATATATGATGTTGCGATGTTTAATTCAATGCCAAATATTATAGTTGTTGAACCTAGAAACGCAAAAGAAGCTGCAGGTTTATTTACAGAAGCCTTTAATATTAATCATCCTGTAGTTATCCGTTATCCTAGAAAAGATGTAATAGTTAATTTAAATGAATTAGAACTAACACCTCAACCATTTAAATGGGAAATAATAAGAAAAGGTAGTAAGGCTATAATAATAGCTTATGGAGCAATCTTAGAATATTTAGATGAATTAATAGTTAAAAATAATTTAGATGTTTATTTAGTAAATGCTAGAGTATTAAAACCTCTAGATTATCAAATGTTAGATTTTTTAAAAGAATTAAACTTACCATTTTTAGTTATTGAAGAAGTAATAACTACAGGTTCTATATATTCTAATATGTTAGCTTATAATATAACTAATGTATCGGCTATTAATTTTAGTGTAGATGATATTATTGAACAAGGTAGTATAGTTGAAGTCTTAGCTAAATACGGTTTCAATAATGAAAATATATTAAAGAAAATAAAAGAGATATGCGATTAGATCAATATTTAGTTGAAAATAATTATTTTCAAACAAGAAATAAAGCTCAAATTAATATTAAAAATAAAGCTATTAAAGTAAATGGTAAGATTATAGATAAGCCATCTTATAATGTTTTGGATACTGATACTATAGAAATAATAGAAGATAATACCTTAAAATATGTATCTAGAGGTGGACTAAAACTAGAATGTGCCATAAACACCTTTAATCTTGATTTTAAAGATAAGGTAGTTTTAGATATAGGGTCGTCTACTGGTGGTTTTACTGATTGTGCCTTATCACATGGGGCAAGGCTAGTATATGCTGTAGATGTAGGAACTAATCAACTTGCAGATAAACTAAGAGAAGATAAGAGAGTAGAATCATATGAAAATACTAATATCTTAGATTTAATTAATTTTAATGAAATTATAGATATAATTTTACTAGATTGTTCTTTTGTTAGTATAAGTAATTTAATTAAGGCTATAACTTATTATCTAAATGATAATAATTATTTAGTATTACTTATTAAACCTCAATTTGAACTAGGAAATATCTATTTAAAAAATGGTATTGTTAAAGATAAGAAATTACATTTGAAGGTTTTAAATAAAATAGAAGAAGTATTAAACAAAAGTAACTTATATATTAATAAAATAACTAAATCAAAAGTATTAGGTACTGATGGTAATCAAGAATTTTTAGCTATAATTAGTAATAAAGCTACTAAAAAAATTGATTTTTCTACTATTATATAATGAAGATATATAAAAAGAGGATTAAATATGTTAGAAAGATTAATAATTAATAATATTGCCATAATAAAAGATATAGATGTTAAATTTAATAAAGGTTTAAATATAATATCTGGTGATACTGGAGCTGGTAAAAGTTTAATAATTGATAGTCTTTTATTATTAAGTGGTAATAGAGCTTATCAAAATTTAATACGTTATGGAGAAAAAAGTGCCTTTGTTGAGGCATATTTTACAAGTCAAAGTCCTAAATTAGAAGAATATTTAATTAGTATAGGTATAACTGATACTAAAAATATTGTAATAAGAAGAGAGCTTAAAGATAGTAGAAATATTATTAAGTTAAATAATAAAAATATTACTTTAACTGAGCTTAAAGATATAGCTTCTTATTTATTTAATATTCATGAACAACAAGATACTTTTAAATTATATAATGAAGCTAATTACCTAGATTTTTTAGATAATGAAGATAATATAATTAAAGCTAAAAATGATTACTTATTAACTTATATTAATTACCAAGAAGTACTTAAAAAATATAAAGATTTATTAAATAATAAGAATAGTTCTACAGAAAAACTAGATTTCTTATTATATGAACAAAAAGAATTAAGTGAACTTGATTTAAAAGAAAATGAAGATGAACTATTAAAAGAAGAAATAAGTGTTTTAAAGAATTATAATAAGATATTTACTTCTTTAAAGGATAGTTATGAGCTTTTAGATAATTATATATGTGATAACTTATATAAGGCTAAAGATAGTATTAGTAGTATAAGTAATTTAAAAGATAAATATTCTAATATAGATAATAATTTAGCTGATATTTATTATAATTTAGAAGATATAAAAAGTTCTATTTATAATGAATTAAATAGTCTAGATTATGATGAATTATATTTAGAAAATCTAGAAAATAGATATTATGAAATTGAAAAAATTAAGGATAAATATAAGAAGTCAGTTAGTGAATTAATTAGTTATTATAATAATATTTCTTATGAAATAGATAAGATAGTTAATTATGATGATTTAATTAATAAGGTAAAAAATGAACTGTTAAATATAGAAGATATACTAAAGAAAAAAGCCCTTAAAATAAGGGACTTGAGAATAAATAAGGCTAAATCATTAGAAAAAGAAATAATTAAGACCTGTCAAGATCTAGATTTAGCTAATATATCTTTTAAAATAGAATTTAATAGTATAGATGATAAATCAGAATATAAAGAAGAAGGAATAGATACTATTAATTTCTTAGTTTCATTTAATATAGGTGAACCACTAAAAGAGTTAGCTAAAGTAGCTAGTGGTGGTGAACTAGCTAGATTTATGTTAGCTATTAAAACTATTGAAGCTAAGACTAAAAATTATTCCTTAATGGTCTTTGATGAAATAGATACAGGTGTATCTGGGGAAGCTGCCTTAAAAATAGCTAAAAAGATTAAAGAGATATCTAGTTTTAATCAAGTTATTTGTATAACTCATATCGCTAGTGTGGCAGCTAGTGGAGATACTTCATATCTAATATATAAAGAAGAAAGTAATGGTAAAACCTACGCTTATATTAAAGAGCTAAATATAGATGAGCGTATTGAAATAATAGCAAGAATGATAGCTGGTAATAACTTATCTAAAGGAGCTATTATGAATGCTAAAGAGTTGCTTCATTTATTATAAATTTATCAATAGCGTAAGCTACGCCACTTGATTCATTATCTAAAGTGATGAATTGAGCGGCTTTTTTTACGTATGGGAAGGCATTATCCATTGCGACACCCATACCTGATTTAATAATCATATTTAAATCATTTCCGGCATCACCAATAGCCATAGTATCTGACATAGCTATATTTAGGTAATTAGCTAAGAATGTTAAGGCTTCACCTTTATCAGATTTTTTATTTAAAAATTCTAAAAAGATTTGAGAACTTCTAACCATTGAATATTTATCAAGAATATCCTGATTAATATAAGTTTCGATGTAATCTAGGTTTTCTTTAGAATCTATTATCATAATTTTTAAGAAATCTAGATTATCTAATTCAAATAAATTAGTATAAGTAGCTTCTAATTTATTTATTCTCATTTCAACATCAGTATAAGGATTAGGTTTAGAACATACTAAATTTTCATCAGTCGTGAAGGCATGACAATAACTATTAAAATTTAGAGCTTCTTGATAGATAGATTTTAGATCATCTGTATTTAGGGAAGTAGTATAAATAGTTTTATTTAGACCAACATTCATAATCTTAGCCCCATTATAACAAATTACATAATCATCAACTGTAGTTAAGCCTAGAGTTTCAAGTACAGGTTTAACCCCACAATATGGTCTACCTGAAGCTATAACTATTTTACAACCTAATTCTCTAGCCTTTTTTATAGCTTCTTTATTTTTATCTGAGATATTTTTATCCTTATCAAATAAGGTTCCATCTAAATCTATAGTACATAATTTAATCATAATAACACCAAAAAAAATATTCGCTTGGCGAATATTAAACAGTAGTCAAAGTAGAATATATGAAATATACAACAGTAGCTAAAACAGCTAAAACCAAACAAACACAAATAAAGCCAATTAATATTTTACCCCATCTTTTGTTTAGTGGACTAGTATATGATTTAGGTTCTTCAATTTTTTTCTTTTTATTTTCTTTTTTCTTTTTTATTTCCGGATTATTCTTTTTTGACATAATCTACACCTCATTTTTAAAATATGTTATAATTAGTTAACGTTGTTATTATAGCTTAAAATATAAAAAAAAGGAAGTGTTAATTTGGCTAATATCATATTACATATTGATTTTAATGCTTTCTTTTGTTCAGTCGCTGAAATATATAATCCTGCTTTAAGAAATACGGCTTTCGCTATAGGTAGAGAAAACTCTAATTACGGAATTGTTTCTACCTGTTCATATGAGGCAAGAAAGTACGGTATACATAGTGGTATGCCACTTGCTTTAGCTTTTAAACGTTTAAAAACTTTAAATGTAGTTAGTCTCCCTTATAGTTATTATTTAGATTATCATAATAAATTTATTAATTTATTAAAAGAATATAGTAATTTAATAGAAGTAGGTTCTATAGATGAAGCTTATATTGATATAACATCTATTAGC
Source organism: uncultured Anaeroplasmataceae bacterium (assembly GCA_964547945.1). Classification (GTDB taxonomy): domain Bacteria; phylum Bacillota_I; class Bacilli_A; order Acholeplasmatales; family Anaeroplasmataceae; genus CALUXS01. Next base: position 27,139 of record CAZJPL010000007.1, read on the forward strand.
AAAAAACGTCATCCTCTAGTTATAGCTAAAGAGATACAAACAAGACTTTTAACAACTTATCACTTGCCTTGTTCAATAGGTGTCGCAACTACTTTGTTTCTAGCTAAAATGGCTTCTAATTTAAAAAAACCTTTAGGACTTACTGTCTTAAGAAATAAAGATGTTAAAGATATGCTTTATAAATTAGAAGTATCTGAAATATTTGGAATTGGTAAAAAAACCTATCCTAAATTAGAAGAGTTAAATATTAAAACAATAGGTGATTTTTTAAATCCTGATAATAAAGATATAGTCTTAAAAGTAATAAGTCTAGATTATTACTTAGATATAGTAGATAAATTTCAAGGTAAATCAAGAAATACTATTGCCCCACTTCATAAAGAAGATAATTTATCTATATCTAACATGAATACTTATGATAGAAGATTAGATAGTGAATCAGAAATATTGAGTGAATTAGAAGCTCTTACTAAAAAAGTTTATAATAGATTAATAGCTGAACAATATATTACGAAAACTATCACTATAACTTTAAGAAATACTGATTTTAAAACTATTACTAGAACTAAAACAATAGAATATACTGATGATTATGAAGTAATAAGGAATGTAGTAGAAGACTTATTTAACTCAAATTATAAAGGAGATACTTTAAGATTACTTGGAGTTGGTTTTAGTAATTTAGAACATAAAACTTTCTTAGAAAAAGAAGAATATAATTTATTTAATTCTCTAACTAAAGATGAAAAAGTAGAAATGTTAGATGAAATGATTAAAAATATTAATGATAAATACGGCAAAAAAGCCCTATATTATGGTAAAAATAGGACTTTATTTGATTAGGTAATCATATATTTCTTTAACTATTTCTGGAGGAGTAGAAGCTCCGCTAGCTATTCCGATATTTAGATTTTTATCTATATCATATTTTTTTAATTCTAATAAATTAGATACTAATATACTATTAGTCTTTCTTTTAGCTAATTCATGAAGTCTTACTGTATTACTAGAATTAATATCACCTACTACTATAATTAAATCGTAATTGGCATTTAAAACAGCTTGTTGGCGTTTAGTAGTAGCTAGACATATCTTATTATCTATTACAGCAGTAGGATATTTATCTTTAATGTAGTTAAAAATATCTTCTAATTCAATTAAAGATAAGGTAGTTTGATTAGTTACATATATTAAATTAGTATTTATATTTATCTCTTTTAATTCTTCTAATTTAGTGATAAATATAATATCTTTTGATATGGCTCTAATAGCATCACTTTCTGAATGTCTATGTTTTCCTATATAGATTACTTTATAATTTTTATTTAGATATTCTTTAATTCTATTTTTGATTAATAAAACAAAAGGACAAGTTGCATCTATTAATACTAAATCTTTTTTAGATTTAATAATATCATAAATAATATCTGCTGATCCATGAGCTTGAAGAATAATAGTACCACTATCTATTTTCTTTATTTCTTCAATTTTATTATGTTCATCTAAAATAATTATTCCTTTTTCTTTATAATAAGACATAACTATATCATTATGAATTAATTTACCAAGTAAATATATAGGTTTTTTAGTATTTTTATAAATTAAGCTATCAACCATTTGAATAGCTCTTTTGACACCCTCACAATAACCTTGAGGTTCAATTAATTTAACCATTTTAATCCCTCTATAGCATAAATTTATAACATATTTTAGCATAATAATTATTAATGTGACAATAATTAGATAGCTAAATAATACTTGAAAAATATAAGTTTTTAATATAAAATAGCTTGTGGTGTTATTATGCAAAAATATATAAAGGATAGTAAGATAATTACAAATCTTAATAATAAAAATATAACAAAATTAGCACCCGTACAAATTAAAATGTTAGAAGAATTTGATAAATCTAACAATCTTATTTTAACATCAAAAACGGGTTCAGGCAAAACACTTGCGTATTTGTTACCCATATTAAATAATATTGATTATAATTTAAAGAAATTACAAGCATTAATATTAGTTCCTACTAATGAATTAGCTTATCAAATAACTCAAGTTTTAAAAGATTTATTAATTGATATAGATATTGATTATAAATTGTATGATAGTAATACAAATAGTGCTTTAGAAGCTAATAAATTAGCAAAAAAAGAACCACAAATAGTAATTGGAACTATAGGGAAGGTTTTTGATTTAGCTTTAAGACAAAATTCTTTAAAGATATTTAATGCTAAATATTTTGTTTTAGATGAAGCTGACATGGCTCTAGAACAAGATTTTAAAACGGAATTAGATGAAATACTAGTATTAGTTAAAGATAGTAAAAAAATCTTTGTTTCAGCAACTATGAAAAAAGATTTAGAAATGCTAATTAAAAAATATGCTAGTTATGTTAATTATATTAATTTTGAAGATTTATTAGAAAATAAAATAGAGCATATTTGGATTCCTGTTAGATATAATGAAAGAATAGAAGTTTTAATTAAATTATTAAATACTTTTAATCCTTATTTATGCTTAATATTTGTTAATAAGAAAGAAGAAATACCTTTTGTTTATAATAGTTTAATAAATGAAGGTTATAATACAACAATGCTTTCTTCTAATATGAATATTAGAGAAAGAAAAAGATTATTAAAAGAAATTAATAATTTAAGATATCAATATGTAGTAACTAGTGATATTTTGGCTCGTGGTATTGATATTGTTGGGGTTAGTCATGTTATTTCTTATAACTTACCTTATGATTTTGAATTTTATATTCATAGATCAGGTAGAACAGCTAGAATGAATACTAGTGGTATATCTTTTGCCTTATATGATAATTTAGACGATAATTATTTAGATATGTTAGCTAAAAAAGGTGTTAAACCTATTTATAAAGATATAGTTAACAATGAATTAGTTGATTATAAAGGTAGAAATGTTAGAAAGAATAGAAAAAAAGAAGTAACTGATTATCACATTCTAGCTAGTAAAATGATACCTAAAGGTAAAAAGGTAAAACCTGGATATAATAAAAAAAGGAAACAAGAAATAGAAAAATTAACAATAATTTTAAAAAATAAAGATAAAAGAAAGGGGAAAAGAAAATGAGAGATTATGTAATTATTACAGATTCAACAACTGACTTACCTGTTAGTTTCGTTGAAGAAAATGGTATAGTTGTTATCCCTATGCGTTTTACTATAGGAGATAAAGAATACCAAAACTTTTTAGATGGAAGAGAAATGACTAATGAGGAGTTTTATAGTAGAGAAAGAGAAGGGGAATTAGCTAAAACTGCTCAATTAACTATTCCTGATATAGTTGAAGTATATGAACCTTATTTAAAACAAGGTTATGATATTTTAGGTGTCGGTTTTTCTTCAGGTTTATCTGGCACTTTTAACGCTATGAGATTAGCTAGAGAAGAATTATTAGAAAAATATCCAGATTCAAAAATTTTATTAGTAGATTCTTTATGTGCTTCATTAGGTGAAGGTTTATTTGTATATTATGCAAATAAATATAAACATGAAGGTAAAACTATAGATGAAAATATGGATGCCTTACTTGAATTAAGACCACATTTATCACATTGGTTCACTGTAGAAAGTTTAGAAACTTTACGTCGTGGTGGTAGAGTTTCTAATATTAAAGCTTTCTTAGCTGGAATATTAAATCTTATACCTATTTTACATGTTGATGATGATGGTCATTTAGTTGCTATGGAAAAGAAAAGAGGACGCAATGGTAGCTTAAAAGGGCTTATTAAAAGAGTAGAAGACTCTATTACTAGAAACGTACCTCAAATGATTATGATAGGTCATGGCGATTGTTTAGAAGATGCAAATTTCGTAGCTAATGAAATTAAGAAATTAGCTGAAAATAATCCTGATATTATAATAGAAGATATATTAATTAATTGTATAGGGCCAGTTATCGGAGCTCATTCAGGACCTGGTACATTAGCAATATTCTTCATTGGTAAAGAAAGATAAGATACCTTAGGGTATCTTTTTTTATGTGTATTTGTAAAAAAACACTTGTAAAATAAACCGGACTGGTATATATTTTAGTTGAAAGGGGCTAACTAAATTATGGATAAGGCATATAAAACACCATATGTTAGAGATGTATTTCTCTCTAATTTAATTAATGGAGCTAGATTCACAGAAGAAGGCTATCCTATTGTTGAAGAATGGATGGTAGCTACTGAAATTCCAAGTGATATTTATCAATGGGATTGTCGTAATAAAATAAAAGATAGTGAGAAATCAAAGGTTGCAATGTCATTTTATTGTAATGATAAATATTTTCAACCGGTTATTAATGATCCAAACAAATATATAGAGGAATTAAGAAAATATATGTTTGTTATAGGTTTAGATGCTAGCCCATATGATGATATGCCACCTATAGTTCAATGTAGTCAAATTTTCGTTAATTTAGCCACTACATATCATTTTGGTAGAAGAGGTTTAAAAGTAGTACCTAATGTTAGAATAGGACATGAAATGACTTATAGCTCGTTAAAAGCTTATCCAAAAAATAGATTAATAGCCATTGGAACATATGGATGTGTCAGATTAAGAGGTAATAGAAAAATTTTTGCTGAGCAATTAAAAATAGTAGTAGATGAATTATCACCATCTGGAATATTAGTATATGGTCCTACTCCAAATGAAATATTTTCATATGTAGTTGAAAAAGGAATACCTATTTATCCTTTTAAACCTTATATGCAAAAAAGATGGGAAGCATATGACAAAGGGACAAATAATAAAAATAATACATCGAAGAAAGATACGAAATGTATAAAAGAACCAAAAAATAAAGAGAAAACTGAAATTACTAATACAATGACAAAAGAAAAGTTAAAAGAACTTATGGAACAGTATTTTGAAATGAATTTTAAGTATAAAAGAAAATGGTATTCAATTACACATTTTGAAGAAAATGGTGAATATTACATAAGTTTTTGTGAATTTTATAAGGATACAACTGATGTCTCTACTTGTGAAGAGCTTATGGAAGTAAAAAGAAATGGCGTTACAGTATGGGAAATGTTGAGTTCTATAGATGATGACGATATTTTGATTCTATAATTTATTATAAAAATAGTAAACTTAAAATATACTGTGAATTTAATAGTCTCTCTAATCATTGTGATTGTGTTTTATTAAAGAAATGAAATGACTTAAAAGCTTATCCAAAAAATAGATTAATAGCCATCGGAACACATGGATGTGTCAGATTAAAAGATAACAGGAAAAAGTTTGCTGAAGAATTAAAAATAGTAGTAGATGAATTATCACCATCTGGAATATTAGTATATGGTCCTACTCCAAATGAAATATTTTCATATGTAGTTGAAAAAGGAATACCTATTTATCCTTTTAAACCTTATATGCAAAAAAGATGGGAATCATATGACAAAGGGATAAATAATAATACATTAAAAAAAGAGGGTAAGAGTATGAAAAGAGAAGAGAAAAAAGAAATGGTGTTACAGTATGGGAAATGATAAGTTCTATAGATGATGGAGACATTATTTGTTAATACTAAACAATTGAGGAGTAATATATGGCTAATACAATGACAAAAGAAAAATTAAAAGAATTTATTGATATGTATTTAGAAATAGAATTTAAGTATAAAAAAAAGTGGTACTCTATAACATATTATTATGATAATAGGAAAGACTATATTAGTTTTTGTGAATTTTATAAAGAACCAACTGAAGTTTCTAGTTTTGAAGAGCTTTTAGAAATAAAAAGAAATGGTGTTACAGTATGGGAAATGATAAGTTCTATAGATGATACAGATATGGTTTTTTAACAAAAATAAATAAAATAAGACCTTGAATCAGGTTTAATACCTAGACTCAAGGTCTTTTAATATTATTATTCTAAAGATTCACCACTATGTAAGTGTTTTGTTTCTATATGCTTTGTGGTTGCTGAAGAAGGAATTCTAACATTTCTTTCAACTATAGTGTTTTCTGGTAATACTATACGTTTACCGATGACATTAATTCCTGAATTTAATACCTTTGGTTTGTTTTTATTTGGAGTATAATCATCACCAGTTCCGATAACACAATTATCACCTATAACTGCGTCTTTATCGATAATAGTATTTTCAATATGACAATTCTTACCGATATGAACATCATTTAAGATTACTGAATTTTTAACAACTGAACCAACTCCAACTTTAACACCTGGAGATAATACACTATGGTCAATTTTACCATATATTTGATCACCATGAGATACTAAAGAATCTTTGATACTTGCTTTATCACCGATTTTTACAGGTGGAAGATCTTCTGATTTAGTATATATTTTCCATTTACTATCATAAAGATCAAGAGTGCAATTATCAGAACATAATTCTAAGTTAGCATCTAGGTAAGAATCGTAAGTACCTACATCTTTCCAGTAATCATAATATTCATAAGCATATACCTTATTATTTT